>NZ_QORZ01000030.1:0-157301 GCF_008368785.1 Bacillus sp. AY3-1 | reverse complement strand
GAGAGTACATCACAAGCCTATGGTGATGGAAAAATCCTCTATCTCTAAAGAGATAAACATATAGTCTGCGCTCATGTGAAAACATGAGAAGTTCATAAGAGAACTGGCTAAGGAATTGCGCCCTTAGTTGAACGAGATACATTTAATTAAATCTATCAAACTTCATTGAAAACATCGAACATACGTGCTATGTTAGATTCAATGAGGTGAGAATAATAATGAAATTTTCACGAGTTAGTTAAGTATCAGAATTAACAGGTTTGCATCCGAGTAGTCTAAGGAGAATGCTGGTGGAACACGCTACGATTCAGAAGAACAAATCTTTCATTAAAGGAGTTACATTCTGATGATATTGGCGAAGAAAGTCAGACTGATTCCAACCCCTGAACAAGAAAAAGTGCTTAGAAACCATGCCGGTGCTGCAAGATTTGCTTATAACTATTGTAAAAGAATGAGTGATAGATACTATAAGCTATTTGGAAAATCTGTTTCACAGTTAGCTTTACAGAAACGATTTACAAAGATCAAGAAGCGAAAGAAATATGAGTGGTTAAAAGACATCAATGCACAAGTTCCTAAACAGGCTTCAAAAGATTTTGATACGGCGAGAAAACATTCGTTCAAAAAGTACAAAAATGGTTATCACACTTCTTATAAATCCAAAAAAGATTTAATCCAAGGATTTTATGCCAATTATGAAAGACTGACTATAGGAAAGAAAGTAGTTCATATTCAGTCCATTGGAGAAGTGAAAACAAGCCAACAACTACCAAGAAACAAAAAACCATCCAATCCAAGAGTTACCTTTGATGGGCGTCACTGGTGGATGAGTGTAGGGTTTCAAGAAGATTTTGCATCCCAAGAACTAACCAATGAGTCGATTGGTGTGGATGTTGGTTTAAAAGAGCTTTTTGTAGCTTCTAATGGTATGAAAGAACGAAATATAAACAAAGATGCTAAGGTTAAAAAACTTTTGAACAGGAAAAAGTCAGCGCAAAGAGATATGTCTAGGAGATTTAAAAAAGGTGTAAAAATTCAATCTGCCGGATATGAAAAAGCTAAAACTGAGCACCTGCGGTTATCTAGGAAAATTACGAATATCCGAAATAACCATATCCATCAAGCAACAGCTAAATTGGTGAAAACCAAACCAATGAGAATTGTTGTGGAAGACTTATCTATCTCAAACCTGTTAAAAAACAAAAAACTATCGAAAGCGTTTTTATTTCAAAAATTAAACTTCTTCTTTCAATGTTTGTCATACAAGTGCGAGAAATATGGCATTGCGTATGTAAAAGCTGATAAATGGTTCGCCTCAAGCAAGATTTGCTCATGTTGCGGAGTGAAATACGACCATTCAGTTCAACCAGAAGGACAGTGGAGTTTAAAAATACGTGAGTGGTGTTGTGTTCCATGCAATAGCCATCACGATAGGGATGTAAATGCTTCGATAAATTTATCAAGATGGGTAAAATAAATGCTTGATAATAGGAGGTAACGATACTGCCTCGTGTGGAGTGTTATACCCCTCGTCCCTTCGGGGTGGCGAGAACACAATGAAGCACTAACTTGTGTAAATTTGATTGAATTGTATAGATTTAGTTAAGTTTATCGTATCGGTATACGTTTAATTGAAGCTGACCTATATGAATGTAATTTAGAAAAAGCAGATTTACGTGAAGCGGATTTAACCGGTGCACAATTAGGTAAGGCGAAACTTAGCGGTGCAAATTTAAAGGGAGCGATAGTTGATAGAATTGACTTTACAAGCTTTAATTTGAAAAATGTAAAATTAGATATAGCACAGGCAGTTGCGGTAGCTAGATGCTATGGGGCTAAGGTGAACTAAATTGTTTGTAAAACCGTTCAAATTGTTGAACGGTTTTACAAATCATAATAGATTTAAAAATTATTTTCTATATAAGAAGCTATTTCATTAGCAAGAGTCGATGTTAATAGTGTAGATACATTGCTTAAAATGATGATTGTAGCCTCTTTGTCAATTAATCGTAAATAGGAGGACGTAAAGCCGTTAATTCCTCCGTGATGAAATATAAGTTTATTATTTTTCTCAGTCATAGCAATATTCCAACCGTAACCATATCCGTAAGATTCTGCAGTAAGCATACGAGACGTCAACCTACTTGATAATAAGCGATTTTCTTTTAGCGCCTTATCAAATCTATATAAATCTTCGGCTGTAGAAACTAATCCACCAGCTGAATATGAATTAGACATATGAATAAATGATGCGTTCTGTAGGCCATGGTTTGGATGTAACTCATACCCAGTTGCTTTATGTTTTTGAATCATATGATTCAAATCAACGCTTGTGTTTATTATAGAGAGTGGATAGAAAATTCTCTTTTTAAGAAATTCCTCATAAGACATTCCGCTTATAACTTCAATAATTTTCCTAATATAATATAACCTGAATTCGAATAATTGAATTTTTCACCAGGGCTAGATTCAAAGGGACATGCGATAACCCATTGTATTAGTTCATCTGGTGTTCGAGGTTGACAAGCTTGCAATAAAAAGTCATGTTGAGCCGTAATATTACCGACTCCAGCAGTATGATTTAGTAAATGCTTGATCATAATTTGATTTCCTTTTGGGAAATCGGGAATGAATTGATCTAAAGTATCATGTAGCTGTAATTTTTCCTCTTCCACAAGCATTAAAATTGAAACTGCTGTGAAGATTTTAGTTATTGATCCAATACGAAACTTCGTAGTAGATGTATTAGGTACGTCCCAATTATAATTAGCTTTTCCAAATGACTGTTTATAAAGAGTCTCTTCTTTATGAGCTATTAAAATTGTCCCATTAAAGTTTTCTGTATTTTTATATAAAAATGAATTGATATATGAGTTTAACAAATTTCAGGCACTCCTTTAAATGTTGGAATATTCGTTACCTGAAATGGAATCCAACGGCATAGGCAATTCCCCCTAGATGAAATGTTTTTTAGAATACTTTTTTATTTTATAATGCAAGTAATGTAAGAAGCAAGTTGATTTAAAGTTTATAAAAATAAAGATTTTTTTAATGCTTGTGGCAATGCTTTAGTAGTTCATATTTTGATGGTGCAGAGAAACAATTATGCAAGTAAGAAAATTGATAGTAATTGAAGCTAGTGAATGAAGTGAACTTGCACTACATGTAAAAGCAACAGCTGCTCGTTCATAATAGTAGTATAATAGTAAATGAGGTGTTCATACTATGGAAGATAAAACGTTAGGTATACTACTAGATGTAGTTGGGGAATTATTTTCAGATGAAATATCAATTGCCGTTTCGAATACGAAAGAATATATTTACTATCGGCCAAGTAAACGAATTGATTTAAAGATTAGCGCCGGGGATCCTATTAAGGAAGGGACCATTGCTCATAAAGCAATGGTAACGAAGCAAAAAGCCTCTGAGTTTATTAACCGGGATGTTTTCGGTATTCCTTATCATGGAATGGCCGTACCGTTTTCAAATAATGAGAAGATTGAAGGGTGCGTGACGGCGATTTATCCCGCTTTAACGGATGGAAAGTCAGTCGTTACTTTAAAAACAACAGACGGATGGGTTCCGGTTCCTTTTTCAAAGGTCATGTATTTAGAAGCTAAAGATAAAAAGACGTATGTGAATTCAGAAGAGTTAACAGGAACACATAAGTACTCGCTACAAGAATTCGAATACTTGTTGCCGAAAGATTCCTTTATTAGATGCCACCGTTCCTTTATTGTAAATATTAATCATATTAAAGCGATTTACCCTGATACGCATTCTACTTTTGTACTTTCTATGGATAACGGAGAGAGGGTACCAGTGAGTCAGTCATACGCTAGCTATTTTCGTAAGCTTCTAGGATTCTAAATTTTTCTGCTTTAGAACTTAGATTTGCTGTTTTATCTGAATTTTCGGCATTGTGTACAAAAATCCCTATTTTGATAGTGTTAATGTGTAAAATAATTATGAATATTCATTGAGAGAGGGATTACATATGGAGAATAATTTAGATAGAATTAGGGATCAACGTTTCAAAGATCGAGTAGTTACACCTGAAGAGGCAGCTTCATGGATTGAAAGTGGAATGACTTTAGGTTTAAGTGGATTTACACGTGCTGGGGATGTAAAAGCAGTCCCATTTGCGCTGGTGAACCGAGTGAAGAATGATAAATCTTTTAAAGTAAATGTTTATACAGGGGCTTCTTTAGGTTCGGATGTAGATAAATTATTTGCTGAGGCAGGAATTTTAGGGAAAAGATTGCCTTTCCAAGCCGATGCGACTATGCGAAAAGGAATTAATAACGGAGACTTTTTATTTGTGGATCAGCACTTATCTCATACAGCAGAGCTACTCCGTGCTGACGTTATGGATATAGATGTCGCTATTTTGGAAGCGGTTGCGATTACTGAAGATGGTATGATTATTCCAACCACTTCAATTGGAAATTCCTTAGCATTTTCCTTAAATGCTAAGTCCATTATTATTGAAATGAATATGGCTCAATCTACGCAACTAGAGGGACTGCATGATTTATATGAACCAGGTAAACAAGGGGAAAGACTTCCAATTCCGCTCGTAAAAACGGATGATCGAATTGGAACAATTGGTATCCCAATTGTTGCTGAAAAAGTGAAGGGGATTGTGTTTACGAATCAACTGGATTCACCATCGACAATTGTTCCTCCAGATGAAGAAACTGTCATTATGGCACAACATTTAATAGAGTTCCTTCGAGAAGAAGTTAAAGTAGGCCGATTAACAAAGAGTTTAGCACCGTTACAATCGGGAATTGGTTCAGTCGCTAATGCAGTATTGCACGGCATGCTAGATTCGGAGTTTGAAGATTTAGAAGTGTATTCTGAAGTTTTACAAGATGCGGTCTTTGATCTTATGGATGCTGGGAAAGTCAATTTTGCTTCCTGCTGCTCCATCACGCTTTCTGAAGAGAAAATGCAACAAGTATTTTCTAACTTTGAAAAATATCGTGACAAATTAATGATGCGCCCGCAAGAGATTTCCAATCATCCTGAAATCATTCGCCGCCTCGGATTAATCTCGATTAATACTGCTTTAGAATTAGATATATATGGAAATGTGAACTCTACTCACGTTTTAGGTACAAAAATGATGAACGGTATTGGTGGTTCTGGTGACTTTGCAAGAAATGCACGTTTAGCTATCTTTGTTACTAAATCGATAGCAAAAGGTGGTAACATTTCAAGTATCGTTCCTTTCGTTTCTCATGTAGACCATACGGAACACGATGTAGATGTTATCGTCACTGAACAAGGGTATGCGGACTTAAGAGGACTAGCACCAAGAGAAAGAGTGGAACTAATTATTGAGAATTGCGCACATCCAATGTATCGTGACCAGCTACGAGCTTATTACGAGGAAGCAAAAACAAGAGGTGGACAAACTCCTCATATTTTAGAAAAAGCTTTTTCTTGGCATACGAACTATGCTAAAAATGGAACAATGCTTGAAGCGGTAGTAGAAACTGTTTAGAAGTGCAAAAATGATTCTTAATATAATATGCCATAAAGGTTAAAAGAAAAAGAACGCCAATTTTCAGGAATGGCGTTTTTTTCTTTTAAAAAATTGTTACCTATTATGAGGAATTATAAAAGTAATCTCTTATTTACGGAAATAAGAGGTTTTTTTAATTACTTTTCGAATCATTTTAATAGTTTATATATCAAAGGTGAGGAGAAAGAATCATGAAGATAAGAAATGCGTTATTAAGTGAAGCAAATGAATTAAGTGAACTTGCACTACATTCAAAAGCAACGTGGAACTATAGCGAAGCATTCATACTTGCTTGTAAGGAAGATTTAACAATTACCGAAGGGTACATAAGTAATAATTTTGTATATGTTTTAGAAAATGAAAATACGAAGATTGGATTTTTCTCATTTTTACGTAACGATAAAGCTCTCGATTTCTTATACATTCATCCTCGTTACAAAGGAAAGGGGTATGGGAAAATAATGTGGAAGTTTGTAATAGAGCAAGCAAATGAGCTAGGAATAAAAAGTTTTACAATTGATAGTGATCCGAATGCAAAAGGGTTTTACTTGAAGATGGGAGCAAAGTTAATAGGAGAGACACCATCAACGGTTTTTGAGGATCGTTTACTGCCTCTTTTGCAATATGATGTGTAAAACAATTAATAGTAGGAGAAGATTAGAGTGGATGATGTAAAGATAAAAAGGATATATGAAGCAC
Organism: Bacillus sp. AY3-1; assembly: GCF_008368785.1. NCBI lineage: Bacteria > Bacillati > Bacillota > Bacilli > Caryophanales > Bacillaceae > Bacillus > Bacillus sp. AY3-1. Next base: position 151,069 of record NZ_QORZ01000030.1, on the reverse strand, counting down.
TAGTAAAATCATGGTCGATTGAAACAAGTTCAAAGTGGACTATTGAGAATCCGGCAAAGGGACAGTGTGGTGTAACGGCTTTAGTCGTTCAAGATATATACGGAGGAAAAAGCAAAAAGACAAAAGTAGGGGAGGTGTGGCATTTTTATAACTGTATAGTTGGACAGAGGTTTGATTTTACAGAGACTCAGTTCAATGGAAGATTGAATTATTTGGATGTGGAATCAAATCGAGAAGAAGCATTTGCAGATACAAATGAAAAACAATATAGCATTTTGAAGGAAAAGATAATGAAAGAATTCAAATTATCTTTTGACTCTTAATCTTTAATAAGTTACTATAATGGTGGTAACTTATTAAAGGGAACTTCATAGAGTTGAAAGGGGAAATACTTTTGAAAACAACTTATGTAAACGCTACAATCGTAACGATGAATGAACAAAATGAAGTGATAGAAAAAGGATATATCATTGTAGAAAATGATCAAATTATAGATGTAAAGAGCGGAGAATTCGCTAATGATTTTGAAGTAGATGAAGTAATTGACATGAAAGGAAAATGGGTATTACCAGGGCTTGTAAATACACATACACACGTTGTAATGAGTCTCTTAAGAGGTATTGGCGATGATATGTTATTACAGCCGTGGCTTGAGACGAGAATTTGGCCACTTGAAAGTCAGTTTACTCCAGAGCTTGCGGTCGCTAGTACGGAATTAGGATTACTTGAAATGGTGAAAAGTGGTACAACATCATTCTCTGATATGTTTAATCCAATTGGAGTAGATCAAGATGCAATTATGGAAACGGTATCAAGAAGTGGGATGCGAGCTGCTGTTTCAAGAACTTTATTTAGCTTCGGAACGAAAGACGATGAAAAGAAAGCAATCGAAGAAGCTGAGAAATATGTAAAGCGTTATTATAACGAAAGTGGCATGTTAACTACGATGGTTGCACCGCATAGTCCATATACATGTTCTACAGAACTGTTAGAAGAATGCGCACGAATTGCAGTAGAAAATCAAACGATGGTTCATATTCATCTTTCGGAAACAGAGCGTGAAGTACGTGATATTGAAGCACAGTACGGAAAACGTCCAGTAGAATATGCAGCAAGTTGTGGGTTGTTTAAACGTCCAACAGTTATTGCACACGGTGTAGTATTAAATGAAAATGAGCGTGCATTTTTAGCAGAACATGATGTTCGAGTAGCTCATAACCCGAATAGTAATTTAAAACTAGGCTCAGGTATAGCAAATGTAAAAGCGATGCTAGAAGCAGGAATGAAAGTAGGAATTGCAACAGATAGTGTAGCATCTAACAACAATTTAGATATGTTTGAAGAAATGCGTATAGCGACATTATTACAAAAAGGTATTCATCAAGATGCAACAGCATTACCAGTTGAAACGGCTCTTACACTTGCGACTAAAGGAGCTGCTGAAGTAATCGGGATGAAACAAACAGGATCACTTGAGATTGGAAAGTGTGCCGATTTTATTACGATTGGTCCGTCTAATAAGCCGCATTTACAACCAGCAGATGAAGTGTTATCGCACCTGGTATATGCTGCTAGTGGAAAAGATGTAAGTGATGTAATCATTAACGGAAAACGTGTCGTTTGGAATGGCGAATGTAAAACGTTAGATGAAGAGCGTATTATATTTGAAGCAAGTCGTTATAAACGAGGTTTGCAAAGATAGGTAATTATATGTAGTTGAAAAAGCTATCCTTTTTTAAAAGGATAGCTTTTTTCTTGGACGAATAAATATTCAAAAAAATGTCGCATCTTTCTGTTAGTATTTCTGCTATAATATATTACGCTTTATAATATATTATACTTAAGGAGAACAACTCATGAAGCGAAAAAAGAGCCATTTAATGGTAATGGCACTTGTTACATCTTTATTATTAACAGCTTGTAATAATAAAGCGAATAAAAGTGACACAGAGGCAAAAGAACAAGTATTAAATGTAACAGTATCTGAAGAAATTCCTTCTCTTGATACTGCGAAAACGATGGATGGTACATCAGCACACGTTATGCAAAACATATTTGAGGGGTTGTATGTATTAGATGATCAAGATCAGCCTATTCCAGCAGTAGCAAAATCGTTTAAAAGAAGTGAAGATGGTAAAAAATATACATTTGATTTGCGTAAAGATGCAAAATGGTCAAATGGAGACAGTGTGACAGCAAATGATTTTATGTTTGCATGGAAACGTGCAATTAAACCTGAAACAGCGTCTCAATATGCGTACATGCTCTTTCATGTGAAAAATGCGAAAGAGATAAATAAGGGAATAATGCCTCTTGATGAACTTGGGGTTAAAGTTATAAATGATTATAAGTTAGAAGTGGAACTCGAACAGCCAATTCCGTATTTTTTACAGTTGTTAGCACTGCCGATTTACTTGCCACAGCATGAGTCATTTTTGAAAGAACAAGGAAAGAATTATGCATTGGAACCTAGTAATCTCATATATAACGGCCCATTTGTATTAGAGAAATGGAAGCATGAACAAGAGTTTCAATTAAAGAAGAATGCTACATATTGGGATGAAAAGAAAGTGAAATTAGACGAAATAAACTTTCAAATTGTAAAGGATACAATGACCGCTGTTAATTTATACGAAGCTGGTAATTTGGATCGAGTGCCTATTAATTCTCAATTTGTAGACAAGTATAAAGGGAATAAGGAATTACATATGTCGAGCGATCCTGGAATTGCTATGCTACGTTTTAATGAAAAAAACAATGCGTTAGCAAATAAGAAAGTGCGTCAGGCTATTTCATTCGCGTTAAATAAAGAAGATTTCGTTGCTCACTTTATAAATAACGGGTCAAAACCTGCAAGCGGACTTGTACCAGTTGGTCATATAAATGAAGAGACTGGCAAAGATTTTAGAAAAGAAAACGGAGATCTTTCTTCATATGATTTGCAAAATGCGAAAAAGATTTGGGAAGAAGCGAAAAAAGAACTAGGAGTAGAAGAAGTAAACCTCGAGTTTTTAACGTATGAACAAGATAATGCAAAACGTATGGCAGAATATATAAAAGGTGACTTAGAAAAGCATTTGCAAGGACTCACGATACAAATTAAACAACAGCCATTTAAGCAAAAATTACAGTTAGAACAAACAGGAGATTACGATATATCTATGGCAAATTGGGGACCGGATTATAAAGACCCAATTAGTTATTTAGAACTCTTTACGACGGATAATCAAAATAACAAAATGAATTATTCTAACCTTCACTACGATGAATTAATAAAGAAAGCGAAAAGCGATTTTGTACTAGATCAAAAGAAAAGATGGGAAGCATTGCAAGAGGCCGAGCGTATTCTGATAGAGGATGCTGCAGTTGCACCGCTTTATCAAATGGGATCAGCTTACGTACAAAAGGATTATGTAAAAGGAATTGAGAAGCATCAATTTGGTGGTGTTTATACGTATAAGAATGCTTATATCGCTAATGAATAAATACAAAAAACCTTACTCTTTAAAAACCTTACTTTTTAAAAAGTAAGGTTTTTTAAAGAGTACATGGAATAAGGGAATACAGTACAAATCAGCATACAAACAATCTTTTGTTGTAACTATGTTTGTTTTTAATTATATAAAAAATATTAGATTATATATTTTGTCATTGATATACTTAAAAGGTAATTGAGGTATTAAGATGAATCGATAGCGATGTTTGTGTATAATTATTTGAGTATTATAAAAATAAGGGAGCTTAAGTGTTTGATTTGAACGGGGCTTTTTCTATATGAATGAATTGGTATGTATAATACTTGGGGATATTAACTTGGGAATCTCAGGGGATCCTTTGAAGCTAGAAAAAGCAGAGTCAAATTCCATGTACCATTAGGTCCTGGTGTAGGTTTATGGGGATTTGGTTTAGAAATTAATGTTAAGGAATAAAGGGGATAATTAGTATGAATAAGAAAGTAAAAAGATTTAAATATTTTATGGTTGTATTAGCCTGTATTGCAATTTTTGGTACAATTTTACCTAATGCATTAGATCCAAATGAAACATTAGCAGGTAACATCTCAGTTGCAGTTTTTGGTACAATGGGTACTTGTTTATTATTTTCTATTACTTATTTTATTATAAAAACAGCTATTTTAAGAGGTGGGAAATAAGATGGTACAAAATTTAGAGTTAGAATTTTAATTCATATACATAAAAAAGGAGAATTTCTATGAAATTACTACGTTTATTTATGATTCTCACTCTTGTTGTATTGTTAAGCGCATGCAATACAGCAACACAAGTCACAAAGGTTCAAAAAAATGGCGAAACGACTTTAAAAATTGGTTCGTTGCAAGGGTATTACGATGTGCAAACGATTAAAGCTGAAAAAGGAAATGTGGAAATTCCTTATGAAGCAGCCGTTGAAGAAGGTACGATTTTATTGCAAGTTACAAAAGGTGATAAGGTTATTTATGAAGAAGAAGTCACTTCTCAAAAAGAAGGTCTGCTTTCGTTTGAAGCGCCAAAATCCGGATCATATGATTTAATTGTACGAGTGCAGGGTGAAAAAGAGAAAGCAAAAGAAATTCAAATACATACTAAGCTATGAAAAAATGGCAAGTGGAGTGCACCCGCTTGCCGTTTCTATTTTCGGTTGATTCTATCACAACATATGTTTATTAATGTAAGAAATGCTTCGCTGAGTCCTGCTGTTTATTCGGCCGAAATTCCTGATGAAGTTAAAATAAGAGATGAACAAAAGAATGTGTTACAAACTTGGCATGTTAGAAACGAAATTGATCACTCTCTTTTACATGATAAAAAGACTCGGTTTGATGCATTTGTATTTGAAAGAGATATAGATGGTAAAGGGGACATAAGGTGATAATCTTTTTAGAGAAGATGTCCCAGAACATACTACTGATATTGATTATATATGGGGGTAAATAAGTTGAAAAATATTGAGGTTCTAAATAAATACATTGAAGGGTTTTCTAATACTCTCCCTACGTGGTTAAAGTATCTGATCGAGGCAGAGGAAATACATCAAAACTATGAGAATGTACAAGTACTTGGTGAATTAAAAACAGATGCGGTGTTGTACTATGTACACCGTACGTTGCAAGTGTTAGATGGATTGTCTTTAGATGAAGAAGCGTATCGCATTATTGAAAAAGTACTAACGTATAGTGAGCTTGCAAAGGTAGGCTCTTTAAAACAGCGAGAGAAATGGAAGAAGAACGGAATCAATCTATTGGTACATAACGAGGGTTCTGCTGATATCTTTAGTGATATTCAGTTTATCGAACATATAGAGACAAACTTAAACTCTACTGAGTATTTGTTTGTTCGAGATATAATTAGAACACATGGATTAATCGGGCAGTATATCCGCGGAGAGGCTCGTTTGAACTCTCATATTGATTTAATTGACACATATAAAGAAGAATACGGAGACGTTAGGTTAAAGGAGATTCTATACTATCTTAATCAATGTATTATTGAAGGTGTATCAAAATCTTTGTGGAGCGAAGTAAAGAACGATGTGAAGATTACAATTGATGGGCTATTTGATGGTTATGTGGAGCCATTTACTTCTCGTGTACATAGACTCACGCCAAAACATAAGGAGTCAGTATTTGAAAAAGATATAATTATGGGGAGCGAGAAGAGAGACGTTCAAACATTTTTATCTGATAAGGATTTGTGGTATGTAGAACCGTCTATGCATGCCCTTAGCTTCGAGGATATTTGGACAGTTTTTGTTATGTTAAAGAACGAGATAGGCACTAGAAAGGTTCAGCATATCCATTTCGAGAAATTGATGCAACAGTTGCACTATGATTTCAAAGGCGAGAAGAAGGACAACGTGTATCGTAAGCGGGTTATTGAGAAGTATCTACGGGAGTACCGTGAGAACGAGAAGCCGAATACAACACATGTTTCTTTTGAGGTTAAAGTCGATGAAGATATGAAGACTGCGTATGTATCGTTTCAGTTTTCTGCTGTAGGTGAAGCGTTAATCATCTTCTGTGTAGAGGCAGAAAAGATAGATATGATGCATGCTCGGGCAAATGTACTGCTCTTTGATTTCTTCGGGTTACGAAAGGATGCATATGATAGATTCCATAACGAAGAAGTGTATTTGGAGCATATGAATAGTTCGGCTGATGATAAACGAATTATTCTTGATTATATAAAGGGAGATACGATTGTAGATGTCGGATCCGGTGGTGGTGTTATGCTAGACATGATTGAAGAAGAGACCGAGGATAAACGAATCTACGGTATCGATATTTCCGAAAATGTGATTGATACGTTAAAAAAGAAGAAACAGGACGAAAGTCGTTCTTGGGACGTCATTAAAGGGGATGCTATCAACTTAGGTAGCTCGTTTGATAAAGAATCGGTTGATACGATTGTGTATTCTTCTATCCTTCATGAGCTGTTCTCTTATATTGAGTATGAAGGTAAGAAATTCAATCATGAAGTAATTAAAAAGGGGTTACAGAGTGCTTACGAGGTGATAAAGCCAGGAGGTCGTATTATCATTCGTGATGGCATCATGACTGAAGATAAAATGTTAATGCGTGTGATTCATTTTAAAGATGCAGGTGGAATGAAGTTCTTAGAGCAGTATGTCCGTGAATTTAAGGGGCGTATAATCCAGTATGAGGTACTTGCAGACAACACAGTCAAAATGCTTGTTAACGATGCGATGGAGTTCTTATATACGTATACATGGGGGGAGGATTCCTTCGTTCACGAGGTGCAAGAGCAGTTTGGAATCTTTACGCCAAACGACTATAAGGATTTCGTAAAGGGTATCTTTGGAGATAAAGTAAACATCGTTCAAGCTATGAACTATTTACAGGATGGATATACACAACATCTTAGCGAGAAAATCGATTTTAAAGATGAGTCTGGGAATGCGGTTGTGCTACCGGATAGTACGTTCTTTATGGTTTTAGAAAAGAAGTAATGATATTGAAAACTTTTAAAAAGTTTAGTTTGTGAGTTTCGATATGTTTGTGGAGGATCTCGTTCTAAAGCATATGCAATGACGGGAGAGTACATGGACAGCTATACATTCCAAAAGCATTGCGAAAACAGAAAAAGAACGTAAAAAAAGGGACATGAGTAAGAATATGCTCATGCCCCTTTTTAGATTATATAATTTATTGTACTTCGCATCAGTCGTATGATGATCTAAGAAATGAAAAACGCTCGGTTTCCTATCTTTCGTTAAAAATCCACTATCTTGATTCATTATGCTGAAACGAGTTTTTACGTATAATTTCTATTAAACTCATTTTAATAAAGAATAATAATTCGTATCATAGGGGATATCATCTTGATACATATAATTTTTTAGAACGCCTTCTTTTTCAAATCCTAATTTTAATAACACTTTATTGGAAGCTTCATTTTCAAGAAATACAATTGCTCCGATCCGTTTTAAATGAAGTGTGTGGAAACCGTATGATATAACTTCAGAAACAGCTTCCGTCGCATATCCATTTCCCCAGTGTTCAGGGAGAAAGGCATAACTTATATTGGCTCGTTTATGCTCAGAAGACCAATCATGAAACCCGATTGTTCCAATGAGTTCTTTTTTGTCCTTTAATTCAATTCCCCATTTTATACCACTTCTTGCATTGTAACTGAGCTTAAAGTTATGAATGACTTGTTTCACTTGATCGACATCTTGTAATGGTTTTTGGCCATAATAGCGCAGTACATCAGTATTAGAAAAGCATTGTAGTATACTCGGTGCATCTTCTTCGGTAAGTTCTCTTAAAATGAGTCGGTCGGTTTTCAATATAGGAAACATGCTTTCACTCCATTTCTTCTGGAACTAGAATATGTTGTTATTATATAATTTAATCTGAAAATAAAGATTATTCAAGGGGGAAGTACGGTTTTAATTTATGATAAAATTGATTGTGGAATATATTTCAAAAAGAGGTTTGTATATGGAGAAAAACTCAATTTTAATTGTAGATGATGATCAAGATATTGTTCGATTTGTTAACGCAAATTTAATGCAAGAAGGTTTTAAAGTTTTTAGTGCTCATAACGGAGAAGAGGCTTTAGAAATAATAAATAATAACAGTATTCAACTTGCAATTCTGGATATTATGATGCCACAAATGGATGGGATAGAATTATGCAGAAGGATTAGGGAGAAACATAGTTTACCAATTATGTTCTTAAGCGCGAAATCATCGGATGTAGATAAAGTAATTGGATTTAGTACTGGGGCAGATGATTATATTGTGAAGCCGTTTAGTACAATTGAATTTATAGCAAGAGTGAAAGCTCAATTAAGAAGGTATACATATTTCAATCAAAATGCTGTCCAAGTAATAGAAAAGAAAATAAATATTAGAGGTTTAGAAATAGATGAAGTGTCGAGGACAGTAATGTTATATGGGGAAACGATTAATCTTACGAAAACTGAATATGATATTTTGTACTTAATGGCCGCTGCAAAGAATCGTGTGTTTACTATTGAAGAAATATATGAGAGCGTTTGGAAAGAAAGAGCCTATGAAAGTAATAATACAGTAATGGTTCATATTGCGAGATTGAGAAATAAAATTGAAGAGAATCCAAAAGAACCGAAGTTTATTCAAAATGTTTGGGGAGTCGGATATAAAATTGAAGATTAAATCATTACAAGGCATTAGAGCTAAGTTTTTTATCGCATTCATAAGTAGTATTTTGCTAGCAACTGTAAGTATAATAGCGTTTCAAATTGTAATTGGAAATATATATAGTCATGTTACTGCGTTAGAGGAAAAATATTCATTTTTATATTTTATAGTTTTTTTAATTTTTACTACAACATACTTTGCATTCATGACAAAAACAATGATGAAAAGGTTATCTGAAATTAACAAGAGTGTGAAGGAAATAAGTAATGGTAATTTTGAAATACATATACCTATTTCAAAAAATGACGAGATTGGTGAATTAGCGAAGAATGTTAATAGAATGGCGAAAAGTCTAAAAGAGTCTATCGAGAATGAAAAAAAATGGCAGGAAATGAAAACTGAAATGATTAGTAATATTTCTCATGACTTACGAACACCTGTAACATCTCTAATCGGTTACGCGGACCTGTTAGGAAATCAGCTTCATTCAAATAGAGAAGAATGTGAACAGTATGTAAGTATATTAAAGCGAAAAAGTTATGAATTAAAAAATCAAGTAGATGATTTATTGGAATATTGTCAAATAAATTATAGAGAGATCGAATTACATAAAAGTGTAGTAAATATGAAAGCGTTCATTGAACAAATCATGATTGATTTTGTACCACTACTAGATGATGCCGATATGAGCTTTTGTATTAACGGTGATAAGGAGTTACATGTGGAAATAGATGTAGCGGTTATGGTGAGGCTATTCGAAAATGTAATTAGTAATAGTATTATGTACGGGAAAGACGGAAAGGATATTTTAATTCAAGTTTCTAAAAGAGACATGAATGCTGAAATAGAAATTAAAAATTTTGGACAATGTATTCCGGATGAGAACCTTCCTTACGTTTTTGAGAAGTTTTATCGCGGTGAAAAATCACGTAGCTCTCATACGGGTGGAAAAGGAATGGGACTTGCAATTGCAAGAAGTATAGCAGAGCTTCATAAAGGGGATATCACTGTGCGCAGTAACGAGAAAGAAACTGTTTTCACCATCGTTTTACCGCATTATAAAGAATTATAAGGAAGTCGTAAGTATTTCTTTTATATGTCGTAATTTTCACTTCGTATTATGTAGAACAAAGATATGAGAGTGGGGATACAACATGTGGAAGAAATATGTATTAATAATTTTAGTTGCGTTTTTAATTATAAGTTGGAGTGTAGTTTATTTAGCTAAAGGTGTTATATCAGTCACTGCTTGGTGGAGTATACAAGCCTTTAGCATAGTATCACTCTTTATTTTGATAGGATCAGTATTACTATTTGTGTGGAAAGGTATTTTCAGAAAGCAAATAGATAAAGCGCTACTCTTCATCGTTCTTTTCTCTATAATTGGAGCTTGGCCTTTAGGATGGTTTGCTAACATAGGGGGACTTGCTTACCCAGCAGATGTACATTCTATGAATCCTAAAGCAGTAGTTCGCTTTCCTTTGAATGAACGAGCATTAGTGGGCTGGGGTGGTGATCGATTAGAAACGAACTATCATGTTATAAAACCAAATGAACGATGGGCATATGATATTCTTATTCCGCCTGCTGAAGTGAAAAATAGTAAGTTGGAGGATTATGGAATATATGGAGCGAAAGTAATGGCACCAGCTTCTGGAACAGTTATATCCATCAATAATGATGAAAAAGATGTAGTTCCGGGAGAGGATGATTTTCAATCAATGGCGGGTAATCATATTTATTTGCAACTAGATGAATCAGGGACATTTTTGATTCTTGCCCATTTAAAAAAAGGATCAATTAAAGTGAGGGAAGGCCAACATGTAAATGAAGGAGAGGTACTTGCTCAAGTTGGTAACTCAGGAAGTTCAAGTGAGCCGCATTTACATATTCATCATCAAAGGCAGGATCCATCCAAGGTGAGCATATTTCTTTCGGAAGGATTACCACTTTACTTTCGAACTGAAAAAGGTACGATAATGCCAGAAAGAGGTACATACATAAGTGGTAATGAAAAAAGGTATTCCAGTTTTATTGGAATACCTTTTCTCATTAACCTACAAATGTTTGATAAAGTAAGAAAATATTTAAAATGATAACAAGTGCAGCGATGATCCAAGCGATAAAGGTTGTTATGCGGTGATTAACGAGCGCACCCATAATTTTTTTATTGCTTGTAAACATAATAAGTGGCACTAATGCAAAAGCAATACCGAATGATAATACGACTTGGCTCATGACTAGAGCGTAAGTTGGATTTACACCTAAAGCGATAATAACTAATGGTGGAATCATTGTAATAAAACGGCGTAAGTATAACGGAATATGCATTCGAATGAAACCTTGCATAATTATATCACCTGACATTGTACCGACAGAAGAGCTAGATAGTCCTGCTGATAAGAGCCCGATTCCAAATAAAGCAGCTGATACAGGACCGACTAAAGTGCTGAAATGGTTAAATGCAACATCAAGATCTTCTACATGCAAGCCGTTTTTAAAGAATAGTGCAGCTGCTACAATTAACATACTCGCATTGATTGCTCCAGCGATAACCATTGCAATAATAATATCGATAAATTCGAAACGGAAAATCTTTTTCTTTTGTTCGTCAGTTGTTCCGACCACGCGGCGTTGTGTCAATGCAGAATGTAAATAGATTGCGTGTGGCATAACTGTCGCACCTAATATCCCTGCTGCAAGTAATATACTGTCTACACCTTGGAATTTTGGAATAAATAGTCCTGAAAGAAGGGGACTTAATTCTGGTTTTGCATAAAAAACTTGAATCCCAAATGCTATTACTACGATAAAAATCATCCCTGTAATAATAGCTTCTAGTGGGCGAAATCCTCTGCGTTGAAACTCAAGAATAATAAATGATCCGACTGCTGTAATTAAAGCAGCTGGTAACATCGGAATTCCAAATAGTAAGTAAAGTCCCAATGCAGCTCCAATAAATTCCGCTAAATCTGTAGCCATAATAACGAGTTCACCTTGTATCCATAAGCCGATAGACACAGGTTTTGGAAAGTGTTCGCGAGCAATTTCAGGTAAATTATTTCCCGTAGCAATTCCTAATTTAGCTGATAAAGTTTGAATTAATACTGCCATTAAGTTAGACGCGAATATAACCCATAATAGTAAATATCCATATTGTGAACCAGCTGCGATATTTGTAGCAAAGTTACCAGGGTCAATATAAGCTACGGATGCGATAAAAGCGGGTCCTAAAAACGGTAACAGTCTTTTCCACCCTTTCGTTTCTCCACTTAAAGCTAAGTGTGCTGATTGAACAGTTGTACTTTGAGAAGGGACTTGTTCATCTTTTGATATATCTTTATTCATAGTAGTTTTCCCCTTTGAAATGTTAACTTGATGAAATTATTGTAAGTATTCTTATTGTTTATTTCAATACATTTAAATGTATGAGATGATATTTTTATTTGAACACAAATGTTTCCTTAGTGCAAATTATATGCCTTGCTGCAATGGATGGTGTTGTGTTATAAAAAAATGGGAGTTTATGGTGTGATTACATGGGGAAACATAATGAATTAAAGGACTAATTTTGAAATTTATGTGAACATAGAGCCTATATTACAGCATATTAATTGATGGAAATGAAATTGTATGATATATAATATATTGGGATTACAACATAACCATAGTGTTTTGTGATGTAATCTTGTTTTTATTTTCGTTAACTTATAGAAAAAATTGTAAATAGAAGAAAATAGGCTAAGTACAATTTAGTATGTATTTTCTTATTATATATGTTTTGATATGAACGTTAACTTATACATGATTTTAAAATTTAGATAGGTGGTAGAAATAAATTGGCAACTACAAAACCATATAGAGTATTACTATATTACATGTACACAACAATTGAAAATCCAGAAGAATTTGCTGAACAGCATTTAGAATTTTGTAAATCACTTGAGTTAAAAGGAAGAATTCTTGTAGCGACAGAAGGAATTAATGGAACTTGTTCTGGAACTGTTGAGCAAACAGAGAAATACATGGAAGCAATGAACAATGATCCACGTTTTGCTGGAATCGTTTTTAAAATTGATGAGGCAGATGAACATGCATTTAAGAAAATGCACGTACGCCCTCGTCCAGAGTTAGTTACACTTCGTCTAGAAGACGACATTAATCCGAAAGAAATAACTGGTAAATATTTAGAGCCAACAGAATTCTATGAGGCAATGAAACAAGAAGATACAGTTATCATTGATGCACGAAATGATTATGAGTTTGATCTAGGTCACTTTAAAGGTGCGATTAAACCGGATATTGAATCATTCCGTGAGTTGCCAGATTGGATTAGAGAAAACAAAGAAACACTTGAAGGTAAAAAGATTTTAACATACTGTACAGGCGGAATTCGTTGTGAGAAGTTTTCTGGTTGGTTAGTTCGTGAAGGTTACGAAGATGTAGGTCAGCTTCACGGTGGTATTGTAACGTACGGAAAAGACCCAGAAGTACAAGGTGAGCTTTGGGATGGACAATGTTACGTGTTCGATGAGCGTATCTCTGTACCAGTAAACCAAAAAGAGCATGTTATCGTTGGTAAAGACCACTTTACAGGTGAACCTTGTGAGCGCTATGTAAACTGTGCAAATCCAGAATGTAATAAGAAAATTTTATGTTCTGAAGAAAACGAAGCGAAACATTTACGTGCATGTTCTCATGAATGTCGTGTACACCCACGTAATCGTTATATCGTTCAACACGAATTAACTGAAGAGCAAGTAGCTGCTGCATTAGAGAAAATCGAAGCAGGGAAGTAAGCTAAATTATTGTAATAAAAAAGTACTCCAAATTTTATTTTGGAGTACTTTTTTTACTATGTGTTTTTTATTAGTTTTTGTCGGTAAGTCGATATATCTTAAAAATCGCTGATATAATTTGAGTTGCGCCGATATATTCGAAAAATCGCTGATAAAAATTTCATTTACTGAAGCGTACCACATATTTGTAATTTGAAAATAACTTTCTTTACTTCCTATCATCTTTCTCTTTAACAGCAGAAAGTACAGTTTGTTTTACCCATGATTTTCTTCGTTTATGTTGTAGACTCCATTGGTATAAACTTTGCGCACCTAAAATAAGTGAAATGACTATGCCGCTAATTGCTATTAAAAGCGCGAAAAATTCAAGTGGCGACGAGATTTTGTTTGAATCGGTGTTTCTTAAAAGATCAATCATAGTAAACCCTAACATTTGGCCTACTACAGAGTAGAGTGTTAAAATTAATAGTAAAAGGCTATCTTTTTTGGAAGCGACATTTTCTTGATATTTAAACAAACTATCAAGATTTTGTTTTGCATTCGAGTATAGTACTTCAATGTTAAATAGATTTCTTAAGCGGAAGAAAATATCTTCACTCTGTGATTGGGATACTAACTCTAAAGAGAAGTAATTTGCTGTAAATGAATTGATTGAATAAATTAATTTCTCTATTTCATTTGTATCTTGTTCAATGTTAAGTTCAGCATAAGCGTTTGCCATTTTTAATAAAACAACTTTATGAAATAGATTTAATAACAAAGCGTAATAAAACTCCCCGTACATTTGACTAGCAAGTTTAGCGATTGCTTGCTCACCTTCATTTGTTATACATGTAAAAATATGTTCTTCCATAACAAAGTAGCGATTAGGAGCCCATCTTTGATAAGAATGTTTTGTTAAATAATCTTGAATATAAGGGATGTTATTTGCGCTAATATACGGATTGCCATCGTCTGTTAATCCGGAAAGACTGGAAGTTCGGTATACATCGATTATATGAAGGTCTGACTCTTTATTCACGGATAATAAAGTTTGTACATACATTCTTTGGTCTTCAAAGAAAGGAAAGGTTTGAAAGTAAGAGCTCCGCAATCTCTTTTTCTCAAAGAAGTTTGTTACACCATGAAATAAATCACCGAATATAAGTTTTTCCACTTGTGAGTATTGTTTTCCGTTACATTCAATACAAATAGTCTCGTTTGTATCATTTTTAGTTTCAAGTACACGGAAGCGGGCGGCGAATTCGATTGCTTCTGATAATGTCATATTTGGAGCGGTTTCTACTTCTGTCCGAATTGTTAAGAAGCCAAGCTCATAAGGGCAAAGTGTTACATCAATAGAATGAATTTTGAATGGAACAGAAATCAAATTTGTTGTTAAATGTCCAGTTAAGTTAAGGTCTTTAGAATAGCGTTGTAATCCTTTTTGATGCTCTGAGTGAGGAAATAGAATTTTATTTGTAAATGAAAGATAGTATGCTTCCATATTTTGATGTGAAACTTGAAACTTTCCGTAGTATGTATTTTCATTTTCAAGATGATCGAGTCGAAAAGGACGGAAATCATTTTTCTGTAAGAAAGGGAACATATTTTGTTCATATCCAGTTTTAAAAGAAAACGGGAATATAAATTGAAATATAGCTGTTGTCACATCTTTTTCCTCGATTGTTTGTATTGCCTCCATTTACATTGTTTCCTTTCCATATATGCTATAAAAACAACATACCCAAATTTATTTGAAAATAACCACTGTTTTATACTCGATTAAGAATGAAAATTCAGCTTATTTAGTAGGGGACATGTATAATGTTATGTATATTAAATGTTATAAAATTGTATTTTGAAAAGGGGGATGTTGTATGCGTATTTTAGTATTAGGAGCTGGTGGCGTCGGAGGCTTTTTTGGAGGTCGATTAGTCGAAAAAGGAGAAGATGTTACGTTTCTTGTCCGCAGTAAAAGAAAACAGCAATTAGAGGAAAAGGGACTTGTTATTCGTAGTGTTAACGGGGATTTTTCCTTCCAACCGAAATTAATAACGAAAGAAGATCGAACTTCTCCGTTTGACGTTATTTTATTTTCAACAAAAGCGTATCACTTAAACGAGGCGATTCAAGATTTGAAGCCGTTTGTAGGTGAAAATACTGTCATCATTCCATTGTTAAATGGCATTGCTCATTTATCACTATTACAAAAGGAATTCGGCGTGGAAAAAGTAATTGGCGGTTTATGCTTTATCGAGACGACGTTAAACGATCAAGGAGAGATTGTACAAACGAGTGTTGCCAACAGACTTGTATTTGGAGAAATGAAGTCTCAAGATTCAGAGAGAATAAAGCATATTTCTAAAGCATTTGCAGGTACGAAATCTAGCTTTGTTTTAAGTGAAAATATTATGCAAGATATGTGGCATAAATATTTATTTATTACTGTAATGTCGGGTGTGACGACATTAATGCGTGCACCGATAGGACCGATTCGCGAAAGCGAAGGTGGACGCGATTTTATCCAAAACTTATTTGAAGAATGTGTGCAAATCATGAGATCTATGAAAGCTCCAGTTAAGGATGGGATTGCCCAAGAACATATGAAAACAATCGATAAAATTTCGTATGATATGAAATCATCGATGCAGCGTGATATGGAAAAAGGTTCGTTCATTGAAGGCCAGCACTTACAAGGATACTTACTAGATGTAGCGGAACAATTTTCTATAGAAGCACCATTATTAGGGGCAGTATATCAAAATTTGAAAGTGTATGAAGAAATGACCTTTCACAGATCAGCAATACAATTGGATGTATGAAAAAATAAAAAAGAAAGCAATATATAAGTGTATTGCTTTCTTTTTTACGACAAATTATTTATTTCTTTTCGTTCTATCTGTCAAATTTATTTCCTGTTCACGTTTACCGTATAATTGATTAATTTCATTTGCTAATGCATCTAAATAGGAATCGGAAAAAATAGGCTTCTTTTCTTTAGACATATGAGTCTCCTTTATCGATTTTTTAGTATTCATTATGTATATTTACCGGCGGATTATGCGCAATCATTTTAAATTTTTTCTTTTTCAAAATTTTTGTTTACATTTTGAAAATAAAGGAGTATTATAATCCACAGTTTCAATTTTCTAAATCGCTGAAACCGCATGGTACGGGGGACCCGTTCTTACGGATTAGTTCTTAATCCGATGGGGTGAATCCTTGAAAAAGGTAGGGCTACTCATAGGCCCGAATCCGACAGCTAACCTCGTAAGCGTTATATTGAGAAGGAAGGTGGAGCTTGTGCGACAAAAAAAATAATGTCTACAAGTCTATTTCGCTATGGCTTGTAGACATTTTTTGTTTTCTGAAGAAATAGTTTGCTGGCTGTAACAAGCAGCATCGTTCGTACAAAATTATTGGAGAGTGGACAGCAGTGGTTTCATCAATCAAAAGGTTTTTAATTGGAAGGCCGTTAAAATCAACTGAGTTAGGAGAGCAAAAGCTTAATAAAACGAAGGCGCTAGCCATTTTATCTTCTGACGCATTGTCATCGGTCGCATACGGACCAGAGCAAATATTAATCGCACTAGCAGGCCTAGGAGCAGTAGCTTATTGGTATTCTATTCCTATCGCTGTTGGGGTATTAGTATTATTGACAGCCCTTATTTTATCTTATCGACAAATTATTTTTGCTTATCCGCACGGCGGGGGCGCATACGTAGTATCAAAAGAAAATTTAGGGATGAATCCAGGGTTAATAGCTGGAGGATCTTTATTAGTTGATTATATTTTAACTGTTGCAGTAAGTGTATCAGCAGGTACAGATGCGCTTACATCAGCTTTCCCTAGTTTACATGCACATAATGTAATCATTGCGATTATATTTGTTATATTGATTACTATTTTAAATTTAAGAGGGGTAACGGAATCAGCTTCCGTTTTAGCATATCCTGTTTATTTATTCGTTTTAGCACTATTTATATTAATTGGTGTAGGTATTTATAATATTATAACTGGTCAAGTTTCACCGACATTACATTCACCGATTGGAACACCAGTTGCAGGAATTAGTTTGTTTTTACTGTTACGAGCATTTGCTTCAGGAAGCTCTGCTTTAACGGGTGTTGAGGCAATATCTAACGCAATTCCAAACTTTAAGGATCCTGCACCTAACAATGCAGCGAAAACATTGCTCGCAATGGGTGCATTACTTGCAGTTTTATTTTCAGGAATTGTTTTCTTAGCTTATTATTACGGAATTACTCCAAGTAAAGAAGTAACAGTTGTTTCACAAATTGCTGAACAAACTTTTGGGCGTAATTTCATGTACTATTTTATACAGGGTACAACTGCTTTAATATTAATTCTTGCTGCTAACACAGGGTATTCTGCATTCCCGCTTTTAGCAGTTAACCTTGCAAAAGACAAATTCATACCGAGAATGTTTACGATTAGAGGAGACCGCCTAGGTTACTCAAACGGTATTATTATACTTGGAATTGCTTCGATTATTTTAATTGTAGCTTTCCAAGGGCAAACAGAACATTTAATTCCGTTATATGCAGTAGGTGTATTTATTCCGTTTACACTCTCTCAAACGGGGATGGTATTAAAATGGCTTCGTGAAAAACCTGAAGGATGGGCTTTGAGATTAACGGTCAATTTAATTGGTGCAGTCATTAGTTTTATTGTAATGAGTATGTTCTTTTTAACTAAGTTCGCACAAGTTTGGTCAATCCTTATTTTCTTACCTGCCATCATCTTCTTGTTCCATAGAATTAAGAAGCATTACGATGCAGTGGGTGATCAATTAAGTTTAAAAACTTGTGAGCCACTTGTTCCAATTGAGGGAAATGTAATTGTTGTTCCTGTAGCTGGTATGACGCATGTAGTAGAAAATTCATTGAACTATGCGAAGGCTCTTTCGGCAGATCAAGTTATTGCTGTATATGTTGCTTTTGACAGAGAAGAGGAAAAGAAATTTGAAGAGAAATGGAAGAAGTGGCAACCTGAAGTAAGGCTTGTTACGTTACATTCTCATTATAGAAGTATTATTCAGCCACTAACAAAGTTTATTGATACCGTACAATATAAAGCGAGTGAGTCAAATTACCGAGTTACTGTAGTTATACCACAGTTCATTCCGAAAAAAGGTTGGCATAACATTCTTCATAATCAGTCTAGTTTACTCATTCGTGCGTATTTACTCTATAAAAGAAATGTTGTTATTACGACAGTTCCATATCATTTGAAAAAGTAAGAAGATTTTTTAAGGGTAGCTTTACGAAAGTGAAGCTATCCTTTTTGTGTATACACTATGCATAATTGCATATGGGTCTAAAAGATATATCGATATAATTTTTGTATCTATGAATAAGTAGAGGTTTTTGTTGTGATATATGGATATTTCAATTGAAAAAGTGAAGCGGATTATATTTTGAAATAAGGACAGGAAAGCTTGAAAATAAAGGGAATGAAAATACTTCTTTACGTTATATAAATAGCTGTGTTTAAATGACCTTACAGTACAAAACTTACATGAAAACAAAACGAAATTTCATAATTCTGTACGAAAATTATTTTAAAATGAATAGTATTTCCGTGTAATATATTCACTGTACAAATGTGGGAATGGTGTTGAGATAGAAAAATTATACAACCTTATTCATACTAACCACATATGAAAAGTTATGAAATGTTTTATAACAATAAGTAAGTACTGTAGCAATAAAAGTTGGGAGAGATGGTTCATACGTGAGTCATGATGAGAACGTTCTCTATTTTAACCATCTCAAACTATATGCAAGAAAACAGAATAATAAAATGCGATAGTAATAGTTGCTAATACATAGGAGGAGTTAAAGTGAAAAAGACTTTAATTACAGGGTTATTGGTTACAGCAGTATCTACGAGTTGTTTTGTTCCTGTAAGCGCTTACGCTAAAGAGGGGAAAACAGAAGTGAAAACAGTATATGCACAAAATGTAATTGCTCCAAATACATTATCCAATTCAATTAGAATGTTAGGGTCACAGTCACCACTTATACAAGCATACGGATTAGTTATTTTACAGCAGCCAGACATTAAGGTGAATGCGATGAGTAGTTTGACGAATCATCAAAAGTTTGCAAAGGCAAATGTAAGAGAGTGGATCGATGAATATAATCCGAAGCTAATCGACTTAAATCAAGAGATGATGAGATATAGTACTAGATTTAATAGTTATTATAGTAAGCTCTATGAACTAGCAGGAAACGTAAATGAAGATGAACAAGCAAAAGCAGATTTTACAAATGCATATGGAAAATTACAATTGCAAGTACAAAGTATCCAAGAGAGTATGGAGCGAGATTTATTAGAGTTAAATCGATTTAAAACGGTATTAGACAAAGATAGTAGCAACTTATCAATTAAAGCTGATGAAGCAATAAAAACACTGCAAGGATCAAGTGGAGATATTGTGAAATTAAGAGAAGATATTAAAAGAATTCAAGGGGAAATTCAAGCGGAATTAACGACTATTTTGAATAGACCTCAAGAAATTATTAAAGGTTCTATTAATATCGGTAAACAAGTATTTACAATTACAAATCAAACTGCGCAAACGAAAACAATTGATTTTGTTTCTATCGGTACTTTAAGTAATGAAATTGTAAATGCTGCTGATAGTCAAACGAGGGAAGCAGCTCTTCGCATTCAGCAAAAGCAAAAAGAGTTATTACCACTTATTCAAAAGTTATCACAAACTGAAGCAGAGGCGACACAAATTACATTCGTTGAAGATCAAGTAAGTAGCTTTACAGAACTAATCGATCGTCAAATTACAACTTTAGAAACGTTATTAACGGATTGGAAAGTTCTAAACAATAATATGATCCAAATTCAAAAGAATGTTGAAGAAGGCACATATACAGATAGTAGTTTACTGCAAAAACATTTCAATCAAATTAAAAAAGTAAGTGATGAAATGAATAAACAAACGAATCAATTTGAAGATTACGTTACAAACGTTGAAGTACATTAAGCAGAAAAATAATTAGCGATATAGGGAGAGAAGAAAAATGACAAAAAAACCTTATAAAGTAATGGCTCTATCAGCACTTATGGCAGTATTTGCAGCAGGAAACATTATGCCAGCTCATACGTATGCAGCTGAAAGTACAGTGAAACAAGCTCCAATTCATGCGGTAGCAAAAGCTTATAATGACTATGAAGAATACTCATTAGGACCAGAAGGCCTAAAAGATGCAATGGAAAGAACAGGTTCAAACGCTTTAGTAATGGATCTGTACGCTTTAACAATTATTAAACAAGGTAATGTTAACTTTGGTAATGTATCGTCTGTTGATGCGGCTTTAAAAGGGAAAGTAATTCAGCACCAGGATACAGCTAGAGGAAATGCGAAGCAATGGTTAGATGTATTAAAACCACAGCTTATTTCAACGAATCAAAATATTATTAATTACAATACGAAATTCCAAAACTATTATGATACGTTAGTTGCTGCGGTAGATGCAAAAGATAAAGCGACTCTTACGAAAGGTTTAACTAGATTATCAAGTAGTATTAATGAAAATAAAGCGCAAGTAGATCAGTTAGTAGAAGACTTGAAGAAATTCCGAAACAAAATGACGTCCGATACGCAAAACTTCAAGGGTGATGCAAATCAAATTACATCTATATTAGCTAGTCAAGATGCTGGAATTCCGCTTCTGCAAAATCAAATTACAACGTACAATGAAGCAATTAGTAAATATAATGCAATAATTATCGGCTCATCTGTTGCGACAGCACTAGGCCCAATTGCAATTATCGGTGGTGCAGTAGTTATCGCTACAGGTGCAGGAACGCCGTTAGGAGTCGCATTAATTGCAGGTGGTGCAGCAGCTGTAGGCGGTGGTACAGCTGGAATCGTATTAGCGAAGAAAGAACTTGATAATGCACAAGCTGAAATTCAAAAAATAACAGGACAAGTTACAACTGCTCAATTAGAAGTAGCTGGGTTAACGAACATTAAAACACAAACGGAGTATTTAACAAATACAATTGATACTGCAATTACAGCGTTGCAAAACATTTCAAACCAATGGTACACAATGGGATCAAAATACAATTCTTTACTTCAAAATGTAGATTCAATTAGTCCAAACGACCTTGTTTTCATTAAAGAAGATTTAAACATTGCGAAAGATAGCTGGAAAAATATTAAAGACTATGCAGAAAAGATTTATGCTGAAGATATTAAAGTAGTAGATACGAAAAAAGCATAATCGGATACGAATCGTTAGAGCGTTAAGTATTGATGAATGATTTGAAGCTCCTGTTCAGTTGTGAGCAGGAGCTTTTTATACCCTTATAAAGAAAATAGGTGAAAAGTATGCAGAAACGATTTTATAAAAAATGTCTTTTAACGTTAATGATTGCTGGAGTGGCAACGAGTAACGCATTTCCTTTACATCCTTTTGCAGCAGAACAAAACGTAAAAACATTGCAAGAAAGTGCGGAAAATTATTCGTTAGGGCCAGCTGGATTCCAAGATGTTATGGCGCAAACGACATCGAGCATATTTGCAATGGATTCATATGCAAAATTAATTCAAAATCAGCAAGAGACTGATTTGAGTAAAATAAGTTCCATTAATAGTGAGTTTAAAGGAAATATGATTCAGCACCAAAGAGATGCAAAAATTAACGCAGCGTATTGGTTAAATTATATGAAGCCTCAAATTATGAAAACAGATCAAAATATTATTAATTACAATAATACTTTTCAAGCGTATTATAATAGCATGCTAGTAGCGATTGAACAAAAGGATAGTGGAAAATTAAAAGCGGATTTAGAAAAGTTGTATGCGGATATTGTAAAAAATCAAAATGAGGTAGATGTATTATTAGGGGATTTGAAAGCTTTTCGCGATAGAATGGGGAAAGACACAAATAGTTTTAAAGAGGATACAAATCAATTAACAGCAATTTTAGCAAGTACGAATGCTGGCATTCCAGCTCTAGAGCAACAAATAAATACATATAACGATTCAATCAAAAAGAGTAATGATATGGTCATTGCTGGTGGCGTACTTTGCGTAGCACTAATAACATGTCTTGCTGGCGGACCGATGATTGCGATTGCGAAAAAAGATATCGCAAATGCAGAAAGAGAAATCTCCAATTTAAAAGATAGAATTTCTGGCGCACAAGCAGAAGTGGCAATATTGACAGATGTAAAAAATAAAACAACAAATATGACTGAAACAATTGATGCAGCAATTACAGCACTGCAAAATATATCAAATCAATGGTATACAGTAGGGGCAAAATATAATAATTTACTGCAAAACGTAAAAGGAATCAGCCCTGAAGAATTTACGTTTATAAAAGAAGATTTACATACAGCGAAAGATAGCTGGAAAGATGTAAAAGATTATACAGAAAAATTACATGAAGGCGTGGCGAAGTAAACAGTGGACTAGTTCCGCTGTTTATTTTTTATCCTGTTTTTTGTGAGAGGTGGACTTGTTATTTAATATATAAATTGGCTGTGTTTTTTTATTAATGTAGCTTTGGGGTAATGTTTAATCAAATCGATACTAACAACCTAGATGTACTTCTGATCAAGCTTTTTATATTTAATGTTTTAATGAAAACAGTTATACTGTAAGCAAAACTAAAAATTGGAAAGGAAATACTAGAACATGGAAAATTATCTATTATTTATCCTTACAGCAATGCTAATCATAATAATGCCTGGTCCTGGTTTTGCACTAGTTACAAAAAACACTATCTCGCATGGTAAAAATGGTGGGATAAAGACTGTTTTAGGAACGATATCTGGAATGATGATTCATACAATAATGGCTACGCTAGGACTCTCTGCCATCCTAATGAAATTTGCTATGTTATTTACATTTATAAAATATGCTGGGGCTTTTTATTTAATTTACTTAGCTGTAAAGTCAATTAAAAGTGCCTTACATAAAAAAGAAGATATGTCAGGTTCAGTAGAAATGGACTCTAAAGATATTGGAGCAATTAAAAGCTTTAGACAAGGATTTACTACGGCAATTTTAAACCCAAAAACTGCTGTATTTTTCCTAAGTTTTTTACCCCAATTTATTGTGAGCAATCAAAGTCATTTCTTCCAATTTCTTTTGTTAGGACTCACATTTACGACTTTGACAGCAATATGGTATTTGCTTTATATCACGCTAATACGTCAATTAAGAACTTTTTTAAGAAAAGAAAGAGTGAACCGTACAATAGAGGGTATTACAGGCGCGGTATTATTAGTATTTGGAGTTAGGTTGTTTTTTCAAAAATAAATATGTATATGAAAAAAGAAATAATCACTATTGATTATTTCTTTTATTTACTTATTCCAAAACTACTATTTTACAATTGATTTCACACCCTCATACTGATTTTATACACATATCTAATTGGAACTTTAAAAATGACTTCCTCAATAACCTGACCGGTTTGCTTTATAAGAAAAAATCTTACATTATGGGGGCGGGCTGATAACCAGTAGGGGATGGATAAAAAACCATTGATTAAAGTTTCATTTTAAATACTAAGTGTAGTAGAAGTTCAGTTAGATAAAATTCGGTAGTCGAATTTTTTTGCATAAAGCTGTATAATGCTTGTAACGAAAAGGAAATACAGGAAAGGATATGTAACGAGTTACTATGGATAAAGATAAACAACAATTAAGCGTTGAAGTTGCAAGATTATATTATCAGTCAGATTATAGTCAGCAGGAAATTGCTAATAAATTAAATATTTCAAGGCCGACTATCTCTAGATTATTAAAGTACGCGAAAGAAAAAGGATTTGTTCAAATTAGCATAGCCGATCCATTTGCTGATTTAGATAACGTTGGGAATTTACTGAAAGAAAAATACAATTTGCTAGAGGCACATGTCGTATTTTCACCAGTGCCAGAATATGCATCGATTACAGAGTATATTAGTAAATATGCAGCAGAGTATATGGAAAAGACGGTTAAAAACGGTGATATCGTTGGTGTAAGCTGGGGAATGACGATGTATGAAATCGCTAGAAAAATTGTACCACAACATGTAAAAGGTGTAGAAGTTGTTCAGTTAAAAGGTGGTATTAGTCATTCGAGTGTAAATACATATGCGAATGAAACGATTGCTTTATTTGCAGATGCTTTTCAAACGACGCCAAGAAATCTACCGCTTCCAGTTATATTTGATAATGCAGTGACAAAAGAATTAGTAGAGCAGGATCGACATATCCATCACATTATCGAAATGGGGAAACAAGCGAATGTTGCAATTTTTACTGTAGGAACAGTGCGAGACGAAGCACTATTATTCCGATTAGGTTATTTTGATAAGGATGAAACGAATTTACTCAAAAAACAATCGGTCGGTGACATTTGTTCACGTTTCTTTGATGGAGACGGAAATATTAGTAGTGAAGAAATTAATCAGCGTACAATTGGGATTGAGTTAGAAGAACTGAAATTAAAGAAACGCTCTATTTTAGTTGCTGGTGGTAATAGAAAAATAAAAGCAATTGATGGTGCGTTACGTGGTGGGTATGCAAATGTATTAATTATCGATCAGCATACAGCAAAAGAACTGTTACATTATCAAAAAGGTTAGAAATAAAAGGCTTTCTCAAGATGTTAATTTTGAGAAAGCCTTTTATTTTGTTATGTATGAATTATGGGATTGTTTTTTGAATACAAATTGCCTTTTTAAAAATAATTATGGATATTGAGATACATACTACCATTGTTAATATAAAAGTTTTGATTTTAAATATGAATTGTTTCTTAGTTAGAATGCGCTTTATTTACTACAAGAAAATTCCTTTTGAAAAAATGAACAAAATTTCAAAAGTATATTTACATTTGTTCAACTAAGAGTTAGAATGAAGTTGTTAAAAGATATGAGGAGTGAAGATAATGAATATTGCAAAGTTAATTGACCATACAATTTTAAAAGCTAATACTACAAAAGAAGATGTTATGAAAGTAATCGAAGAAGCAAAGGAATATAAATTCGCTTCTGTTTGTATTAATCCTACATGGGTGAAGCTAGCTGCTGAAGAATTAGCTGGACATGATGTAGATGTTTGTACTGTAATCGGTTTCCCATTAGGAGCAAGCACTACTGAAACAAAAGCTTTCGAAACAAAAGATGCTATCGCAAAAGGTGCAACTGAAGTTGACATGGTAATCAACGTAGGCGCTTTAAAAGATGGCGATAACGAGTTCGTTGAAAAAGATATTTATGAAGTAGTACAAGCAGCAAAAGGAAAAGCGCTTGTAAAAGTAATCATTGAAACTTGCCTATTAACAGATGAAGAGAAAGTACGCGCTTGTGAATTATCAGTAAAAGCTGGTGCTGACTTCGTAAAAACTTCAACTGGATTCTCAACTGGCGGAGCAACTGCTGAAGACATCGCATTAATGCGCAAAACAGTTGGACCAAACGTTGGTGTAAAAGCATCTGGTGGCGTTCGTACACGTGAAGATGCAGACAAAATGGTAGCTGCTGGAGCTTCTCGCGTTGGAGCAAGTGCTAGTGTTGCAATCGTATTAAATGATACAAAAGGTGCTACAGATAACTACTAATCATTAATGAAGTCAAAAGCAATAGATACACAACGTAAAGTGTATCTATTGCTTTAACAATTGAAAAGAATGTAAGCGGATACGAATGGGAGGGGACGGCTTATGAAATATTTAATCGGTATTTTTGGCCTCGTATTGATTTTAGGTATCGCTTGGCTTGCTAGTAATGATAGAAAGAAAGTCAAATATCGCCCAATCATAACGATGGTTATATTACAATTCATTTTGGGGTTTTTATTATTAAATACAAGTGTAGGGAATATATTAATTAGCGGAATAGCAGATGGTTTTGGAGAGCTATTAAAATATGCAGCTGACGGTGTGAATTTCGTATTTGGTGGATTAGTAAATCAAAAAGAGTTTTCGTTCTTTTTAAGTGTATTAATGCCAATCGTATTTATCTCAGCTTTAATAGGTATTTTGCAACACATTAAAGTATTACCTATTATTGTGAAATCCATCGGTCTAGCATTAAGTAAAGTAAATGGAATGGGGAAACTAGAATCATATAACGCTGTTGCTTCTGCGATTTTAGGACAATCTGAAGTGTTTATTTCAGTTAAGAAACAACTAGGATTATTGCCAGAGAAAAGAATGTATACATTATGTGCATCTGCAATGTCTACCGTTTCAATGTCTATCGTTGGATCGTATATGGTGTTATTAAAACCACAATATGTTGTAACCGCTTTAGTGCTTAACTTATTCGGTGGTTTTATTATCGCTTCTATCATTAACCCTTATGAAGTTACTGAAGAAGAAGATATGTTAGAAGTACAAGAAGAAGAGAAAAAGACTTTCTTTGAAGTATTAGGGGAATACATTATAGATGGATTTAAAGTTGCAATTACAGTAGCAGCTATGTTAGTCGGTTTCGTTGCTTTAATCGCATTCATTAATGCAGTATTTAAAGGTGTAATCGGTATTTCATTCCAAGAAATTCTTGGTTATGTATTTGCACCATTTGCATTTATTATGGGTGTACCTTGGCATGAAGCAGTTAATGCCGGAAATATTATGGCAACAAAATTAGTATCAAATGAATTTGTCGCTATGACAGATTTAGCACAAGGAAACTTTAATTTCTCAGATAGAACGACAGCGATTATATCTGTATTCTTAGTTTCATTTGCAAACTTCTCTTCAATTGGAATTATTGCAGGGGCAGTTAAGAGCTTAAATGAAAAGCAAGGGAATGTAGTCGCAAGATTTGGTTTGAAATTACTTTTCGGTGCAACATTAGTAAGTTTCTTATCAGCAACGATCGTTGGCTTATTATTTTAATAGATTCATATCATATAAAAAGGAATGGTGATTGTAATGAGAATGGTAGATATTATTGCAAAAAAACGTGACGGCAAAGAATTAACGACTGAAGAAATCAAGTTCTTTATTAATGGATATACAGACGGAAGTATTCCTGATTATCAAGTGAGTGCACTTGCAATGGCAATCTTCTTTAAAGATATGACAGATCGCGAACGTGCAGATTTAACGATGGCGATGGTTGAGTCTGGAGAAACGATTGACTTATCAGCAATTGAAGGAATTAAAGTAGACAAACATTCAACTGGCGGTGTTGGTGATACGACAACATTAGTATTAGGACCATTAGTAGCTGCTTTAGATGTACCAGTAGCAAAAATGTCTGGTCGTGGATTAGGACATACAGGCGGAACAATTGATAAATTAGAAGCGGTAGAAGGATTCCACGTTGAAATTACGAAAGAGCAGTTCATTGATATTGTAAACCGTGACAAAGTAGCTGTTATTGGACAAACAGGAAACTTAACACCTGCAGATAAAAAGATTTATGCATTACGCGATGTAACAGGAACAGTAAACTCAATTCCTTTAATCGCAAGTTCAATTATGAGTAAAAAAATTGCAGCTGGTGCTGACGCAATCGTACTTGATGTAAAAACAGGTGCTGGCGCATTTATGAAAACAGAAGAAGATGCAAAAGAATTAGCACATGCAATGGTACGTATCGGAAATAATGTAGGACGTCAAACGATGGCTGTTATTTCAGACATGTCACAACCTCTTGGATTTGCGATAGGTAACGCTCTAGAAGTGAAGGAAGCGATTGATACTTTAAAAGGCGAAGGTCCAGAAGATTTAACAGAATTAGTACTTGTATTAGGAAGTCAAATGGTCGTACTTGCGAAAAAAGCAAATACGTTAGAAGAAGCTCGTGAAATGCTAATTGAAGTTATGAAAAATGGAAAAGCAACTGAGAAGTTTAAAGAGTTCTTAAGCAATCAAGGCGGAGATAGCTCAATTGT
Organism: Bacillus sp. AY3-1; assembly: GCF_008368785.1. Taxonomy (NCBI): domain Bacteria; kingdom Bacillati; phylum Bacillota; class Bacilli; order Caryophanales; family Bacillaceae; genus Bacillus; species Bacillus sp. AY3-1. The sequence goes on along the minus strand of NZ_QORZ01000030.1, from coordinate 122,744 downwards.
GGACAATCCAGAAAAAATGCCACAAGCTAAGTATGTAATTGATGTACCTGCAAAAACTTCAGGTGTTATTTCTAACATTGTTGCAGATGAAATCGGTATCGCAGCTATGTTACTTGGTGCTGGCCGTGCAACAAAAGAAGATGAAATCGATTTAGCGGTAGGATTAATGTTACGTAAAAAAGTTGGCGATGCAGTAAAAGAAGGCGAGCCATTCGTAACAATCTATGCAAACCGTGAAAATGTAGAAGATGTAAAAGCAAAAATCTATGAGAACATTTCTATCGCTGAAACAGCAGTGGCTCCTAAATTAGTTCATACAGTTATTACTGACTAATCATAATTACACATACTTTAAGGGGGAAATAATATGGATAAGAAAAAATATATCGAAGAAGCAAATAAGATGTTAGCAAAAGCATATATTCCGTATTCGAAATTTCCTGTTGGCGCAGCGTTAGTTACGAAAGAAGGTAAAATCTATACTGGTTGTAATATAGAAAATGCTTCTTACGGTTTATGTAACTGTGCAGAAAGAACAGCGATCTTTAAAGCAGTATCAGAAGGAGAGCGCGACTTTAGTTACTTAGTTATTACAGGCGAAACGGACGGACCGATTTCACCATGTGGTGCTTGTAGACAAGTAATTGCTGAATTCTGTGAACCGAAAATGCCAGTTTTACTAACGAATGTAAAAGGTGATGAAAAAGAAGTGACTGTTGAGCAATTACTTCCAGGTGCTTTCTCAATAGAAGATTTAAAATAAGTTGAAAAGTCATTCCGCAAATATTAATTGTGGAATGGCTTTTTTATTTTCAAAAGTTGAATGTAATATTTTGTTCATATTCCGTTCATAAACTTTCCGTAAAATGATTGCAGCGAATATGGAAAGTTTACAGCAGGAGGAATAAAATGAAGAAATTATATAATGCAGCATTTATTTACTTAATTATCGGTTTATTATCAGGAGTATTTGCAAGAGAGTATTCGAAAGCACAAGGAATTAAAGGATCCACAATGTTGCAATTAGTGCATACACACGTATTAGTGCTCGGCTTCGTCTTCTTTTTAATCGCTTTGGCTCTATTTAAAGTATTTCATGTCCATGAAACAAAGAGTTTTCATGCGTGGTTTGTTGTTTATAATGTAGGAGTAATTTTTACTGTCGCTACAATGCTATGGAGAGGGCTTCTACAAGTAAATGGAACTGACTTTAATGGTTTAAGCCATATGGCTGGATTAGGTCATGTTATTATAAGTATCGGGCTCGTTTGGTTTATGATTTTGCTCAAAAAGTCTTTTAAATAGATAGGAGTGGGGGAGAGTATGATAGCACTTTTATCAAGTATTGTAGCGGTTTGTATGGCTGTTGGTGTCATGTTTCTTCGCTTTAAAGCAGCGAAAAAACCGGTAACGAAAAAGAAAATTATATTACCGCCAATTTTTATGAGTACTGGTGCAATGATGTACTTCCTACCGGAGCTTCGATTAACATCGTTAGAAATAGTAGAGGCGATTAGTATAGGACTTATTTTCTCTATATTTCTTATTAAAACAACTAAGTTTGAAATAAGAAACGAACATATATATATGAAACCGTCAAAAGCATTCATATTTATTTTAGTAGGCTTATTGGTTGTACGAGTAGCGTTAAAATCGTATTTAAGTCAATCAATTGATTTAGCAGAGTTAAGCGGAATGTTTTTCTTACTTGCATTTGCAATGATTGTATCGTGGAGAATTGCGATGTATCGCTCGTTTACTAAATTAGAAAAGACAATAAAAAGAGCTGGAATTTCTAAATAGGAATTCCGGCTCTTTTTATGTTTTATACGATGGTTTATTTAGCTTTGATTTCATTTGCTTAATTTTAAACGTATTTGAGCATCTTGTAATGCGGCTGGTGTAACGTTAAGACCATGTTGATCAACAATTTTTGTGTTTAATAAAATGGAATCTAAGCTGCCACGAAATGTTTTAGTATAGTTTTGACGTAGCATTTGTTGTTCTTGTTGTTCATCAACTGTTAATCCAGATGCTTTTTCTTTTTTTGATAATTCGTTAATACGGAATAAAATGTTTTTCATTTGTTTCACCTCTAGTTAAATTTAATTATATTAGTTACTTACTAATATATAGTTATTGTAACGTTTAATTTTAATTATGTCAACACCATCTAAAAAGGTTAAAAATTGACGAAAAATTATAACAATAATAAAATGAATAACAGGGAACCATTTGCTTTACAAGCATACATAGAACGCTAGGGGGATTATTATGAAATCAACATTTTTTGCTCAAAATAGAGAACGATTAGTAAACACATTACCAGATGAATCTATTACTATTTTATTTGCTGGACAAGCACCTCATATGTCAGCAGATGCACATTATAAATTTGTGCCGAATCGAAACTTTTACTATGTAACAGGAATCGATGAACCAAATGTTATTTTCATGATGAAGAAGTTTGGAAATAGTGTAGAAGAAACGCTTTTCATTGAAAAGTCGGATCCAGTAATGGAAAAATGGGTCGGTAAAACAGTTTCTAACGAAGAAGCAGAGAAAATTTCTGGCATAAAGAAGGTTGTATATTTAGATAGCTTTGAAAAGACAATGTCAAATATACTCTTCACAGAAAATGTGAAGCATTTATATTTAGATTTAGAGCGTCGTGAGTGGAATGGTACGGAGACAAAAACGCAAGCATTTGCTAAACATGTAAGAGAACAGTATCCACACGTTTTAATTGGTAATGTATATCCGAATATTTGTGAATTACGAGTGTTTAAAACAGAAGAAGAAATTGAAATCATTAAAGAAGCGATTGCTGTAACGAAAGAGGGCATTTACAACGTATTGAAGCATGCAAAAGCTGACATGATGGAGTATGAATTAGAAGCTCAGTTTGATTTCACATTGAAGTCATCTGGCATTAAGCATCATGCGTTCAATACAATTTTGGCAAGTGGAAAAAATGCTACAGTTCTTCATTATGAAGATAATGATGCACAAATTCAAAATGGTGATTTAGTACTACTAGATTTAGGCGCTCAAAAAGATTACTATAATGCTGATATTAGCTATACATTCCCGGCAAATGGAACATTCTCTAGTCGCCAAAAACAAATGTATAATATTGTATTAAAAGCATTGAAAGAAACAACAGAACTCATTAAGCCAGGAGTAAAGTTTGCTGCATTAAATGAGCATACAAAAAAGGTACTAGCAGAAGAGTGTAAAGCTATTGGTTTAATTCAAGAAGACGAAGAGTTATCAAAATACTATTATCACGGTGTCAGCCATTTCCTTGGTTTAGATACGCATGATGTAGGAACATATAAAGATAGAGTGTTAGAAGAGGGTATGGTTATAACAATTGAACCTGGTCTTTATATTGCAGAAGAATCAATTGGTATTCGTATTGAAGATGATATTCTTGTAACGAAAGACGGACATGAAAACTTGTCAAAAGATATCATTAGAGAAGTTGATGAGATTGAAGAGTTTATGAGTGTATATAATGAAAATGTAAAAGAAATCCATAGTGTTTCAAAATAACAGTGGATAAGGAAAGGCACTCAATTTTGAGTGTCTTTCTTTTTTTAAAAGATCTAAAACAGTGGAGGTTTTGATTGTGATGCTAAAAAATACAATAGGTTTCACGATTATGAGAAGTTCAATATTTTATCCCGAAAAATCCTGATTGGTGAGGGCTGATTAAAGATTTACTTTATATGATCAAATACTATAGAAAAACATTAATGTGAAAAATAACTAATTTTATATATAATGCAAAGGAGTTTCAACATATATAGGAATCTCGTAGTATCATTTTACTATTATTAAATTTTATAAATACATAAGACAATTATTGAGAAAAAAGATAGACATAGAATACTCGGAAAATAGGAAGTATAATAAAAAACAGGCGGATTAAACTGAAATTTCAGAATAAATCGTCTAATAAAAAATAAAGGGGGAACTATAATTATGAAAAAAGAGTGGATTGCTTTAAAAACTGAATGGATTGCACTTTAATGGATAAATCATAGGGGAGTTACTGTTAACTCCCCTATGATTTATAAAAAATGAACTGAAAGGTAGGAAAAAATGATATGAATATAATGCAAAAAATTTATCCAGAACATCCTATGTTATGGAATTTTTTATACCCTTTTTTTGGGGAGGATAGTGTTGAAAATGCTCAAAGTAGAGTTGAAAATATGTTGTGGAAAACAGAGGTAAGTCAGAAAAAAGGAAAAACAGCATTATACCTTCATATACCTTTTTGTGATACTATTTGCTCATTTTGTCCATTTATTAAATCTACAAAGTATGAACCTATAATTGGAGAGTATGTAGAATGTCTTATTAAAGAGATGGAATTATTATCCTCATCTCCTGTCATTCAAGCTTTAACATTCGATGTTATTTTTGTTGGTGGAGGAACGCCCTCTGTACTTACTCCTACTCTAATAGAAAAGTTAACAACAGCAATTAATAAAAATTTCAGGTTGTCACCTGACTATGAGTGGACGTTTGAATGTGAGGCAAAAACAGCAGATGAAGAAAGAATTGCAGCAATGGCAGCTGGGGGAGCAAATCGTGGAAGTTTTGGAGTACAAACTTTGAACCCGAAATATAGAAAGTTATTTAATTTAACTTCAAGTTATGAACAGATACAACATACTGTTGAGACAATGAAGCGATATTTTAAAAGCTATAATTTAGATTTGTTATATCAGTTACCCGGACAGAGTGAAAAAGAACTTATAGATGACTTAAATGCAGTAATGGAATTGGGAACAACTAGTATAGATGCCTATCCTTTAGAATACATTGCATGTTCAAAAGGGTGGTTAAACAAAATAACAAAAGGTAGTATTCCAAGGCCTCCTACTCCTGCAGAAAAAATTAAATATAACCGTATAACATATAATCATTTTAGAAACAGTGGTTGGAATCAAAAGTATGTATATACATTTATGGCACCTGGACATGAAGAAAAGAGGTTTAAATATGGAGAGATTATTTATGGTGGATATGAGGACCAGTGTATAGGGTTAGGAACTGGAGCCGTGACATATATGCAAGGTATTACATGGGCAAATGAGGGGAACACACAAAAATATATAGAACAAATTAAGGAGCAAGGATTAGCCGTTGCAAAATCACGTTTATATCATGCATATGATAGAAGATTTATATTTTTCCCGAAAACAATGAGATTAGAGAAACATTATATAGAGGAAATGCCAGAAAAAGATAAAATAATTGCTAAATTAAATTCTCTCGTACACTTAGAGGTAGTCATTGAAGAGAAAGATTGTTATATTTTGAAAGAGGAAGCAAAACCTTGGTATCCTGCTATATTAGTAGATTTAATTCCTGCAAACGAAAAAGTATATTTTGATAAAAGTGTAAATGGACTACAGAAACAATTGAATTGGTACGAACCAGTTGGAGTGGAAGTTTAGTGAATACAAATAAAGTTGATAAATATGTATTGTGGAGGGACAAGAATTTCCTACTATTACTATTTGGACAAAATTTATCAGCCTTTGGAGACTGGTTCCGCACAGTTGCGACAATTGGTTTAATTTATAAATTAACAGGAGACGCTACACATATAAGTTTATTATTTATTTGTTCAATTCTGCCTACAATAGTTATTTCAATGGTTTTCAGTCCGATTATTGACAGGTTTTCCCGACGTTTACTTATGATTATTGCAGATATTGCTCGTTTATGTATTGGAATTGGGTTTGTAATAGTTGTTTCGACTAATGTGTCTCCATATTTTTTATATTTACTTCTTATTATTAATGGATCATTTTCAGGCTTGTATTTACCAGCACGTTCATCGTTTATTCCTGAAGTGATACCTCAACAAAGTTTAACGCGTGCTAATAGTATCCTTACTACAAGTTTTAGCGCAGTTATGCTTATTTCTACGGGAGTCGGTGGACTCGTTACAGAGATATTATCTATTAAAATGATTTATTTTATTGATGCATTTACATTTTTAATCTCTGCAGTTTGTCTTATGTTTATAAAGATTAGTGAAAAAATTGAGTCAAGTAAGGTAAAAGATTCTTACTTTAAACAAGTCTCTGAAGGACTATTAGAAATTAAAAACATGCCTGTATTAAAAAGTGCAATATGGGTACTCGTTGCAAGAGAATTTGCATTAGGGATCGTATACGTTATTTTTAGTTTATATATCTTAGAATTTTTTAAGGCAGGTAATTTTGGATTAGGTCTTGGACACATGGCTAGCGGTTTAGGACAAATCATTGGTGGTGCGACGCTAGTAGCATTTTTTAAGAAAAAAGAATTTACTTTAGTATATTACCGTAAATGGATTACTTTAGCTTTATTAATTTTGGGTGGATTACATTGTCTTTCTTATCAACAAGATAACTTTATATTATTTTTGATTGTAGTTGTATTAGCTAATTTATGGTATGGGCCTATCGAAGTTTTAAGTTCAACTAGTATTATGACTTACGTAAACCCTGAAGTTCGGGGGCGAGTTTTTGCATCATCGATTGCTTTATCAAGAATTTCGTATATTTTAGCGTTTATTTTAATGATGTTTATAGGAGATTTAGTTTCTATTCCTACGATTGCTTTTGGAATAGGAGGCTTTATAATTATTGCAAGTCTTATAAATAATAAAATTTTATCTAGGACCCGATTTGAAAATGAACAACAAAGATCAGAGGTAACATCTACATCATAGTTAGCTTGGAGGTTGAATATGAAATTACAGAATCTTACGCGAAGAGAAATAATTACATCATTGCAAACAACTTTGAAGAATTTAGACGAATTGGTTCAAGGAATGCCTGAACAAGTTTTATTCAAAACACGTTTAGTAGGAGGGTGGAATACCTCTGAAATTATCGGTCACTTATATGATACTGAAGAGGTGTGGGGAAAGAGAATTAAAGATACCTTTTCTCAAAATGTTCCTATTTTAGAATCTTATAATCCAGAAGAATACGTATTAGTCAGAAATTACAAAGAATATAAAAGAGAAGAAATATTGTGTTTAATTTCTAGATTTAAAGTATTAAGAGAAAAAACAATTTCTTTGTTAGATGAACTAGATAATTGGGATAAAGTGGCGATGCATAAAGAAGAGGGTAAGATATCTATTAAATACATGGCAGAAGTTCTAGCGTTACATGAACAGCATCATTTGAATCAAATTGAAGAGTTAGCTATTATAACAAAGGAGGGAAATGTTAAATGAAGCATGTAGATTTAATGATTCCTGAATTATATTTGTATACAAAATATCTAGTTTATGTACAAAAGGATGCCAAAAGTTCTGAAAAAAATTTAGAAAAAGCCAATTGTATATTAGCAAAGTAAGATGTTTGGTTTTGTTGTAAATTTAATAAAAGTGTAAACAACTGTGACTGAATAATGTACTTTTAGGCAACCACCAATAATATATGATAGGGTGAAAAAACGAAGTTTGTAACTAGGCTTCGTTTTTGTTTATTTATGGTATGAATTATTATCCTTTTTAATTATAGAAATCTAGAGTCATACCTTTGGTTATAAAAGAGTGGCCTGAATTTTTGTTATATAATATTCGTGATCAATGAAAAATTATTAAGTTTTGAAGATGTAAAAGATTTAAAGGAGAATTAGATATAAGTAAATTTCTTGAAAATACATTTAGAGAATTTGAAATAAAAGATAACACGTTAAAACCATACTATTCATTATTACAATGGTAATTAAAGTTTCTGTCTCTAAAAGAAGATGGTTAACTTAATTTAAGTATTTTAATCTATGTATGTTTTTCAGGGCACACTGCATTGTTTGAAAGGATGTTATAAGTATGAATTCATCGAATTTAGAAATGATAGATTAAGAACTAAAAGGTGGATAATCTTTAAAGTGATAATTAGAGTTATACCGAGTGCAAAGTTTTAATCTGGATTACGTAATATATAACTCAACCTATTGTGAAGCCATAAAGAATAAGCGTATAATATTATAGTTATCCCATTACTGGGAGTAACCCGCGAATGATAAATAAGATTGTTCTTTTATCATCGCCTCTAAACAGATAGACAATGAAAGTAACACTGGAATACAGATAGGGAGTTATAAAATGAAATTAATTATTGCCGAGAAACCAGATCAAGGTTTGGCTCTTGTTTCACAATTTAAATATCGCCGGAAAGATGGATATTTAGAAGTAGAAGCGAATGAGTTATTTCCAAATGGAGCGTACTGTACATGGGCAATTGGTCATTTGACGCAGTTATGTAATCCAGAACATTATCACGCTGAGTGGAAGAAATGGTCACTAAATACATTACCGATGATTCCAGAGCGTTTTCAGTTTGAGGTAACAAAGTCAAAGTATAAGCAATTTAACGTTGTGAAACAGCTGTTACATAACCCTCAGGTAACAGAAATTATTCATGCGGGCGATGCTGGTCGTGAAGGGGAATTAATCGTACGAAACATTATAAATCTTTGTAATGTGCAAAAGCCGATGAAACGTCTTTGGATTTCATCTTTAACGAAACAAGCTATATATCAAGGATTTAAAAATTTATTAGATGAAGCAGATACAATCAATACGTACTATGAGGCGTATACAAGGTCATGTGCGGATTGGGTCGTTGGTATGAATGCGTCACGTGTCTTTAGTATTTTGCTAAAGAAAAAAGGAATGAACGATGTATTTTCAGCTGGTCGTGTACAAACACCGACACTCGCATTAATTGTAAAGCGTGAAAAAGAAATAGAAAACTTTAAGTCTGAGCCGTTTTGGGAAGTGTTCGCAACCTTTAATATAGAAGGAAAGAAGTATGAGGGGAAATGGGAGAAGGATAGTGAATCCCGCTTAAAAGACCCTGATATGGCAAATAAAATTGCAGCATTTTGCCAAGGTAAACCGGCTGTAGTAAAAGAAATGAAGACGGAGCGTAAAGAGTTTCAGCCGCCGTTTTTATTTAATTTATCAGCACTGCAAGCGACAGCTAATAAAGCTTTTAAATTTTCACCGAAAAAGACGCTTGATATAACACAAGCACTATATCAAAAAGGGATAGTTTCTTATCCGCGTTCGGATTCTAACTATGTTACACAAGGAGAAGCGGCGACGTTCCCTGATATTTTACAGAAGTTAAGTCAGTTTGATGAATATAAAGGTTTATTGCCAGCACCAATTGAATCGATTATGAATAATAAGCGTTATGTGAATGAAAAAAAAGTTACAGATCACTATGCAATTATACCGACAGAGCAAGTTACAAATCCAAGCAAACTATCAGGTGATGAAAAGAAAATTTACGATATGATCGTAAGAAGACTGATTGCGGCGCATTATGAAGTAGCAATCTTTGACTACACAACGATTACAACTCTTGTAGACGAACGTGCTGAATTCATTTCAAAAGGAAAACAGCAAATTCAAGAAGGTTGGCGTAAAGTTATTTTCCAAGACGATAAAGATGACGAAACAATTCTTCCAATTGTCGCAGAAGGTGAACAAGGAAAAGTTGTAAAGGTGAAAGTGAAAGAAGGAAAAACACAGCCGCCGAAGCGTTATACAGAAGGACAACTTATTACGTTAATGAAAACGGCCGGTAAGTATTTAGAAAATGAAGAGCTGGAGAAAGTATTAAAGAAAACAGAAGGTTTAGGTACTGAGGCAACGCGTGCAGGTATTATTACGATGCTGAAAGACCGTAAATATATCGATGTGCAGAAAAACCAAGTGTATGCAACCGATAAAGGGAAAGTATTAATTACCGCAATCGGTGATAAAATACTGGCTTCACCAGAAATGACAGCGAAATGGGAGCAGCGCCTTGCGGAAATTGGGGAAGGTACAGCATCACCAGCTACATTTATGGAACAAACGAAAAAGCTATCAGCGAAAATTATTGAAGATGCAGTGGAAATGTCAGAGAAATGGGATTTTACTGGATTACATGTTGAATCGATTGAGCGAAAAGGATCGAAATTTACAACAGGTAAAAAGGTTGGTAGCTGTAAAAAATGTGATGGCGATGTGATTGATAAGTCAACGTTTTACGGTTGTTCTAATTACAACACGACACAATGTGACTTTACAATCTCAAAGAAAATATTAAGCAAAACAATTTCGCAAAAGAATATGACAAAACTTTTAAAAGGTGAAAAGACCGATTTAATTAAAGGCTTTAAAAAAGGCGAGAAAACGTTTGATGCGATGTTAGAGTGGAAAGATAATAAGATTAATTTTGTGTTTGAGAATTAAGTTGTTCAACAAATAAAAAAATATGATAATTAAACTGTATCCTATAGAATAGACACTAAAAAAAGTCTATTCTATAGGATATTTTTTGAATAAGTAGTACTATATATTTTTATTTAAAATAAAATATACAATAAAAAAATCTTTGTAATTGATAAATATTTATTGTAAAACAATAAATTGTGTATTAAAATCAATATCATAATAAATCAGTGAGGTGCTTTTTATAGAAAGTTAACAACGCTGTTTTTTATTAGAGGAGGTAAAACTATGAACAATCACAATTTGATTATTGAAAATATGGATAACCCTCATGAGTTGGAGAGAATGTATAGAAAAGACCCGAAAGCTTTTAAAAAGTCATTCTCACAAGCATGGGATGAAAACCCTGATTCTCAGCTTCTAGCTGCTTGGTATGAAAGATTGAATTTCAAGGAGACGGCAAATAAAGAAAAAATATCGCTGTTTCAAAAAGGTTTCTTATTCATGGGCATGTTAGCTATTCTAGCTGGGCTAAGCACTAGAATCATTTTCCACTTTGTCGAGCAGGAAGCAATTGCTCCAATTAACTTGGCTTTTGGTGTAATTCCCTTTATTGCTGCTTATTTTATTTACAATAATACTCCGAAAAAAAGTATTATTTACTTACTTGCAGCGTTGTTCCTAATTGCCGGGTTGTATCTTAATATGTTGCCATTAAATTATAAAGACAGCAGTATCCTTGCGTATTTACATCTTCCTATATTGTTATGGGTCTTATTGGGATTTGCGTTTACGGGAAATGAATATTCAAAAGGTAGTACAAGATTAGCGTATATTAAATTTAATTTAGAATATGGTCTTCTCTACTCGAGTATGGCAGTGAGCGGAATGATACTAGCATTATTCACCATGCGATTATTTAGCTTCGTTGACTTGGATATAGGAGAGTTCTATTTTAGTAATGTTGTTTTATTTGGAGCTGCCGCTCTCGCTGTAGTGGCTGCATACTTAGTATCATTGAATCTTAAACTTGCTAAAAATATTACACCATACATATCTAAAATTTTTAGTCCGCTTGTCTTGATCACATTGTTTATCTATCTAATAACGGTAATTTGGGTCGGGAAAAATCCATTCTTGGACCGCAATTTCCTAATGGCCTTCAACGGAATACTCCTTGGTGTATTGGCTGTTACTATATTTTCTATCGTTGAGAGTGATTCAGACGAGAAAAAGAGCATTTCAGATTATATAAATTTTGCCTTAATTGTTCTGGCGCTTATTATTGACACTGTCGCATTGTCAGCCATCGTATTTAGGCTTTCTTCTTACGGGATTACACCTAATAGACTTGCTGTTTTAGGCGTAAACATACTGATTTGGGCAAATCTCATTTGGATTATGTTTTCCTATATGCGTTTCTTGCAAAACAAATCAGGACCGACAGCTATCCAAGATGCTGTTACGAAGTATTTGCCAATCTACGGACTTTGGGCAGCTTTCGTTATATTTACTTTTCCTATAATGTTTAATTAGAAAGGTTTTGTTAATGTAACGACAAGCTAATTTTCTATAACGTATAAAATCCTTAGAGCTGATAATTATCGTTACTTCTATAATTTCTCGACAGTAAAAAAACGTCCTAAAGTAGGACGTTTTTTTATGTATATTACTGTTTTTTCTTAATAAGTAACAACACTTGTGAAACACAAGCAAGTACTGGCAGTTCAATCAACGGTCCAATAACGAGTGCAAGTGCGATAAGAGGCTCGTCCGGAAAAGCTGCTACAGCGATGGCGAGTGCAACAGGTGAGTTTCTTGCTAATGTTGTTAAGTTTAAACTTACTGTATCTTTATAAGATAAACGCATTATGCGTCCGATAAATTGTCCCAGTACAAAATTAATGATGAAGAACAATAGAACAGGAATGAGTAGTAATAAAACGACATTCATATTTTGTAGTAAATATTTTCCTTGTGATGCAAACATCGCTACGATTGCTAAACTTAAAAATACAATTTGAGCAGAGCTGAAAAACGGAATGAGTGTATTCTCGAGTGTTTCAGCTTTTTTCAGTTTATTCATAATGAATTTTGTAGCGTGTGCAAGTACAAATGGTAAGACGATTACGATAACAATACTTTCTACTAAAACAGAAACCGCTACAGTCTTCATGACACCAGCAAATAAAAATAAATAAATGGGAAGGAGTAGTACTTGCAAAATTAAATTTACAGGCAAAATTGCAGTAGAAAGTGCTACATTTCCTTTCGCTATTTCAGTAAAGATTAAGTACCAATCTGTACATGGAGTAACCATTAACATAATAAATCCAACCCAAAGTGCTGGGTGATCTGAAAGAAATAGTGCTCCTAATCCCCAAGCGAGTAAAGGTGTCCATACAAAATTAATAGTAAGGCTCGTTCCAGCGAATTTTAAATTGCGGAATCCATTTTTTATTTCTTTCAATGGAATGCTGAGAAATAATCCATACAGCATGAAAAATAAGAAGGGGACAATAAATTGCTCTGCATACATATGTATCAAATTAAATTGTCCGAGTACGATGCCGCATGTAACAGCAAAAAGAATAATAAAAGTTTGAATCTTTTCTATAGTGCTCATGAGTAAATCCTTTCTAAATATGAATTGCCCTCTCAACATCCATTATACAAATAATAAAGTTACAATGGATGTTTTAATTGTATCGAGGTTTTTATTTTTAATTCGAGATATTATTTTTTATTTAAAGTTACTTGACTAAAGTAAGTGACATATATTACAATCACTTACATAAGGTAATTAAATAACAAAAAGTTTCGAATATCTTTACTTAAAGTATCAATTGGAACTTTTTATCCCGTATTAATGGGCAGTAAGACCCCCACCTCAGAATTCAGCGAAAGCAAAGAAGTTAGGCGGAGATCTACTGCCCATATAAGCCTGAATTATTAATTTGAACTTTTAATGGGCAGTAAGACCCCCACCTCAGAATTCAGCGAAAGCAAAGAAGTTAGGCGGAGATCAACTGCCCATAAAAGCCCGATTGGTTCAACTAATAATCAGTGGGGGATGAAGAACTCCCCCACTGATTAAAGTTTCACTTTATTAGAATAAGAATTTTTATGATGATGAATAATGAATATGATAAGAAAGTTTAGGTGAAGAAAATGGGATTATTTAGCTCATTATTTGGTAAAAAAGAAGAAAATAACAATGTAGAGGAGAATAAAACAATGTCAAAAGTATTATTTGTAAAAGCAAACGATCGTCCAGCGGAGCAAGCAGTTAGTTCAAGAATGTATGAAACATTTGTAAGTGCTTATAAAGAAGCCAACCCAAATACAGAAATTACGGAGCTAGATTTATTTGCATTAGATCTTCCGTATTATGGAAATGTCGCTATTTCAGGTGGATATAAACGTAGTCAAGGAATGGAATTAACAGCAGAAGAAGAGAAGGCTGTAGCAACAGTAGATCAATATTTAAATCAGTTTTTAGAAGCTGATAAAGTTGTATTTGCGTTCCCACTATGGAACTTCACAGTACCAGCGCCATTAATCACATATATTTCATACTTATCTCAAGCTGGAAAAACATTTAAATATACAGCAAATGGCCCAGTAGGTTTAGCTGGCGATAAGAAAGTCGTTGTATTAGGTGCGCGTGGTTCAGATTACTCTTCAGAACAAATGGCTCCTATGGAAATGGCAGTTAATTATGTAACGAATGTACTTGGGTTCTGGGGAATTACAAATCCAGAGACTGTTGTAATTGAAGGGCACAATCAATATCCAGATCGTTCACAACAAATTGTTGAAGAAGGTTTAGAGAACGTTAAAAAAGTAGCGGCGAAATTTTAATTGATAATAAATGTAAAAAACCAACATGGATGACCATGTTGGTTTTTTAGTCTATTTCTATGTTAAAAAATGTATATTTATAAAATAAAAGAAAAGTTTGAAAATAGTATTGCAAAATATTATATTTCAAACTATAATGAAGTCAAGAATAGTTGATACTTAAGTTAAATATTCAGAAAATTCAATTAGTTAAAAATGGAAATGAGATAAAAGGATTGGAATGGAGGTTATATTATGACGAACAAAGTACCGTTTTCGTTCATAGTAGTTATTGGTTTAATGTTATTTGCACTATTTTTTGGAGCAGGAAATTTAATATTCCCGGCAATGCTTGGTCAATCGGCAGGGGAGAATGTATGGGTTGCTAACGCTGGATTTTTAGTAACAGGAGTAGGTTTACCATTACTAGGTGTACTAGCATTTGGTTTTTCGGGTAAAGATGATTTACAGTCATTAGCAAGTCGGGCTCACCCAGTGTTCGGGATTGTGTTTACAACAGTTTTATACTTAGCGATTGGCCCGTTATTTGCAATACCAAGAACAGGAAATGTTTCTTATGAAATTGGTCTTAAGCCGTTTATGCCAGAGGGAATAGGCTCTACACCTTTAATCCTTTTCACAATTGTATTTTTTAGCATCACTTGTTTTTTTTCGCTAAATCCCGCGAAAATTGTCGATATTGTTGGAAAAATCTTAACGCCAATTAAATTAACATTCATCGGTATTTTAGTAATCGTTGCTTTTATTCACCCGATTGGAGAAATGCAAGCACCAGTTGAAGCTTATACATCACACGCATTCTTTAAAGGGTTCCAAGAAGGATACTTAACAATGGACACGCTTGCATCATTCGTATTCGGAATCATCATCATTAATGCAATTAAAGAAAAAGGTGCGAAAACGAAAACGCAAATTATGGTCGTTTGTGCAAAAGCGACAATCATTGCAGCATCTATTTTAGCAATTATCTATACAGCTCTTTCTTATATGGGTGCTTCAAGTGTTGCAAAGCTTGGACATTTAGAGAATGGTGGAGAAGTATTAGCGAAAGTTTCTAACTACTATTTCGGATCATATGGTGGAGTATTATTAGGATTAATGATTACAGTAGCGTGTTTAACAACTAGTGTGGGACTTGTATCAGCATGTTCTTCATTCTTCCATAAGTTATTCCCAAATGTCCCTTACAAAGCAATTGCAATCATACTATGTGTATTTAGTGCAATTGTTGCAAACGTAGGATTAACACAATTAATCGCAGTTTCTGTTCCAGTATTAACAGCAATCTATCCACTAGCAATCGTATTGATTTTCTTAACATTCTTCCATTCATTATTCAAAGGAAGAGCTGAAGTTTATCAAGTGAGCTTAATCGTAACATTTATTATCAGTTTATTTGATGGATTAAGTGCAGCTGGCGTTAACATTGAAGTAGTAAGCCAAGTGTTCACTAAATTCCTTCCGATGCAAGAAGTAGGATTAGGTTGGATCTTCCCAGCAATTATCGGTGGATTTATCGGATATGGCATTAGCGTGTTAAAAGCAAAAAATCAAGTTCAACCCGCTAGTGCGAATAAGAAAATAGGTTAAATAAAAAAGTTATAGAATTTGATTCTATAACTTTTTTTGTTACTATTGATTAGGATAAAAAAATAATGTAGTAGGGGAAATATAATGAAAAAAACAATTGATCATATCGGCATCGCAGTTCGAGATATAGATAGTACGATACGTTTTTATGAAAAGGTGTTGTTAGGAACTTTAATAGATCGTTACGTAAGTGAAGCTCCTGGTGTTGAAAGCGAAGTAGCCATTCTTGAAGTGGATGGAGATAGAATTGAATTACTTGCGCCTACGAATAATACGACATCTCCAATAGCACGCTTTATTAAACAAAAAGGTAAAGGTGTTCATCACGTTGCATATCGTGTCGATGATTTAGATGTGGCCCTAGAAGAGCTAAAAGAACAAGGTATTCGAACGTTAGAGCATACACTTCGAATTAATAAGCACGGTAGAAGATTAATATATCTTAATCCAGCGGATACAGAGGGAACAATCATTGAGTATTGTGATTATCCAGAAGAGAAGTAAAGAAATTTTATGATGGAAGAAGGGTATTGCGTAATAACGTAATACCTTTTTTATTTATGTATTTCACACTTTTTTCACAAATGATTCACGATAACTTTTCTTCTTTAGAAACTTACATAAATATATTTTATGATATAATAACAATCGACTTTAAAAATGTAAGTTGTATCTGTGAAGGTAGTTACTATTATATTGGAAGTTTAGAGGTGAAAGAGAAATAAAGAGTTTTACTGTATAGAAGTTTATATTTAATCAGGTTAATATTTATTCAAGTAATCGACTTGGTAAGTAGATGTAATGAAAATAGAGCGATGAGGAAGAAAGAAGTGAAATGAGTGTGAAAGTAATGAGAAGGTTAGGGGCATGGTTATTAATTGCATGCGTGCTTATCATAGCAATGCCGAAAAGCGCATCTGCTCATGCGTACATTGTGAAATCAAACCCTACTGAAAATGAAACGTTGAAGAAAGCACCATCTGCAGTGAAAATTGAATTTGATGAGGATATACAAGTTTCTCATTTTAATACATTGTTTGTAAGAGATACCTCAGGTACAAGAGTAGATTTAAAAGATGCTCATATTGATAAAGAAAATAAAAAATTATTAGAAGTAGGGTTAAAAGAAAATTTAAAAAACGGACTCTACTCTATTCAGTGGAAAGTGATTTCTGCTGATGGGCATCCCATTCAAGGAGTTATTCCGTTCCGCATTGGGGCAGCAGAAGCGGGAGCAGACGACGTACAAGTAGAAGAGATGGGATATGTCCCGCAAATAGATATGATTATGGAACGTGGAGTACTATATACAAGTTTCTCACTATTTATAGGAGTGCTATTCTTTAATCTTATTATGTATAAAGGGAATGCAACCTCGGTTCGATCAAGGAGTAAGAACATAATATGGATCTCATTATTGGGTATATTGATTAGCTTATTATTCAATCTGCCATTGCAAGCGAAAATAAATGCTGATGTTTCATGGTTAGAAGCATTCGATCCATTACTATTAAAAGAAACATTACAGCTTTCTGTTTTTGGATATGTATGGATTACTCAAATGGTTCTTATTAGTTCGCTTATTATTGTTACTTATTTTGCGATGAAGCGTGAGAAGCTGTCGTCGTTTAAAGTATGGAGCATTCCAATACTATTGTTTATTGGGATCCTTGTTATGAAAGCATTTAATAGTCATGCATATGGTTTAAAGTTTAAAGAGATTGCTGTCGTTATGGATTTTCTGCATTTATTTGCAGCATCATTATGGATTGGTGGTCTATCATCCATTATTCTTCTTTTACGTAAAGAGGATGACAAGTGGAGTATGTATTGGGATATGATTAAGCGTTTTTCGCCGTGGGCAACAGGTGCTGTCATCGTGATTTTAATAACAGGTCTTTTTAACAGTACATTCTTTATTCCAACTATCCACTCGTTATTTGATACGAAGTATGGATTAGCTTTATTAGCAAAGATACTTTTATTCATTTTCATGGGGATATTGGGAATTGTTCACTATGTGAAAGGGAAAATGAGAGCGGAGCAAGGATTAGGCGCTACGGTGAAAGTAGAGTTTATCATTGGAATTATCATTTTCGTCATCGTAGCTTTTATGACAAACGTACAAACACCAACGATGCCTCCTACTGGACCTTTTACAGAGAGTAAGCAATTAGATAATGGGTATGAACTTACTTTACATGTAAGTCCTAATAAAGTAGGACAAAATACATTCCATGTTACTTTAAAGGATGAAAATGGCCAACCTGTTACTGATATGGAGCAAATTATTTTAACTACGCAATCATTAGATATGAATATGGGAAAAGGTTCATTTAAAGTTTCGGCCGTGTCACCAGGAGAATATGAAGCGGAAGGTATGTATATTAACATGACAGGAAACTGGAATATACAAGTGCACGGATTAACAAAATCTCTTGATAGTTTTGATACGGATTATAAATTTATTGTAGGCGGCAGATAAAGAGAAGGTATAGATAAAAAGGAGCTAATAGAAAATGAAACGTATAAAAAAATTTGGCACAACAATGATCGCAACAATAATTGCAATGGGGATTTTTTCGTTACCTGTTAGTGCGCACGTCACTGTGAAACCAGAAGCTTCGGACGTTAATTCTTGGGAGACTTACACGATAAAAGTACCGGTTGAGAAGAATGTAGCAACGACAAAAGTTACATTGAAAATACCGTCTGGAGTAGAGTTCCAACAGTATGAACCAGTGCCAGGATGGAAAGTGGAAGAGCAGAAAGATAATGCTGGAAAAGTTAAAACTGTAGTATGGGAAGCAACAGGAGAGGGGATTTTACCCGGTCAGTTCCAGCGATTTACTTTCGTCGCTAAAAATCCGGATAAAGAACAAAAAATAGCTTGGGATGCATATCAACAATATAAAGACGGAGAAATTGTTGAATGGACAGGCGATGAAAAAGCTGAAAAACCACATTCACTTACTACAATTGCAAAAGGTACGTCATTAACAGGGGAACATGGTGAAGTGTCTAATGTAGAAAAAAATGAAGGTACTAGTAATTTGCAATTGATAGCGATTGTTTTATCTATTTTGGCGATTGTATCTTCGGTAGTTGCGTGTGTTTTTGTAGTACGTCGTAAAAGGTAAGTAAGGGTGAAAAAGAGCCTACAAACAGCAGGCTCTTTTTCATTTTTATTTCACTTCAACTTGCTGCCTTACAGCAAGTGTTTTCGGCTTTATATTTACGAAACAAATACTCACCACAATAAATAATAGTCCGATGAATAAGCTAATAGTAATGGCCTCATGTAAGAAAATTGAACTTACAATAATAGCGATTAATGGAATAAGAAATGTATAAGCCCCAACTTTACTTGCTTCACCAGCTCCAACAAGAGTAAAGTATGCAAGCCATCCCATTGCAATAACAAAGAATGAAATAAAGAGAAGTACACTAACAAATGGTATACTCCAAGCAATACTAGACCAGCTTTCAAACTCTGATCCAAATCCAATTAAGCAAAGCCCGCCAATAATAAGCTGAAGTGTTACCATCCAAATGGAATTAACGCGGTGCCCAGTCTTCTTAATAAATACTGTGCCAAGTGCCCAGCCAATAGCGCATCCTATCGCGAGAAGGATTCCAATAATAGAAATATGTCCAGTTAAACTACTAGAGCTAATGACACCTACGCCAATAAATCCAAGAACAAGCCCAAAAATTTTTAAACCGTACATAGATTCTTCAAGCCAAATCCATGAGAAAATGCCGAGTAAAACAGGTTGTAGAAATACAATGGCTGAAAATAACCCAGCGGGCATATATTGAAGGCCTACAGTTTGTAATCCGTAAAATATAATGATGTTAAGTAAAGAAGAAATAACGTATAAATGCCAAGTTTCTTTTAAGTGTAACTCTTTGTATTTCGGTAATGCGAAAAGGAGTAAAATGAATCCTCCAATTAAAGTTCGAACGCCTGCAAATAAAACGGGTGGTGTATAATGCAGGGCAAACTTAGATAAAGGCCAATTGATTCCCCACATGAAAACGAGAAAGGTAAGGATTATGGCCGTCTTAGTTCGAGAAAGCTGTGTCACGGTAAGACCTCCTTGTTGTTATTCATTTCACTATGATATGATATCGACTGTAATAAATAAAATGAATCTTTTTTATAAGGAGTATAAGTGATTAGTTATGACCATTACACAACTGCAAGTATTAATAAAAACTGTTGAGTTAGGTAGTTTTACGAAGGCTGCTCGGGTGTTAAATATGACGCAGCCAGCTGTAAGTCATGCGATTTCAAGTATTGAGTCAGAGTTAGGAGTTACGATTCTTATACGTGATAAACGAAAAGGGCTAATCGTTACGGATGTAGGAAACAGAATTCTTGTGCATATTAGAGAGATTTTGAACGGTGTAGAGAAGATTGAACAAGAAGTTGCGATGGAGAAAGGACACGAAGTTGGGACGATTCGAATTGGGAGTTTTCCGAGTGCCTCTGCACATTTCTTACCCAAAATGATAAACCTTTTTAAGGAGAAGTATCCGAACTTAGAAGTCGTTCTTTGTGAAGGAACGATTAAAGAAGTTGAAGATTGGTTAGTATCGAGGGTTGTTGATATAGGAATTGTTATTTTGCCTAATAAAGAGATGGAGATTGTCCCATTAACGAAGGGGAAAATGGTTGCTATCTTAAGAGATGATCATCCTCTTTGTAAGAAGGACTCTATTGCAATTAGTGATTTAGAGAATGAACCGATCATATTATGTAAGGGTGGATACGAACCACCCATTATTGATATGTTTAAACAAGCCAACGTACCACTTCGGGCTGAGTATGTAATATCGACCGTTACTACAGCTTTAAATATGATTCAAGAAGGGTTAGGTATTGCAATATTAGCCGAATTATCTTTAACGAATTTACCACAGAATGTGCAAACGAAAGAATTGGAACCACAAGTATGGAGAGAAATTGCTTTAGCTGTTCCTTCATTAAAGGATTGCTCAATCGCTGTGCAGCTATTTATTGAAGAATTTCAAGCGCTATTTGCAGAATAATAAGAGGTGTCTCATATATCATAATGGGACACTTTTTAATTTGCTTATAAAAAATCTATGAAAAGGATTGACTTATCTTTTTGTTGTAACTATAATGATTACATCGAGGTGGTGATCACGATGAAAATTAGTAGCCGCTTTTCTATAGCTGTTCATATTTTATCTATTTTGAAAAACAATCCATCTTCACTTTGTACTTCAGACTATATAGCTGAAAGTGTAAACACAAATCCAGTAGTCATTCGCAAAATCATGTCGTACTTGAAACAAGCTGGTTTTGTATATGTAAATCGCGGTCCAGGTGGTGCGGGATTATTAAAGGATTTACACGAAATCACATTGTTAGATGTATACCATGCAGTAAATGTAGTCGAAGAAGACAAACTATTTCATATTCACGAGCAACCAAATCCAGATTGTCCAATTGGAGCAAATATTCAAGCGGTGTTAGAAGTTATATTAATACAAGCGCAATCCGCGATGGAAGAAATTTTGAGAAATATTACGATGGGGCATTTGTTTGAAACTTTGCAAGAAAAAATGAATGCTTAAATCATATTTATATTTTTTTATTATTAATGTAACTGATTAGATTACAACTATAAAGGTAAGGTGTAAAAGTATGACTGTAAAAATGAAAGTATACTCAGATTTTATATGTCCATTTTGTTTTTTAGCAAAAGGTCCATTAGATGAAGTAGCGAAAGAGAAAGATGTAGAAATTGAATGGATGCCATTTGAATTACGTCCAAGTCCATATTCAAAAATAGATCCATGGAATGAGCCAGAAAAATTAGGCTCATGGGATGCTTTTATTCTTCCAACTGCGAAGAAGTTAGGAATCGATATGCGTTTGCCTCGTGTTTCACCGCATCCATATACACATTTAGCTTTCGAAGGATGTCAATTTGCGAAAGAACGTGGACTAGGAAATGAGTATCATCACCGCGTATTCACAGCGTTTTTCCAAGAAGAGCAAAACATTGAAGATATTGATGTTTTAACAAAATTAGCGGTAGAAGTAGGTCTTCCTGAAGCTGAATTTAAAGATGCTTTAGTAACTCGTAAATATAAAGAAAAGCATCAAGAAGCAATTCAGCATGCATATGATGAAGCAAATATTATGGCTGTTCCAACTGTCATGATTGGAGATGAAGTCATTCAAGGGCTTGCTAGTAAAGAAACGCTACAAAGAGTCATCGATAAAGAAATTGAAAAGGATAAAACAAATTCATTTGAAGGTATGCAATGTAATACAGATGGATATTGCTAATTCGCTTGTTATGAAATAACAAAATAAATTATAAAACAAATATTTGGAGGAATTAAAATGTCAGCAACTACAACAAATTTAAAAGAAGCAATCGTGAACCGTCGTTCTATTCGTAAAGTAACAAAAAACGATGCAATTACGAAAGAAAGAATTGAAGAAGTTTTAAAAACAGCTTTACACGCACCAACATCTTTCAATATGCAAAGTGGTCGTATGGTTGTATTAATGGATGGAGAACATGAAAAGTTTTGGGATATTGTTAAAGAAACACTAAGAGCCCGAGTACCAGCAGAAAACTTTGAAGCGACTGTAGAAAGATTAAAAGGTTTCCATGCAGGTGTTGGGACTGTGTTATTCTTTGAAGATCAAGCAACAGTAGAAAAAATGCAAGAAAATGCACCATTATATAAAGATCAGTTCCCATTCTGGTCTCATCAAGGAAATGCAATGTTACAACATACTGTATGGATGTTATTATCGGCTGAAGGAATTGGTGCATCATTACAACACTACAATCCAATCGTAGATGCTGAAGTGAAAGAAACTTGGAACATTCCAGCAGAGTGGAGCTTAGTAGGACAAATGCCATTTGGTGAGCCAAATGAACAACCAGGAGAAAGAACTTTCTTACCTACTGAAGATGTAGTGAAATTTTATTAAGAAATTTAATATGTAAAAAGTTAAATAAAAGGAGAGTACATATTAGCCATATATGTACTCTCCTTTCGTATGAAATGTTAAACTCTTACTGCAAGAACGATTTCCTTCATATGAATCGAAGTCTTTCCTTACAATTAAAAATCTATTATGTTTATTATTTTGAAATGACAGTAAACATCCCCGTCATGTTTGGTGAGTAATCCTTAAAATCAAATTTTTCATAGAATGATTCTTTATCTTGTGATGCAAACAAACCGACAAACGCCTTATCAGGGGCATTCTCATGTAAGTATGCAACTAAACGATGCATGATTTCTTTCCCGATACCATGTTTCTGATACTCTGGATGAACTACTATATCTTGAATATAGAAATAGATAGATCCATCACCGACAATTCTCCCCATGCCGATAATTTGTTCATTATCTTTCACTGTGATGCAGTGAATAGAATGTTTCAGTGAAGTTTCCGCCACTTCAAAATTCATATAATTAGACCAACCAACAGAATCACACAAATATTTATACTCTTGTAGTGTTGGAATGTTATGTTTAAACTCATATGTTTTCAAAATGTAACCTCCAAGTCCTTAAATACAACCAGTATATAAATTCGACATTTTTTTATCTTTTCCTCCTATGTAACTGAATCCCTTTTGGCTATTGAATTTCGTACAGTTTCCTTATTTGTATTAATTTATAAGAGTTTAGGGGAAAAATATTAGAAATAATGCAGTAGAAAGGGAAGTGGCAAAATGAATGATGAGAAAAAATATACAGTGGTAGGTACTGATGTTGAGGAAGTAAAACGTTTAAATAAAAATTCAGGGTTAACATATAATCAGGTGAAGGAATTATTAGCGAAGCAAATGCAAAAAAAGAAGTAATGAAATTGAAATTCTTCATTTTTTCATTTAGCATTTTAATTAGAGAGTTATAAGGATAACTCTCTTTTTTAATACAATTGAGCAACTTTTAGAGCGGAGGAAACAGCATGAAAAAGTGGATAAAGATAACGTTATCAATTACTGGAGGTATTGTTCTATTGGCATGTGCCGGAGGATATTACGTGTATAAAAACTATTTTCCAAAGGAACCTGAGCGTATCGTATACGATAAAGATAGAGTGTTAAAACCGATACATAACCAGTTGAAAGGAATTAACATAGAAAACGTAAAGATAAAAGAAAAAGAAGTCGTAAATGCGACTGTAGATGAGTTTCAAAAAATGATTGATGATGGGAAATTATCATATGAAGAATTAACGAGTATATATCTTTTTAGAATACAAGAACATGATCAAAATGGAATAGCATTAAATGCTGTTACAGAGATTAATCCAAATGCAATGGAAGAAGCGCGAAAGTTAGATAAAGAAAGGTCTTTAAATAAGAAGTCGAACTTATACGGCATGCCAGTCATCGTAAAAGATAATGTACAAACGGAAAAGGTGATGCCGACAAGTGCGGGCACGTATGTGTTAAAAGATTGGATTGCAGATGAAGATGCGACAATCGTGAAGAAGTTGAAAGAAGAAGGTGCTTTTGTTTTAGGGAAAGCGAATATGTCTGAGTGGGCAAATTATTTATCCTTTACAATGCCTAGCGGATATAGCGGGAAAAAAGGACAAAATTTGAATCCATACGGTCCGATTACGTTGGATACATCGGGATCAAGTTCGGGATCTGCTACAGTAGTTGCGGCAGATTTTGCACCACTTGCAATCGGGACGGAAACGACTGGGTCAATTGTAGCGCCCGCGACGCAGCAATCAGTAGTTGGATTACGTCCATCACTAGGTATGGTGAGTAAATCTGGTATTATTCCGTTAGCTGAAACACTTGATACAGCAGGGCCGATGGCAAGAACAGTGAGGGATGCGGCAACGTTATTTAACATAATGGTAAGTTATGATGAAAAAGATGCTATGACAGAAAAAATGAAAGAAAAAGAAAGAATTGATTATACGAAGGATTTATCAATAGACGGATTGAAAGGAAAAAAAGTAGGGGTTCTTTTTTCAATAGATCGACAAGATGAAAATAGAAAAAAAGTAGCAGAAAAGATTAGAAAAGACCTTCAAGATGCAGGTGCGATATTGACTGATGATATTCAGTTAAACGATGGGGGAGTAGATAATCTGCAAACATTAGAATATGAGTTCAAACATAATGTTAACGATTATCTTGCACAGCAAAAAAATATACCGGTAAAATCGCTAGAAGAGATTATAGCGTTTAATAAAAAGGATAGTAATAGACGAATAAAATACGGACAAACATTAATTGAGGGATCTGAAAAATCTGCTATAACGAAAGATGAGTTTGAAAAAATAGTGCGATCGAGTCAAGAAAATGCAAGAAAAGAGCTAGATAGATATTTAGTAGAAAAAGGTTTGGATGCTTTAGTTATGATTAACAACGAAGAAGTTCTTCTATCAGCTGTAGCTGGCTATCCAGAATTAGCGGTGCCAGCAGGATATGATAACAATGGAGATCCAGTAGGTGCAGTGTTTGTCGGGAAGCAATTTGGTGAAAAGGAACTGTTCAATATGGGATATGCGTATGAGCAACAGTCTAAAAATAGAAGATCACCAAAACTGTAAAAGGGTAAACGAAAAATAGAGCTCCACTGAAATATGTTGGTAGGCTAATATGAAAAGAATCTAACAATATAAAAAGAAAAAAAGGATTCTTCTCAATTAGTAAGAAAGATTGTCTATAGAAGTTCATAAAATGTAATATATTCAATTTCCATCCATTGAAGGGGGAGGTTAAATCTTAATGAATGAAGTGAAAAATTTCTTTCGAAGTAGAGGGTTCCAACGGTTTCTCGTTTTAATAATAGTAGCGCTTGTATTATATGGATTAAAAAGTATGATTAATTTAATATTAATTACGTTCATACTGACATTTTTAATGGATCGGTTTCAACGTTTTATTTCAAAGAAATTGAAAGTGAATCGGAAAATTGTTATCGCATGTTTGTATATAATATTAGTTACGTTTATCGGCACAACATTATATAAATATTTACCTGTGCTAACGATACAAATTTCCCAATTGATTTATCAGTTTAGGTTGTTTTTTCAAAATCCACCTGATAATGAGATCATTAAATATGCACTGTCAACTATTAATGGGATGGAAGTATCAAAATATATAGAACAAGGTGTAGATGTCATATATCAATCAATTGCAAATATAGGAAAAGTCAGTTTGCAAATACTACTCTCTCTTATTCTAAGTTTATTTTTCTTGTTAGAAAAAGAACGCATAATATCATTTACTTCGAAATTTAAAGATAGTAATCTGAAGGTTTTTTATGAGGAGATTGCTTATTTTGGTGAAAGGTTTGCAAGATCGTTCGGTAAAGTAATTGAAGCACAGTTTTTAATTGCGGTTGTCAATTGTGTACTCACTGTAATTGCACTTGTGATTTTAGGATTTCCGCAGCTTCTTGTATTGGCCGTCATGGTCTTTCTACTCGGTTTGATTCCTGTTGCCGGTGTAATCATTTCTTTGTTTCCACTTTGTATTATTGCTTATAACGTAGGCGGGGTAATGTACGTTGTATACATACTTGTGTTCATTACAGTAATCCATGCTCTTGAAAGTTATTTTTTAAATCCGAAGTTTATGTCTGCGAAAACGAATTTGCCAATCTTTTATACATTTATGATTCTCATCTTCTCAGAACATTTCCTTGGAATATGGGGGCTTATTATCGGTATACCAATCTTCATTTTCTTATTAGATGTACTTGATGTAAACAATGAGGAACAGTTTAAAAAATAGGAAATGATAGAAAATAACTGATGTTTTCAAGGAATAATCAAAAAAGCAATCCAAAATAAATTGGATTGCTTTTTTGCATACACGATTAAAGAACTGGAGCCATTGTTTCTTTTAATACTTGAACAGAGTGATCGAATTTTAATTCTTCTTCTTCACTTAATTCCACTTCTAAAA
Organism: Bacillus sp. AY3-1; assembly: GCF_008368785.1. Classification (NCBI taxonomy): domain Bacteria; kingdom Bacillati; phylum Bacillota; class Bacilli; order Caryophanales; family Bacillaceae; genus Bacillus; species Bacillus sp. AY3-1. Next base: position 96,068 of record NZ_QORZ01000030.1, on the reverse strand, counting down.
TTTCACGAACACCGCCGCGATTTAAAACAGCAGGTACGCCGATATAAACATCTTTTTGACCGTATTGGCCTTCTAAGTAAGCTGATACTGTTAATACGCTATTTTCGTCGTTTAAAATCGCCTTTGTAACACGTAGAAGTGACATACCAATACCATAGTAAGTTGCACCTTTTCGCTCGATAATATGGTAAGCTGCATCACGAACGTTTATGAAGATTTTGTCTAAATCTTCTTGCGTGTATGTGTTGTCTTTATCAAGAAGCGTTTGTAATTTTTGAATACCGACTGATACGTGACTCCAAACAGGAAGTTCCGTATCACCATGTTCACCGATAATATAAGCATGAATGTTGTGTGGACCAATATCGAAATACTCACCTAACATATAGCGGAAACGAGCAGAATCAAGAGTTGTACCAGAACCGATTACGCGTTCTTTCGGTAAACCAGATTCTTTCCAAGTTACGTAAGTTAAAATATCGACAGGATTAGTTGCGATTAAGAAGATACCATCAAATCCGCTATCCATAATACTACGAACGATTTGTTTAAAGATTTTCGCGTTTTTCTCAACTAAATCTAAACGTGTTTCGCCTGGTTTTTGTGGTAATCCAGCCGTAATGACTACAAGATCAGCATCTTTACAATCTTCGTAGCTACCTTTCCATACTCTAGTTGGAGCTGGAGCGAATGGAACAGCATGACTTAAATCCATTGCTTCTCCTTCAGCTTTTGCCTCGTTTACATCAACTAAAACAAATTCTTCAGCTACAGCTTGGTTAATCATGCAGTAAGCATAACTACATCCAACTGCTCCTGTCCCTACTAATACAACACGGTTAATCCCTTTTTTCATTTCAAAATTCCTCGCAATTTCATTAATTTTATTATGTAAGATAATACGTCTTACTTCTATAGAGTCATATCTAGTTTATTACATTTTATAAAAGATATTCAAGTAATTGAAAATGTATCCGTGCAATTCTTTGCACGAAACATAGGAAGTGAGTGAACTGAATATAATGCAATAAAATCCTTTATCGAAGGGGAAAAGGGCATGATGCAGCCATTAACGATGGAAAGAATGCTCCATATTATTAATGTGGGGCTCGTAAAAACGAAGAATCCAAAGCAAATTATTATTGCTGGTGCAGGAATTTCAGGATTAGTTGCAGCATCGTTATTGAAAGAATCAGGGCATAGCATAACAATTTTAGAAGCGAATAACCGAATAGGCGGAAGAATATATACGATCCGTGAACCGTTTAGCAGAGGCTTATATTTTAATGCAGGGCCAATGCGAATTCCTGAAACACACGAGTTAACTTTAGCTTACATTCGTAAATTTAAATTACCATTAAATCTTTTTATAAATAAAACCGCTTCAGATATTATTTATACGAATAATATTAAAACGAGATTGAGCGTATTTGAAAAAAATCCAAGTATACTTGGATATCCAATTTTAGAGAATGAAAAAGGGAAAACGGCAGAAGAGTTAATGTTAGTAGTGCTAGAACCAATACTTAATTTTATAAAAAAAGATTCTAATAAAAACTGGATCATCGTTGAAACAAAGTATAAAACATATTCGCTCGGATCATTTTTAAGTGAGTATTATTCAGATGGAGCAATAGATATGATTGGGGTACTTCTAGATATGGAAGCATATATGGGAATGTCTTTAATTGAAGTATTACGTGAAATGATCTTTTTTACTTCAACGACAAAATATTATGAAATAACGGGCGGAATGGATACATTACCAAATTCATTTTTACCCGAGTTAAAAGAAAATATTTTTATGTCGTATAAAGTAGAAAAAATTATACAGGAAGATAATAAAGTGATGATGCAAGTAACAAATGAACAAACGTTACATCCATTTATGGTAACAGGCGACATTGCTATTATCACAATTCCATTTTCATCGTTACGATTTGTAGAAGTTCAGCCATATCATTTATTCTCTTATTTTAAAAGACGGGCAATTCGTGAATTAAACTATATAGCTTCGACTAAAATTGCGATAGAGTTTAAAAGTAGATTTTGGGAGAAAGCGAGACAGTGTGGCGGTAAATCTATTACAGATTTACCTATACGATTTACATATTATCCGAGTTATGGCATTCATACACCAGGGGCGGCTATCGTTTTAGCGAGTTATACATGGGCAGATGAGGCGTTAACGTGGGATAGTCTCCCGCAAAGAGATCGTATACGTTACGCATTAAAAAATTTAGCGGAAATATACGGTGACATCGTCTATAGTGAGTTTGTTACTGGAACATCTTTTAGCTGGAGCCAAAATCCGTATTCTTGCGGCGCATTTACGGCTTTCGAACCAGGTCAAGAGTTAGAGTTATTTCCGTATATTACGCCGCCAGCTGGCAAAGTACACTTTGCAGGAGAGCATACGACATTAACACATGGATGGATGCAAGGAGCAATAGAGTCTGGAATTCGAGTTGCTTATGAAGTAAACGAACAGTGAAGATGTATTTACAAATCACTATTCTTTTAATAAAATGATTAATATAAATCGTAATTATTACGCTTTGAATACGTTTGAAATAAAGAAATGGATGGTCGATCAAATGAAAAAAGTAGAAATTCATATATTAGGTGGCTTTTTAGGAAGTGGAAAATCAACATTATTACAAAATTTATTGTTAGCGGAAAAAAAGAAGAATAGAAAAGTTGCAGTATTAATGAATGAAATTGGTGAATACTCGGTAGATACAGATATTATTGGAAAAGAGAATGTTTTAAGGGAACTTCTGAAAGGATGTATTTGTTGTACGCTAAAAGAAGAGCTTGAAATACAATTACACTCGTTATATCAGCAAGAAAGACCAGATGTCATTTATATAGAAACGACAGGTGTTGCACATCCAATTGAAGTATTAGATGCGTGTGTATCACCAATTTTAGCACCTTTCTTAGAAGTGAAATCAATTGTCGTCGTTTTAGATGCAGTAAGGTGGTTAAATCGAAGTGTATTAAGTGCAAACGTTCAGCAATTATTGCATGAGCAACTAAAGTTTGGTAGCCACATTTTAATTAATAAATCAGATTTACTAACAGATGCGGATAAGAACAAAGTAATTGAAGAAGTGAAAGCAATAAATAATCATGCGAAATTGTTTGAAACAAAATATTGTAATATATCTTTAGAAGACATAGAAGAAGCTGAATTTACGAATGATGGGGAACATGAGACACTACATGTAAAACAGCATTTACATATACAAACGATGACATATCAATTTACGAAATCGATTGATCAAGATAAATTATACGAATGGCTTTCGAATTTACCAGATAGTATTTATCGTGTAAAAGGATTTGTGAAATTCCATGGAGATAAATACCCGCACTTATTCCAATATTCATTTGGGGTACCAACTTTACTGGAACAAGATTTCGGTTTCCCGACGAACTTGGTAGTGATAGGGGAAGGGCTAGATAAGAAACAATTGGCTGAAGGGTTAGAGAAAGTGGAACTTAATTCTAATTAAGATTAAAGGCCTAACTTATTTTTAAGTTAGGCCTTTTTGTATGTAGAAAAACACTTGCGGATTTTGTCTAACGATAATAATTGTAAAATTCAGAAATATATTTATAATCAAATCTAAGAGGTGATTCAGGTGTCAGAAAAAATAATAATGGATGTGAAAAATCTAACAACAAAAGGGTTAGAAACGAGAGAGAAATTATTGTGTGCTGCAGAAGAGGTGTTTGGTAGTAAAGGATATTATGAGGCTTCTATCGTGAATATTACACAAGAAGCAAAGGTAGCGCACGGAACTTTCTATAATTACTTTCCATCTAAAAAAGATATATTCGATGAATTGATTCGCAGATTGAACCGTGAGTTACGCTTAATTATTAAAGAAAAAATGAAGGGAATCTCAAGTTACGAAGAGGCACAAAGAAGTGGTTTTCAGGCGTTTTTTCGATGGGTGAAAGATCGTCCTAATCTATATAATATTGTACAACAGGCGGTAGTTGTTGATGATAATTTATATAGATGGTACTATGCAAAGCTCGCAAATGGATTTTTAAAAAGTTTATCGGGTGGTATGGAAGCAGGAGAGTTTAAAGAACTTGATAAAGAAACAATTGCGTATTGTCTTATGTCAATTGGTCAATTTTTAGGAATGCGATGGGGTTATTGGGAAGAGAAAGATGTTCCGGAAGATGTATTTGAAGCAGCAATGTCATTAATATTTGAAGGATTGAGAAAGAGATAAGGGGTGGGGAACATATGCAAGGCATTGCTTATTGGATTGAAAAACGGACCTATTTACATCCAGATCGCATTGCCATTATTACAGAAGAGGAGGAAATGACATATAAGCAGTTACATGAGTATGTAAGTAAAGTAGCCGCATATTTAATTTACGAATTAAATGTGAAAAAAGGGGAAAGGATTGCTATTTTATCGCAAAATAGCTTGGAATATATTGTGCTTTTGTTTGCTATAGCAAAGGTAGAATGTATTGCTGTTCCACTAAATATAAGGTTAACAGAAAGTGAACTTATATTTCAGTTGAAAGATAGTGGAACTATAGTTTTATTTGTAGAGGAAACATTTCACAATATGGCATTGTCAATGCAGAAGGTATCGTATGTACAAAGAGTTATTTCGATTACAAGTTTAAAAGAAATAGAAGATAGAAAAATTGACAACTTTGAAGAGATAAATAAAAGCGCATCCTTTATTATATGTTATACATCAGGGACAACTGGAAAACCGAAAGGAGCCGTACTTACACAAGAAAATATGTTTTGGAATGCGCTTAATAATACATTTGCGATTGACTTAACTATGCACGACTGCTCTATTGTATTATTACCTTTATTTCATATTGGTGGAATTGGTTTATTCGCATTTCCAACTTTATTTGCAGGTGGCGTAATCATTATTCCAAGAAAATTCGAACCAACCACAGCTCTTTCTATGATAGAAAAACATAAAGTGACCGTAGTGATGGGAGTACCTACAATTCATCAAGCATTAATTAATTGCGCAAAGTTTGAAACTACAAATTTACAATCAGTTCGCTGGTTTTATAACGGTGGTGCTCCATGTCCAGAAGAGCTGATAAGAGAATTTATAGATAGAGGATTTTTATTTGGTCAAGGCTTTGGCATGACTGAAACATCACCAACCGTATTTATGCTTTCAGAAGAAGATGCAAGACGTAAATTAGGCTCAATTGGGAAACCTGTTCTGTTTTGTGAGTATGTACTGGTTGATGAAAACAAAAATAAAGTTGATATTGGTGAAGTTGGAGAGTTACTTATAAGAGGGCCAAATGTAATGAAAGAGTATTGGAATCAACCAGATGCAACAAAAGAAACGATTCAAGATGGTTGGTTATATACGGGAGATTTAGCTAGAGTTGATGAAGATGGTTTTGTATACATTGTAGGTAGAAAAAAAGAAATGATAATTTCCGGTGGTGAAAATATTTATCCACTTGAAGTAGAGCAAGTCATTAATAAGCTTTCTGGGGTATATGAGGTAGCGATCGTTGGTAGGAAACATGTAAAGTGGGGAGAGATTCCAATCGCCTTTATTGTGAAAAAGAGTAGCAGTATATTAACTGAAAAAGAAGTCATTGAGCATTGTTGTTTATTTCTAGCAAAATATAAAATACCGAAAGAGATTGTTTTTCTAAAAGAATTGCCTAAAAATGCAACTGGTAAAATTCAAAAAGCACAGTTAGCAAATCAATTGAAAAGTTGGTGAAGAGATGACGATGTATAGCACGGGTCAACAGGCGTCATGTAGTAAAACAATAACAGAAACGGATTTTGTATTATTTGCAGGGTTAAGTGGGGATTTTAATCCAATCCATATTGATCATGAGTATGCGAAAAAAACTAGATTTAATCAAAGAATAGCACATGGTTTACTAACTTCTAGTCTATTATCGCAATTGCTTGGTATTCATTTACCTGGAAAAGGATCCGTTTATATGGAGCAAACTATTAAATTTACAGCACCAGTTTTTATAGGAGATACAATTACAGCTACGGCTACAGTACAAGAATTTATGATAGAAAAGAGAGTTTTGAAATTGTTAACGGAGTGTCATAACCAAAAAGGAGATCTAGTATTAACAGGTGTAGCTACTATGATGGTGCCAAAAGAAGGAGGAATAGTCTAATGAATATTGGGATTGAAGCGACTGGTGTTTTCTTCCCAAAAGATGTAGAGACGGCTGCAGATCTATCTAAGAAAACAGGTATCCCTGAAAATATTATTATAGAAAAGTTTGGCTTATATGAAAAACATGTCGCAGACGAAACGATGCATGCATCAGATTTAGCTATTGCTGCTGCAAAGTCAATATTATTACAAGTAGATCCTCAATCTATTGATGTAGTCATTTATTTTGGCAGTCCACATAAAGATTACCACGTATGGTCAAGTGCCCCAAAAATTCAGCATGAACTTGGATTGAAAAATGCTTATGCTTTTGAAATTATGAATGTTAGTTCTTGCTTTCCAATCGCTCTCAAAGTCGCAAAAGATATGCTCTACTCCGATAATTCAATTGAAAATATATTATTAGTAGGTGGATGTAAAGAATCTCAAATTATAGATTATGATAATCCACGCTCACGTTTTATGTTTAATTTCGCTGATGGCGGAAGCGCAGCTTTAGTGAAAAAGAACGCTAGAAACGGTAAAATATTAAGAAGTGCGATTATAACAGATGGTTCATTTCATGAAGATGTTCGTATCCCAGCTGGTGGATCGAAGCAGGTTGCGAGCCACGATACAGTTGAGAATCGACAACATTACATTGATGTAATAGATCCTAATAGTATGAAAGAACGTCTAGACCGGGTTTCAATCCCTAATTTTGAAAAGGTTATTCGAGAGGCGTTAAGAAAAAGTGGATATACTCCTAAAGATATTAAAGTATTGTTACCACTGCATACAAAACGTTCTATGTTAATAGAATTGATACAGGGGCTAGGGCTAGAAGAAGAACAAGTTGTATATTTAGATCATTATGGACATATGTCAGCGCTTGATCCTTGCATTGGCCTTCACTTTGCAAATGAACAAGGAAAATTACAGACTGGAGATATTGCGGTAGTAGTTAGTGCAGGGACTGGGTATACGTGGGCAGCGACTGTAATTAGGTGGTGAAAAATACTAGATGAATATATGGTAAATGGAGGTATTTGGAAAGAGGCGGCGAATGTAAAGGTACTTCATTAAATTTTTAAAACAGATTTGTTTGTATGATTCAAAGAAAAAGTCATAATTACGGGTGGTTAACTTTGGCGAGATTGATTCTATCAGAAAGTAAAGTATGGGGGGATCACAATGTCGATGAAAAAACGTAAATGGCTAAGAATGATGGCTACTGGTTGTATTTTAAGTTCGTTATTAATAACGGCAGCTTGTTCAGGAAAGAAAACAAGTACAGAGGATGAAAAGACGATTAAGGTAGGTGTTCTTGCTTCATTAACGGGTCCATTAGAATCATATGGAAAACAAACAGTGAACGGATTTGAATTAGGGTTAGACTATGCAACGGGTGGGACTGGGAAAGTGGAAGGGAAGAAGATTAAGTTTGTTGTAGAAGATACGGAAACGAAAGCAGATGTAGCAGTGAAGAAAGCTACGAAATTATTAGAAGAAGAGAAAGTTGATTTTTTAGTCGGATCGTCTAGTTCAAGTGATACATTAGCGGTTTTACCACTAGCTGAAGAGTATGAAAAAATAATGGTTGTAGAACCAGCAGTGGCGGATAGTATTACTGGTAAGAACTGGAATAAATATATTTTTAGAACAGGTAGAAATTCATCTCAAGATGCAGTCGCTGGTGCTGCAGCGATTGCTAAAAAAGATGTGAAAATAGCAACGTTAGCACAAGATAATGCTTACGGCCGTGAAGGAATTGCGGCATTTAAAGCTGGAGCGAAGAAATTAGGTGCGAATATTGTAAATGAGCAATATGCTGATACAAATTCGACTGACTTCACTGCTAATATTCAAAATATCATTAGCTCAAAACCAGATTATTTATTTATCGTTTGGGCAGGGGCGAATTCACCTTGGAAACAGTTGAAAGATATGGATGTGGAAGCGCAAGGTATTAAAATTTCTACCGGTGCACCAGATATACCGGCATTAAAAACGATGGATGCGTTAGTAGGAATGCAAGGTTTTTCTGTTTATTATCATACACTCCCGAAAAATAAGGTGAATGATTGGTTAGTGGAAGAACATAAAAAACGATTTAATGGTGCGGTGCCAGATTTATTTACAGCAGGTGGAATGTCAGCGGCAATTTCTATTGTAGAAGCTTTAAAGAAATCAAAAGGGGATACAGATGTAGATATGTTGATTAAGAAAATGGAAGGAATGGAATTTGATACACCGAAAGGAAAGATGAAGTTTCGAGAAAAGGATCACCAAGCGATGCAGACACTTTATTCTATCACATTGAAAAAGCAAGATGGTGTTGACTATCCGGTGCCAGTACTAGAGCGAGAATTAACGATGAAAGAGACAGAACCACCAGTTCAAAATAAATAGACTGAATTTTCTGTTGTTTTTGTATAAAGAGGGGATACCCTCTTTATACGTATTTCTTTCATACTTAAAGCTTTAAAGGGAGGGATTTCGTGACACATTTGCTTGAAACGAAAAATCTTAGCGTATCTTTTGGTGAACACCATGTTATTAAGGATGTGAATTTAACAGTACAAAAAGGAAAGCTTATTTCCATTATTGGACCAAACGGAGCAGGAAAGACAACGTTATTTAATTTACTTAGTGGACAAATTTCTCCAACAAAGGGTGAAGTATATTTTAAGGGACAAGAGATTACAAAATTATCAATTTCAGATCGAACTCGATTAGGGATTGGTCGTTCTTTTCAACTTACAAATATATTCCCAGAGTTAACGGTACTTGAAAATGTTCGTTTAAGTGTTCAATCATTCGTGCAAGATTACTATAGTTTTTTTCCGAGTTCAGCAAAATTTAAGCAACAAGTTGGAGAGGCGAGACGTTTCTTAAAAACAGTATTACTTCAGGAGAAAGAACATGTATTAGCGAAAGATTTAGCGCATGGAGAAAAACGAAAGTTAGAGCTTGCAATGTTATTAGCTTTAAAAACGGATGTGTTACTACTTGATGAGCCGACGGCAGGTATATCAGTTGAGGAGGTACCGGCTATTTTACAAGTGATTGAAAATATTAAAAAACATCCAGAGAGTACGATTGTACTTATTGAACACAAAATGGATATGGTACTAGGTTTGTCAGACCATCTTATCGTTTTATTCCATGGAGAGCTATTGGCTGAAGGTTTGCCCGAAGAGATTATGAAAGATGAGCGTGTACAAAGTGCTTATTTAGGGGGATTATATAGTGGCACTATTACAAGTAAATAATATAGAGACGTATTTAGATCAGTTTCATATTTTACAAGGGGTATCTCTTGCTGTTGAGAAAGGAACGATTACTGTACTGTTTGGAAGAAATGGGGCAGGGAAGACGACGACATTACGTTCGGTTATGGGATTTCACCATATCGCACATGGTGAAATTTATTATGATCGTACACAAGTAAATGGATTATCTACACATTTAATTTCAAGGAAAGGAATAGGTTATGTACCAGAAAATCAAGGTATTTTTCACGATCTGACAGTAGAAGAAACATTCGCTCTTGCTAGGGGTAAGGGAGAAGAAGCAGAAGAGAAAATTGAGTGGATGCTTGAACTATTTCCAGATTTAAAGCAGTTTTGGCACAAAAAAAGTGGACTCTTAAGCGGAGGACAAAAACAAATGCTAGCAATTTCAAGAGCATTTATTAATAGTGATGGTTTATTACTTATTGATGAGCCGAGTAAAGGCTTGTCCCCTATTATGATAGAAAAATTAATGATAGCCATTTTGAAAATGAAGGAGAAAACAACAGTTTTACTCGTTGAACAAAACTTTATGATGGCTAGTCAAATTGGTGATTACTTTTATATTATGGATAACGGAAGAATTGTTCATAACGGTTTTATGCATGAATTAAAAGAGGATAAGGAAATGTGTCACAAATATTTAGGAATCTCTTAACATGAATCCGAGGTGAGAAGGATGGATGTGTTAATCAATTTATTTGTAAATGGGATTTCAACAGGGATGCTCATTTTTTTATTAGCATCAGGACTTTCACTTATTTTCGGTTTAATGAGCGTTCTAAACTTCGCACATGGTGGTTTATTTGCGTGGGGAGCGTTTACAGGTGTTTGGTTATTTAATATGACAGGTAGTTATGTATTAGCGTTAATTGGCGCAATTGCTATGGGGATGTTTCTTGGATTCATTTTAGAAAGATTCCTTATTAGACCGGTATATGGAAATCATGTTCGCCAGCTTCTTGTGACGCTTGGAGGAATGCTTGTACTTAGTGAATGTATTAAAGTATTTTGGGGGCCAAATCCAATTGGTGCTAAATTACCGTTATGGTTACAAGGTAGTTATACATTTGAAGGTATTATATTAATTAAATATCGTCTATTCGTAATTTTAATTGGGATCATCATTTATATTTCCTTACTATTATTGCTTAAAAAAACAAAGATAGGTCTAATGATACGCGCTGGTGTAATAGATAAAGAGATGGTTCAAGCGCTCGGTATTAACGTAAAAGCAATATTTTCTTTCGTCTTTTTATTAGGAGCAGGGATGGCAGCGTTGGGAGGCTTCTTATTAGCACCGTATTCAGGAGTTATTTTCGCCGAGATGGGTATGCAGTATGCGATTTTAGCTTTCATAGTAGTAATCATTGGAGGATTAGGAAGCGTACAAGGTTCAGCAATCGCATCTTTAATTGTCGGATTAGCGGGTGCCTTTACAGCGTATTTTATACCGGATTTATCACTTGCAATCAATATGTTAATGTTACTATTTTTCTTAATAGTGAAGCCAAATGGACTTGTTAGTGAAAAGGGGTGAAATGGTGAACAGCACATCAAATCGAATTAAAGTATACTTCGGAGTATTTATGCTCATTTGTTTAAGTGTATTTCCATTCGTAAATGATTCACGGAGCTTGTTAATTTTGTTCACTCAAATCTTCATCTTTGCTATTTTTGCAATGAGTTTTGATGTATTGCTTGGGTATACAGGAATTGTATCGTTCGGCCATTGTATGTTCTTTGGAATAGGAGCGTATGGGGTAGCGCTTTTATTTGATCGGCAAGGAGTATCCATAACGAACTTTTTAATAGGGATAGTAGCTGCAATTATCATTTCAGTAATTGTTAGTTATATAATCGGTTTGCTTTCATTACGGCTGAAAAGTCATTTTTATGCAATGTTAACACTTGCTATTTCACAGTTGTTTTTCGTACTTGCTGAAAAATGGCGTGGACTCACTCACGGAGGAGACGGTTTTACATTTGGTGTACCAGACTTATTCCGTGATCGTTTTACGTTTTATTATGTAACACTTATATGTTTAATTGTCATTTTTATTCTGTTACGTCTTTTCACAAAATCTTCTATTGGAAAAGTATTAAAGGCAATTTCACAAAATGAGCAACGTGTGGAAGCATTAGGATATAAAGTTCTTCATTATAAAATTATTGCTAGTATTGTTGCAGGAGTAGTTGCTACAATTAGCGGTGGTTTATTTGTTATCACACTACGCTTTGTTAATACGACTGTATTTTCAATTGAAATGACATTAAATGCATTATTGATGACAATGATTGGAGGCGTTGGAACGTTAATTGGAGCAATTGCTGGAGCTGGAATTATTGAATCACTGAAATATTATTTATCAGAACTAGCCACAGCGTATCCGATTTTTGAAAGATGGACAATTATTCTTGGTTTATTGTACATTATCGTCTTGTTAGTTTTTCCGAAAGGATTAGTTGGCACGATTAAGAGACTGAAGAATGTGAAACGGAGTAAGAAGGAGAAAAGTGCAGAAGTGGAGCAAAATGTGTGAAAAATCAATTGTATAGAATATGAAAATCCCTCTTTTAAATTCGTAAAGGAGGGATTTTTATTGGTGTATGTAATTAGTTTATAGCTATTCTATTAATCAAATAGTTCATCAGGGATTTGTTTTAAAGAGTTTTCATTTGTAAAAAAATGAACAGCTAATTTCTCAATTGGAACATTTTCAATTGGTACCAATGTATCATTTCTAATCGGCAAAAAGGCTATTCCTTTTCCGTCCTGAATAAACTCTTCCATAAGCGAATAAGAATCTAATTGTTGAAGTTGACGCTGAGATAAATGATTTTCTTTTAGAAATTGTATCGTCTTATTTCTAAAAGGGCACTTTTTGTCATTACTAACGAAGAAGAGTTCCTGCGAATAGTCAATGGTACGTGTTTCTTTCGTTTTTAATAAGCCTATAGAAATTGAAGTAGTAAATACTTTTTTAAAAGCTGCGTCGGGATCATCCTCATAAGTGATGACCATATCAACTTTTTGTTGTTGCAGTAATTTTTGTAAATGACTACTATTTTCTACATATATTTGATAATTCCTGAAATTTTCTTTAATACGCTTACTTACATAATTAGTCAAAATAGATTGTGACGTCGCGATTATATAAGAAGAACCACTCGTTTTAATTTTATCTTTCGCTTCTTCTACTAAAGTTAATATTTGATTCGTGTAGTCTAATAAAATGTCACCAGAAGGTAACAAGGAAACGCCTTTGTTATCTCTATGTAGTAAAGGAGTTTCTAATTCTTGTTCTAATTTTTTGATTCGCTCAGTTACGTTCGGTTGAACATATCCTAACTCTTTAGCAGCTTTACTAATAGAGCCTTCGCTAGCTACAGTTTTGAATATAATAAGATCATTTATTTCCATGTATCACAGCTCCTTATACGGTATCATTATAAATGATATCAAACATAATTTATACCTATTTTACGTTAGTCAATCATCGGTTTATCATTGTGTATATAAGATAGAAAGTGAGTGATAAACATGATTGGAATGCAATATAAGGTTATTTTGCCAAAGGATTATGACATGGAGATTATTAAAAAAAGGGTAAAGGATAATGGATATAAAACTGATGGTTTTCAAGAATTGAATTTCAAAGCATATTTAATTACTGAGGCAGGTAAGGATGGGAATTTCTATAACTGTTATGCACCGTTATATATTTGGAATGGTCATGAAGGAATGAATACATTTATATTTGAAGGGTATTACGATAATATTTTACAATCGTTTGGGTGGCAACAAATAAATATAGGTGTTCCATTAGTTGTTAATCTAAGTGATGACTTTAAGAAAAGTAAATATGTTGTTGAACATGTAGGGAGTATTTCTCAAAGTAATTCACTGAGGGAGACTCAATTAAAAACTATGAATGAAAATATACAAAATATAGAAAAGTGTTTAGGAAATGTAATAGTTTATAATCCAGATAAATGGGGATATAGTCAATTCAGATTTTACAATGAAAAGCCTGATATGGTAACGAATAAAGATGTTACAGTATATGAGATTTTACACATTTCACGATGAAAATTTGTTGAATGTTAAATTAAGGAAAAGGAATGAAAATGTATGCCTTTTGTGAACGTTTATTATCATGAAAATAAATTAAATAAAGAAGAGTTGAAAAAGATAGGTGAATGTATTCATCTTTCATTAATTGAACATTTTAACATCCCTAAAAATGATTATTTTCAACTGTTTTTATCTTACTCGCAAAATCACTTTTTATATAATCCATATTATTTGTTGGAAGGAGAAGAAAAGAGAACAGAGAATATGATTTATGTTTCTATTACATGCGGACCGGAAAGAACGATAAAACAGAAAAGTGATCTGTATCAGTCGATATCCTCGAAGATTTCTGAATGTTCTAGTATAAAAAGTGCAGATATTTTTATTACGCTAAATGAGACATCTGCTGAAAATTGGTCATTTGGTCAAGGATTGGCACAATTGGTAAAAGTGAAGGGAGAGTGAAATGATGAATGAATCAATTAAATATTGTATTCAAGAGAGAATGAAAGAAATGGCACCTGCATTTGCTCATTATAGTGAAGAGATATTGTTTGAGGAAGTGTGGCGGGATGACACTTTAACATTAAGAGAAAGAAGTTTATGTACAGTGTCGGTATTAATCAGTCTTGGTCATACAGAACAATTACCATTTCATTTGCGACTGGCCAAACAAAATGGAATTGGAGAAAATGAAATGATCGCATTAATAACACATATGGCTTTTTATGTTGGTTGGCCCAAAGCGGTAGCAGCTTTAAATATAGCAATGAATGAAATGGAAGGTTAAGAATAACGATAAGAAAGAATTCATTTAAATATGAATTCTTTCTTATCGTTATTTATGCAATACTCTAATGAGATATTTTTCACTTTTTCTCTTGCTTTTTTATCACTTGCGTAGTAAAGTGATAGTAAGATTCACGATAGGAAGTGATCAAACATGCGTGATAATACGATAGGGTCATTAATATGGTTACGTTTAATACGATTTACGAACCAAAGTAATCAGATGTCAAATGAGTTTTTAAAACGGTTTGATATAACAACAGCTCAATTTGATGTGCTTTTACAAATACGTACGTATCAACCACTCACACAAATGGAGTTAGCTGAAAAGGTAACTGTTACACAAGGCGGTATTTCTCGAATGTTAACTCGTCTTGAAAAAGAAGGATATATAGTACGAAAACAAGATTGGAAAACGAAAACAATTAGTCTTACAGAGCAAGGAGAAGCAGCTTTAGAGAGAGCATTGCCAGAGCAACTTGCATTTCAATCATCGTTTTTTGATGATGTATTAAATGAAGAAGAGCAGAAAATATTATACGAGCTAATGACGAAAGTTCATAAGCATAGTGAAAAAAAAGAATTGCCGCGAGAGTAATTTTTTTACACTATCAATTGACTAATCAAGTGAAAAGTAATTGAAGAAAATGAATACGACTGAATTAAAGGAGAGAGCAACTATGGAAAAATACCGTATGGATACAAGTAAAGGAATAGAGTTTGGATTATATTCAATTGGGGATCATGTTTTAAATCCACATAACGGAGAGAAAATTAGTGCAGAACAAAGAATTCATGAATTAATTGAAACATCAAAGTTAGCGGATGAATCTGGACTTGATGTATTTGCTGTCGGTGAAAGTCATCAAACGCATTTTACAACGCAAGCTCATACAGTTATTTTAGGAGCTATTGCACAAGCTACGAAAAATATAAAAATTGCAAGTTCAGCAACGATAGTAAGTACATCTGACCCGGTACGAGTATATGAGGACTTTGCTACAATTGACTTGATTTCTAATGGACGTGCAGAAATCGTGGCTGGTCGTGGTTCTCGTATTGGGGGATATAGTTTACTCGGTTATGACGTGAATGATTATGAAGAATTATTTGAAGAGAAGATGGATCTTTTATTAAAAATTAATAAAGAGGAACATGTAACATGGAACGGACAGTTCAGAGCGCCGCTTACACATGCATCGGTTATTCCGAGAGCGAAAAATAATAACTTACCAATTTGGCGTGCAGTTGGTGGCCCGCCAGCTAGTGCGATTAAAGCAGGACGTGCGGGTGTGCCAATGATGATAACAACACTAGGTGGTCCAGCGATTAACTTTAAAGGATCAGTAGATGCTTACCGTGAGGCTGCGGCGCAAAGTGGATTTAATCCAGCAAATTTACCAGTTGCAACAACGAGTTTATTTTATACAGCAAAAAATTCACAAGATGCGTTTAGTGAATACTATCCTCATATTAATGCTGGTATGCTTACACTGCGTGGTGGTGGGTATCCAAAGCAACAATTTACAAATGCAGTAGATTACCGTGACGCATTAATGGTTGGTAGCCCGCAACAAATTATTGAAAAAATGCTTTACCAATATGAATTATTTGGGCAACAACGTTTTATGGCACAAATTGATTTTGGTGGCGTACCACTTAATAAAATTGAGAAAAACATCGAATTAATTGCTACTGAAATTTTACCGGCTGTTAGAAAACATACAGCAAAATAATTTAAAAAATACCGAGAGTCTAATCGATTCTCGGTATTTTTTTATGTATTAATTTTGTTTGAAAAAATGACAAAAAAATGAATTTTTAGTCTAGAAAGAGGGCGGGTATTTTCTATTTTTGAATAACATTATTTTGTGTTTGAATTTTAGAAATATATTTTTCTCTTGACAAAAAACTAACTGATTTCCCCGTTGGTTTAGAGGACATTTTTTCGCATGAAAGTCAAGTGTATGAAGAGAAAAATGATTATTTTATTGATATGAAAGTAAGTCTTATATTAAAAAAATACATTTTAGTAATGAGAAAAATCTAATTCAAAAAAATGACAAAAGACATATTTCAGACAAAATGATGTCAATAATACGTCAAAAATCAGCTGAATTTACTATGCAGGTATATTATACAATTCGATTAACGGATAAAACACTACTGAAATAGTGAAAAGGTAAATTTTATGAGAAAGTTTTTTTGTAATTATCTTGAAAACTGAAAATTTATATTTTCTAAAAGTACATAAATAAATTTATCTTTCTATATTTCTAAGATTTGAGTTGTTTTATTCATACAACTCAATTGAAATTACGATATAAAAAATTATGAAGGAAGTGATTGTAGTATGGAAACGCTCGAATTGGCACGAATACAATTCGCATCAACAACGATTTTCCATTACTTTTTTGTTCCGCTGTCTATTGGTTTAGCTTTTATTATTGCATTAATGCAAACGTTATACGTGGTAAAGGGACAAGAAATTTATAAGAAGATGACGAAGTTTTGGACACAAATATTCCTAGTTAACTTTGCGGTAGGTGTAGTAACTGGTATTTTACAAGAATTCCAGTTTGGCATGAACTGGTCAACATATTCACGTTTCGTAGGTGATGTGTTTGGTCCATCACTTGCAATTGAAGGCTTATTAGCATTTTTCATAGAGTCTACATTCCTAGGTTTATGGGTATTCGGTGAGGACAAATTACCGAAGCGAATTCACTTGTTATGTATTTGGCTCCTTTCAATTGGAACAATGTTATCAGCATTTTGGATTTTAACTGCAAGTGCATTTATGCAATCGCCAGTAGGATATGAAATGGCAGCAGATGGACGTGCACAAATGAATGATTTCTTAGCGATTATTCAAAACCCACAATTATGGGTACAATTCCCGCATACAATTACAGCTGCGATTGCAACTGGTGCATTCTTTATTGCAGGTGTGAGTGCATGGAAAATAACGAAAGCTCAAGAAACTGAAGTGTTTAAAAAATCGTTCCGCATTTCTATCATTGTTGGAACACTTACAACGGCGTTAGTATTATTCTTCGGTCATGCGCAAGCACAACAATTAATTAAGACGCATCCAATGAAAATGGCAGCAGCTGAAGCGTTATGGAATACGAGTGAGGATCCAGCGCCATTTACAGTATTTGCGAAAATTGATGCAGAGAAGCAAGAAAATTCGTTTGAAATTCAAATCCCTTATATGCTAAGTCTATTATCATTTGATAAATTTAGTGGTCAAGTAGAAGGAATGAATCAAATTCAAAAACAATATGAAGAAAAATATGGGCCTGGAGATTATATACCGCCAGTACACACTATGTTCTGGAGTTTTAGAGCGATGGTAATGAGTGGAACATTTATGCTTCTTCTAGGAGCATACGGATGGTTCTTATCAAGAAAAGATCGTTTAGTTGAAAAAACTTGGTATTTAAAATTAATGGTGTATGCAATTGCACTACCGTTTATCGGTAATACAGTAGGATGGATTATGACTGAAATGGGACGTCAGCCTTGGGTAGTTTTCGGTGTTATGAAAACGGAAGATGCTGTATCTCCAAATGTTACGTTCGGAGAAGTATTATTCTCTTTAGTTTCATTCACATCACTATATTTAATTATAGGAGGAATTACTGTTTACTTATTCGTTCGTGTCATTAAAGGACATGAAAATAAGAAAACGAAACAGGATTCTCAAAGCCATGATCCATTTGATAAGGAGGAAGAGTATGTTATCTCTTAATGAGTTGTGGTTTATCATTATTGCAATTTTATTCGTAGGCTTCTTTGTACTTGAAGGTTTCGATTTCGGTGTAGGTATAGTTTCAAGGTTTTTAGGGGAAAACGATTTAGAGAAAAGAATATATTTAAATACAATTGGTCCATTTTGGCACGCGAATGAAGTATGGCTTGTTTGTGCTGGTGGAGCTATGTTCGCGGCATTCCCACACTGGTATGCAACTTTATTTAGCGGATTTTACATTCCGTTTGTATTTATGCTTCTTGCTTTAATTATAAGAGGGGTTTCCTTTAAATTCCGTGCGAAAATAGACAATCATAAATGGAAAGGTTTTTGGGATTGGGGTATGTTTTTAGGAAGTTTACTACCGCCTGTTCTTTGGGGAGTTGCAATTGCTAACTTTATGGTAGGTATTCCAATTGATGAAACTAAAAATGCTGTAGGTGGATTCTTACCGTTACTTCATCCATTTGCATTACTTGGAGGAGTTATGTTCCTTCTGTTATGTATTGTTCACGGGTTGCAATTCCTTACTATTCGTACAACTGGTAAGTTAAGAGAACGTGCACGTATTGCTGCAATGAAAATTGCGCCATTCTCAATTATAGCACTCCTTATTTTTGCCGGATTAGGATTATGGAAAACAGATATTTTCACTGCCCATGGTACAGAGTGGATTATGGTTCCGATTGGAGCTTTTGTAGCATTATGTACGTCAACATTATTAAATAAAAGAAGAAGAGATGGTTGGGCTTTCTTTATGACGAGTTTAACAATCATTTTACTAAGTGCGAGTGTGTTTATCGGCATGTTCCCACGTGTCTTAATTAGCTCGTTAGGGTCAATATACGATTTAACAATTTATAATGCAGCATCGGGAGATTATGCACTAAAACTGATGACGTATTTTTCAATTGCTATATTGCCATTTGTTTTGGGAAGTCAAATATGGAGTTTCTATGTGTTTAGACAACCTGTTAAGTCAGATAAAGATTTGGAGTACTAATGAAAAGAAAAAGAGGACTTCCATCGTATCCTGGTAGCCGAGTTTTATATGTAGTGTTAACAATCATTAGCATTTTAGAAGCTATAAGTATTATTGCGCAAACAGTGTTTTTAGCACGGGCTATTACGTTTTTATTTCAAGGAGAAACAGTGCAATCTGTGTTAAATGAAACGGTTTATTTTGGAATCACGTTTGCAGTACGTCATATGCTAGTTCGAATTTCGCAAATATTAGTGGAACGTTTCGCTGAAAAAACAGGATCGCTACTGCGAAAACAATTAATAGAGGCGTATTTCACATTAGGTCCACGATATGTTCAAACTGCTGGAACAGGTCATCTGGTTACCTTATCGATTGAAGGTATTGAGAAATTTAAAACATATATTGAATTAACAATTCCTAAAATGATTAGAAGTAGTATTGTACCGGGACTAATTGTACTATATGTTTTCACGCTAGATATTGAGTCTGGAATCATTTTAGTTGTAACGATTCCTATCGTAATTATATTTATGATCCTACTAGGATTAGCAGCGCAAAAGATGGCGGATAGTCAGTATGAGTCGTATCGTGTACTTTCTAATCATTTTGTAGATACGTTAAAAGGATTAGAAACATTAAAGTATTTAGGTAAAAGTAAACAGCACGAAGGAAAGATTGAAAAAGTAAGTAAAAGATATAGAAAAGCAACGATGCGTACTTTGCGAGTTGCTTTTCTTTCTTCTTTTGCATTAGATTTCTTTACGAGCTTATCAATCGCATTTGTGGCAGTCGGATTAGGGATACGTTTAATAGATGGGACAATTGTACTATTGCCAGCCCTTACGATTTTAATTTTAGCTCCAGAATATTTTCTGCCGATTAAACAAGTTGGAGCGAATTATCATGCTACGTTAGAT
Organism: Bacillus sp. AY3-1; assembly: GCF_008368785.1. NCBI lineage: Bacteria > Bacillati > Bacillota > Bacilli > Caryophanales > Bacillaceae > Bacillus > Bacillus sp. AY3-1. The sequence continues at coordinate 76,083 of NZ_QORZ01000030.1, read as the reverse complement.
GGACAACTTGCAATGGAGCAAATAGAAGAGATTTTACAGCAACAAAAAGAAATAGGAACGAAAGAATCTAATGTAGGTTTAATATGGAATGCCTCTAGTAACTTGAAATTACAAGATGTAAAAGTAAAGAATAATGAATCTGAAAAAGCTATATTAGAGGGAATTGATTTTACTTGGAAAGGCACCGGCGCTATAGGTGTAATTGGTGAAAGTGGGGCAGGGAAATCGACGTTAATTGACGTATTAGCAGGATTTTTAACTCCTTCGGGTGGAAAGCTGATAATAAATGGTGTGAAAATTGACGGGTCTACTCGAGAAGATTGGCAAAAGAATATTGCTTATATTCCACAGCAACCTTATATTTTCCCGCTTTCATTAAAAGATAACATTTGTTTCTATGAAACAAATACAACTGATGCAGAAGTGGAAAGAGTTATTAATGAAGTTGGTCTTCGTTCACTCGTTACATCGCTTCCGAACGGGATGTATGAAAGAATTGGAGAAGGTGGACGTATGCTTAGTGGCGGGCAAGAACAACGTGTCGCTATGGCGCGTGCACTTTTAAGCAAAAAGCCAATTATTTTATTAGACGAGCCTACAGCACATCTTGATATTGAAACTGAATTTGAAATAAAGCAAGCGATGTTACGTCTGTTTGAAGGTAAGCTAGTATTTCTTGCAACACATCGTCTTCACTGGATGAAACAGATGGATCATATTCTTATTTTAAATAAAGGGGAAATGATAGAAAGCGGAACGTATGAAGAACTTTTAAAGAATGAGGCATTACATTTTCACAGGAAAGAGAGGGGATAGAGATGAGTAACTGGATTAAACCTTATATACAGCAAAATAAAGGTAGAATGACTTTAACTATTTTCCTTGGTCTTCTTGGAGTTAGTTCAGGTGCGATGTTACTTTTCATTTCAGGTTATTTAATCTCTAAATCTGCTCTTAGACCAGAAAATGTAATGGCTGTATATGTTCCTATCGTTGCAACACGTGCGTTTAGTATAGGACAAGCGGTATTTCATTATTTAGAGCGTTTAGTTGGACACGATGTCGTACTACGCATATTAGAAAAGATGAGAACGAAACTATATAGAATAGTAGAACCGCAGGCGTTATTTTTCCGCTCACGATTTCAAACGGGCGATATGTTAGGTATATTATCCGAAGATATAGAGCATTTGCAAAACCTATATTTACGTACAATATTTCCTAGTCTATTAGCATTAGTTGTATATAGCATATTCGTACTTGTTATCGGTGCATTTGACGTAGTATTTGCACTTATTGCAGCAAGTATGTTGGCTATTATCGTCTTTCTGCTTCCGTTTGTATCATTACTTTTAATGAAGCAACATCATGTTACTTTAAAACAAGGAAGAAGCCGTTTGTATCAACAATTAACAGACGCTGTTTTTGGATTATCAGATTGGCAAGCAAGTGGTAGAAAAGATGAATTCATTGATAAGTATGTAGAGCAAAATGCTCAGTTGTTAAAAACGGAAAAAAGAATGAAGCGCTGGAATCATATTCGGGACAGTATCATTCAATTAGTAGTGGGGATTGTAGTTATTTCAATGATCATATGGACTGGAAATGAGGCGGCAAGTGAACAGATTGCACCTACCGTTATTGCGGCTTTCGTCTTAATGACGTTATCAGTCACAAACGCGCTTATTCCTCTTTCAGATGCTATAGATCGAATTCCATCATATGTAGAATCTGCTCATCGTCTAATTAAAGTAGAAGCTAATGATGTTTTACAGGATGAAAAGGAATTACATGAGGATAAAGATTATGTTGCATCAAAACATATAGACATTGAAGTAAATAATGTATCGTATAGTTACCCAGATAGTAATGAATTTGTATTGAAAGAAGTATCACTGCAAATAAAGGCAGGAAAGAAAATTGCCATTTTAGGAAGAAGTGGAACAGGAAAATCTACTTTGTTAAAATTGTTAGCAGGTGCGCTAAGCCCGTTGCATGGTGAAGTTTTATTGCATAGTGAACATGCTCATACGAATCTTTTATCAAAATATATTTCTGTATTGAATCAAAAACCGCATTTATTCGATACGACAATTGGAAATAATGTGCGAATCGGTAAACCAGAGGCTACGGATGAAGAGATATGGACAGCTTTAGAGAAAGCACAATTAGCTTCGCATATAGCTTCTCTTCCAGATGGATTGCAAACAAAAATGCATGAAATGGGGAAAAGGTTTTCTGGTGGAGAAAGACAACGGGTTGCTTTTGCTAGAACGCTAATGCAAGAGGCTCCAATTATTGTACTTGATGAACCTACGATCGGCTTAGATCCAAAGACAGAACTATCTTTAATAGAAACAATGTTTTCTGCAACAGAAGAAAAGACTGTTATTTGGATTACACACCACCTTGTAGGAATTGAACATGTAGATGAAGTTATATTCCTTGATCGTGGTCAAATTGTGATGCAAGGCAGTCATGAACAACTTCTGAAAGAAAACGAGAAGTATCGAAAGCTTTATGAGTTAGATAAAGGAATATAGTTTGAATAAGTAATAATTGTAAAAATAGCTACGCCAAATGGTGGAGCTATTTTTGTTTTGAAATGAATATTCTATTCTTTTTTAATGTTGGATTGCAGATGTATATGATCATTATGAATGAAAAATGAATTTCATATTATACATATAATGGAGGGGGATATACATGAAGGAGCAGTATAAAATTATTGTTTTAAGTGATGAAGTATCAGGGGCAAGGATTCAAAATGCATTAGACAAAAATAAATGTAAAACAATCGTTCATATTGTAGACGTTTCAACTATTGTTCGTATAGAAAATTCTTTTCAATATATAGTCATTTGGAGAGTGGACGCAGAAAAACTTACAAATGAATTGATAAACAAGGGCGTGCAAAGTAAAAAAATTATTAATTTAACAAAATACATGTATGAATGGAGGAATAAATTAATTTCTATATATCAAATAAATCCGGATCTTATGTTTTTATACATGTCTATGAAAAAAGTAAAGAGTGATCCCACATATGAATTGTTTGCTACCGGTTTGTCTTATCCGCATTGTGGCATAAGTACGGAGCTCCTCTCAAAAAAGTCAATAAAATTAACACTTCCATCGCAAGATCTATACTATGATTATTTAATAGCGTCACAACTTCTATCAAACGATCATTCATTTCAATATTGTTTGATAGGAATAGCCTATTTCTCTTTTTACTTTGACATGTCGTTATCATCTGAAGCATATAGAATTCACAAAGTATATTATCCATTGTTTCAAGACGGTCATCATACTGTAGTTCATGCTCCTCTACCTACTGATGGATTCTCACATCTAAATAGTCCGAAACCACTTTTTTCTCTTTTTAATTTGCATTTTGAATATATTTTATTAGACGAACTAAAAGATGAATCATTGATACTACCTTGGATAAATGCTGAATGGAATACCACTCCCCTTCATATTCCTTTTGAAGAACATGGGAAAATGAGAGCAGCTTCACATGCTAAATTGTCGTATCCTCATACTTTAGTTGAAAATAAAACGATTTTTAAAACATATTTAGAATTACTGTTAAAAAATGATATAAAGCCACTAATTGTTGTCTTCCCTGTTACTTCACATTATTTCAATTGTAGTAGTAAGAAATTAAAAGAAGATTTTTATAAAGTTATAAATGATTTTCAAGCACAATATTCTTTTCAAACCATAGATCTATTTGATTCACCATTATTTTGTGATGAAGATTTTTATGATAGTGATCATATGAATAAAAAAGGTGCAAATAAAATGTCCGCGTTATTAAATATGTTTATTCAGGAACGAAAAGTATGATATTTCGATTCATATTTGCATAAAAGTATATAGGCTCCATACAGTTAAAGTAATGTGATTTTTGCATCGCGTATACAAATAATATGCGAAGAGGTGAGAGAGTAAAATGAGAACTCGTATTGAAAGAACTGTAGAGGTGGTAGATCAACTTCCGTTGGTAAGTGTGTTAATTCCTACGTATAATCGACCTCGCTACTTTGAAAAGGCATTATGTAGTGTGTTAGAACAAACGTATCCTAATATAGAAATTATAGTTGGAGATGATAGTACGAATGACGAAACAGAAAAGGTGTTACAAAAATACTTATGTAATCATTCAAATATTATTTATATAAAAAACAGGTCAACTCTCGGACAATTTGAAAATGCGCTCATGTTATTTAATGAAACGAACGGTGAGTATGTAAACTTTTTAATGGATGATGATATATTTCACGTGAATAAAATTGAAAAAATGATGAAGTATTTTTTGAATGATCTAGATAATGAAATTAAGCTTGTAACATCTCATCGCCAAGTAATTGATGATAAAGGGAAAGAACTACGACATATTTATTCAACTGTCCGTTTATTTGAAGAGGATACGATTATAGAGGGAACAGAATTAGCAAATAGGGTAATTGTGGATCAAAAAAATTACATTGGAGAACCGACAACAGTTTTATTTCGTAAAAATGATTTACAAGAACCGTATGGGATTTTTGATAAGAGGCGGTATCTATGTAACGTAGATATAGCTTCATGGTTATCTTTATTAAGTAAAGGAAAAGCAGTATATATAGCAGAGACACTTAGTTACTTTCGATTACATCCAGATCAACAGTTAAATGAATCTAATAAAATGATGGATGGGTTAGAAGATTTTTCACATAGTATTATAGCAGGAAAGAAATATGGTTTCTTATCCGACGAAAAAGAATTAGACAAAGCGATAACTAATTTTCTAGATTATGCAAGAAGGATAGTTCCATCATCGATATTGTATACATTAGACTATTATCAAAAAATTAGGAGAAAGAAAATAAACATAGAAAAGAAAAAACAACATATAAATAATAATTCTCCTTTACCAAAAGTAAGTATACTTATTCCCGCGTACAATAGACCTTATTACTTGGAATTAGCGCTCAATAGCGCACTGAATCAAACATATGAAAATATTGAAATTATTATATCTGACGACAGTACAAATAATGAAGTTAATGCTATGATTCAACCGTATTTACGTGAATATGAGTGTATTACATATGCTAAAAATGAAACTCCGTTAGTTGCTGAAAACTTTAATAAGTGTATAGAACTTGCGAACGGGGATTATATAAACTTTTTATTAGACGATGACTTATTTCATCATGAAAAGATCGAGAGAATGATGAAATACTTTTTGACGTTAGAAAATATTTCATTTGTGACGTCATATCGTGAACTGATTGATGAGAATGGAGAGATATTACCACCCTCAACATTGAATATGAAAATTGCGAAAGAAACTACACTTTTTGAAGGAAAAGAATTAGGAAATTACATATTAAAAAATTTAAAAAATATAGTTGGTGAGCCGACAACTGTTCTGTTTAATCGAGATTTGTTTGAAGGGAAGTTTGGGTATTTTAAAGGAAAGGCTTATTCTTCTATTAATGACATTGCAACTTGGCTAGATATGATGAGGAAAGGAAAAGTAGTTTATATACAAGAACCTCTTAGTTATTTTAGACAACATAGTGGACAAAATCAAAAACAAATACATTTTATTTTAATGACAATTGAAGAGTGGATTGAATTAATTATAGATGCATATAATAGTGGATTTTTAAGTTCTGAGAGAGATTATAAAGAGAGTTTATCTTATTGTTTAGAAAATGCGGGATTTATAGTTAAGGATGCGGTAAGAAATGGGGAACTAGATCAAATTTATAATGAAAAGATAAAAAAAGGGTTAAACAAGCTAGTCGCTCATATGTTTGAGAAAGAATGTTGTTATTGTCAATATTGCAATCAGCAATTTGAAAAATTTTCACCTTGGCCAGCACATTATGATTTTCCGAAATATAAATTTGAGATGTGGAATAAAGATACAGGGATATGCCCAGTTTGTAGTTCAATGGATCGTGAAAGGTTGTATCGTGCGTACATTGAAATGGAAACGGACTTGTTAAGTAGAGAATACACTATGCTTCATATTGCACCTGAAGAGAAGTTAAGAGATTGGTTTAACGAGTATAAAAATATTACGTATGTATGTGGGGATATAGAACCAAAGGATCCATTAATGAAGGAAATTGACGTTACAAGCATTACATATGATAGTAATACTTTTGATGTAATTTTATGTAGCCATGTATTAGAACACGTTCTTGACGATGACAAAGCAATGCGAGAGTTATATAGAGTATTAAAGCCAAATGGATGGGGAATTATTCAAGTACCAATCGTAATGAATGTAGATTCTATTATAGAAAATAAATTAATTGTAACACCACAATTGAGAAAATTAGCTTTTGGCCAAGAAGATCATGTGAGAATTTATAATCAATCGGGATTCATTCAACGATTAATGAATGCAGGGTTTAAGGTGGAATTATATAACGTAGCTGAAAGAAAAGGAATGAAAAGTGCTAGGAAATTTGGATTATCTGAAACAGATACGCTCTATATTGTCCGAAAATGATAGGAAGGAATAGATAGATATGGAGAATATTCCTTTTTTGCGTGCTTCAACTGTACCTGTAATTGAGTATTTGGACGAATTGAAGGAAATTGATACATCTCACATATATACGAATTATGGACCTATAAATCAACGTTTTGAAGAAACAATTATGTCGGAATTTTTTCAGAACAGGGGCGCTGTTACAACAGTGGCAAACGCAACGTTAGGGTTAATGGCCGCTATTCAACTTAAGAAAAGAAGAAAAGGAAAATATGCCCTCATGCCTAGTTTTACATTCCCTGCGACTCCATTAGCGGCTATTTGGTGTGGATTGGAACCTTATTTTATTGATATTTCAATAGATGATTGGTATATGGATAAAACAGTACTTTGGGATAAGATTGAAGAATTAAAAGAAGAGGTTGCGATTGTTGTCCCGTACGCAACTTTTGGATCATGGATGGACTTAGAAAAATATGAAGAATTAGAGAAAAAGGGTATTCCGGTTGTCGTAGATGCGGCACCGGGATTTGGGTTAATGAATGGAAGTATGCATTACGGTCAGGATTTTAGTGGTATGATCGTATATAGCTTTCATGCAACAAAGCCGTTCGGAATTGGTGAAGGAGGGCTCATATATAGTAAAAAGGAAGAAGATATACAACGTATTAAAAGAATGGGTAATTTCGGATTTGATAAAAATCGTGAATGTACGATGATGGGGTTTAATTGTAAAATGTCTGAATATGCGGCAGCTGTTGGGATTGCGACTGTGAAAAAATGGAATCAAAAGTTAAAAGAACGCACCCGTATTTCTGAATGGTATAAACAATTGTTACAAAGTAATGGATTAATGAAAAAAGGATGGAAACTCCAAAAGACAGAAGCAGTTATTCAACAATTTATGCCTATTCTTTGTCCGGAAGAAGTTCACAACATACAAGTAATAGAAGAACTGAAAAAACAGAAAATAGAAGCTAGATTATACTTTTCACCATCATGCCACCAACAAGTTCTTTTTAGAACTTATAAGTCTACAGATTTAATAGAAACGAATAAAATAGCCAAACGAATAGTAAGTTTACCTTTATGGGAAGGAATGACGAAAGAAATAGTAGAACAAATTGTAATCTGTTTAGGGCAGAAGGTGGTGTCGGCAGATGAATAGTTTTTATAGTCAAGAAGAGCTAAAGAAAATTGGATTTTTATCTGTTGGGAAAAATGTATTGATTAGTAAAAAAGCAAGTATATATAATCCAGGTGTTATATCAGTTGGTAATAATGTAAGAATTGATGATTTTTGTATTTTAAGTGGTAAAATCACAATTGGAAGTTATTCGCATATATCAGCGTATACAGCGTTATATGGAGGGGAAGTTGGGATTGAAATGTATGACTTTGCAAATATCTCAGCTAAAACGATCGTATATGCAGTACTAGATGATTTCAGTGGAAATACATTAATGGGGCCAACTGTCCCGAATCAATATAGGAATGTGAAAACAGGAAAAGTTATTTTAAAAAAACATACGATTATTGGTGCTGATTCTATTATTTTTCCAAATGTAACTGTAGGAGAAGGCACAGCAGTTGGTGCGATGAGTATGGTAAAAGAGAGTTTAGATGATTGGTATATTTATGCTGGAGTTCCCGTAAGAAAAATAAAACCTCGTCAAAAAAAGATGCTAGAGTCAGAAAATGATTTTTTAAAAAGCATTAATTCTTAACAAAAAAGAATTAATGTTTTTTATTTTTATGATACAGCAAAGTTGTATCTTAACTTATTATGTTTTAAATTTAGCTGACAAAGGCAATACTGAGCCATAGTGAATGTAAAGTTGGAGGGCGAGCGTATATGTTTGATGAGGATGGGATTGTTTTAATTATGGAACCAGCTGATGAAAGTAACTTGAGGAGGTTTATTCTTTCGGTGCCAAAGTCAGTGTATGAAAAGAAGGGGCTTACATTACACTATGGAACAGCAATAGGACAAGGATATATGGATATAATTGAAGATATTATTAGCGTAAATATAGAAATAGATGTTGTAACGATAATAGGGCATGTAAGAGGGTAAATAGCTATTTGAAAAAGGTTATAAGTAATTTAGCTAGAAGTTATGCATAGAGAAAATTGCAGACAATTATAAAGGCGAAGGGAGTCTAAAATGAAAATCAAATCAATTTTATTAGTATTTATAGTTTCAATTGGTTTAATGGGATGTTCACTAGTAGAGCAAGGAAAGAACTCCATAGATTATGCTCAAAAAGCGACAGACTATGTAAATGAAATAAGTGCATTTGCAAATGATGCACCAGCATTAGCTGAAAAGGCTGTTAATGATAGCGAAGCTCGAAAAGAGTTAGAAACGAAGCTTAGTGAAATTAAACAAGATATACCCGCTTTCAATGAATTAACACCACCTGATGTAGCAAAGGATCTTCATCAGCAAATCGTCGGATATAACGAAAAGTTAAATACATTAATTGATACGGCAATGACGAAGATAGAAGAAGGAAAAGTGGATGTAGAGCAATTTAAAAACTCTGAGCTTATGCAGACGATTGATCAAGTTCGTGATTTGAAAGAGAAGGTTCAAAATTTAGGACAATAATAAAAAGCTCCGTTTTGTGATGAACGGAGCTTTTTTATGTTTTCTAATGGAAAAGTTTATAATATTTTCTTCCTATAATATAAGTGTTTTTTTATATCTTCCATTGTTCTAAAATATGTATTGTTTTATTAGTTGCATCCATGTTCACTTGAGCACCTATCGGCATAGTGATCATCGGATGGGTATGACAACAATCAAAGTCAGCTAATAAAGGAATTCTTTGATTTTGCAGTACTTCTAATAATATTTCATAAGGTTTGCGATTTGTACCACAATCATCAAACTGCTCATGTTTTCCAAGAATAATACCTGAAACTTTATCAAATACGCCGTTAACTTTAAGTAATGAAAAGCTTCTTTCAATAGTAGCTGCATCTTTTGAACTATCCTCAATAAATAAAATATCCCCATTTTGAATACATGGCATATAAGGACTACCCCAAATTCCTTCTATTGTATTTAAGTTCCCTCCAATAATACGTCCAGTAGCTTGTCCATTTGTTACAGAAATCCAATTGTTTGGTCTAAGTTCTTTTTCTATCGTCTTCTCTTCCCAATTCATAAATTCATCTGACCAAAATAAAGGTTGTTTTATGTTGTAAGGAAGCATTTGATCATGTAGTAATGTTTCTACAAAATATTTGTATGTATAATCTACAAACGGCTCAAATTCTCCAAAGGAGGGGACGAGTGCCGGACCGTAAAATGTAGGGATTCCTGTTTTGGCATAAATCCCTAGCAATAAAGCTGTTGCATCTGAATAGCCAATCATTATTTTGGGGTTATTTTGAAAAGCATCATAATCAATATAAGGTAATAATGAATTAGAATTCATACCGCCAATTGTTGACATAATACAAGATACATTAGGGTTTCTTATTAAAGTATTCAGTTCCTCAGCACGCTCTTGTATACTGCCAGAGCGATAATAATCATATCGACCTGTTAGTGAACCTTCTAATATGTGAAATCCTTTCTGTTGTAAATAAGATTTCGCTCGTTCAAATCTTTTTGGAGAAGTGTAGGTTGCTGGTGAAGAGGGCGAATAAATGCCGATTGTGTCTCCGTATTTTAATGATTTTGGAAGTAGCATCGTAAGAATCCTTTCTATTAAGTAGTTAAATTACGACAATATAACATTGAATATTCTTATATTTAGGTATTTTAATTGTAACATAAATGTATTAGATGAATAAATATGCTTTTTGCCTTGACGATATAAAGTAATTATTGTTATGGTTAAACGTGAGTGTATAAAAGGTTTGCTAAAGGAGTTTTGAAATGAAGCGGTTAAAATGGGGAAGGCTGACGATCCTAGTAGTCATTATTTTAGGGATATGTTGGTTCTTATTCCAAGGAACTCAAAAGAGTGCAACAAATATAGAGGGACAACCTTTACAGGTGGCAGAACTACCTAAAACAGGATTAGCTGAAAAAGTAGTGCCACCAAAGTACATACCACCGGAAATTGATGCAAAAGCAGCTATGATTATTGATGCGAGTAATGGAGATGTTATTTATCAACATAATGAAAAAGAAGCTTTTGCGCCAGCAAGCATGTCTAAGATGATGACAGCGTATCTTCTATTAGAAAATGTACATAATGGGAAAGTTCGCTGGGAAGATCCGGTGAAAATGAGTGCGAAAGCGGCACAAACAGAGGGTGCGAGAATCCCAGTCCAAGTGAATGACACATTAACTGTTAAAGATTTGTACCATGCATTAATGATTGAATCGGCAAATAATTCGGCTGTGGCTTTAGCAGAACATATGGCTAAGACGGAGAAAGATTTCGTTCAGCTTATGAATGAAAAAGCAAAGCAGTTAAAAATGTCGGATTATGCTAAATTCGCAAATGCGTCAGGACTACAAGAACCTGATGGAAGTGAGACGAAGATGACGGCTGCTGATGTAGCAAACTTGGCGTATCATCTAATAAAAGACTATCCAGAAATATTAGAAGTGACTCACTTACGTCAAAGTCAGTTAGCATTTAATAATATTAATGTTGTAAGTACAAATGATATGTTAAACAAAAATAATAAAGCTTTATATATAGAAGGAATAGACGGATTAAAAACAGGATTTACAGATAGCGCGGGGTATTGTTTTACGGGTACAGCAAAACAAGGTGATACTCGTATTATTACTGTTGTAATGGGAACGAAAGGTAAAACGAAGCGTTTTACAGAGACGAACAAGCTAATGTCTTATGCATTTGGCTTAGTTAATTAAGTGAAATACTGAGTTGGATCATCATATAAGAAAGGCAATTTGTTGTTACTTATTATCGGTAACAATAAATTGCCTTTTTATTGTTAGTATTAGGAAGTAAAAAGGTAAACAATGTGAGTGTTATTATTTGAGTTTATTATTGTTTGTTGATAGTATAAAGTTAGAAGCTTATTAATGATAAGTTTTAAGAGGCGGAACATGATGTATACATATGAAAAAGCCTCAAATGAAAATTGGAGGGAATTATGATGGCAAAAGATTTTTACACAGCAATTGAAGACAGAAGATCTATTTATGCGATTAGTAAAGAGCAATTAGTTTCTGATGAAAAAATTCAAGAAGTGATTTATCATGCTGTAAAACATACACCTTCAGCTTTTAACTCTCAGAGCGCCCGCGTTGTCGTCTTGCTAGGAGAACAACATGATAAGTTATGGGATATTACGAAAGAAACGTTACGAAAAATTGTACCTGAAAATAACTTTGCATCTACTGAAGAAAAAATGAATGCATTTAAAAGTGGTTATGGAACGGTTTTATACTTTGAAGACAGTCAAGTAGTGGAAGAACTGCAAGAAAACTTTGCATTATACAAAGAGAATTTCCCAACGTGGTCACAGCAATCCTCAGGAATGTTACAATTTGCAATTTGGACAGCTTTAGAAATTGAAGGATTTGGTGCTACATTGCAGCATTACAATCCATTAATTGATGAAGAAGTGAGAAAAGAATGGGAAGTTCCAGAAAGCTGGAAACTTACTGCGCAAATGCCGTTTGGTAAACCGGTGGTAACTGCAGGTGAAAAAGAATACCAACCTTTAGAAAATCGTGTGAAAATTTATAAATAATGCGAGATAAAAGGTGAACAGGGATACAACCTGTTCACCTTTTATAAGTAATAAGGATTTTTTTGATAGGAATTTTTCATCTGATCTTTTAATTCGTTTTTACGTGTTTCAATAGTTGATATTTTTTGTAAGGTAATAATTGAAACGAATTGAAAAAAAGCATAGTATAATTCTATATTTTTATGTATAGGATCATCTATTATGTTTTTCATAAATATACCTCCTTTTTTAATCCCAATATTTGCGGGCAATAAGACTTCCATCTCAAAATTCAATGTACCGCCCTGTAAAAGTTCGATAGGTTTCAGTGTAGGGTAAATAAAATTTGTATTGGTTAAAATACCACTATATATATGATAATATAAATATCCTATAAATTCCATAGTTAGTGAAAAGTGGGTAGTGGTGTGTGTGTTTTCGCCAAATTAGAACAGAATTTTTGAAGTTAAATCTTACAAATCGTCAAATCTTTTATAAGTGATAGATAGTATCAAAAATAGTTTTCTAAAAATATTATACTATTGATAAAAAAAGTATTTTTTGTCATGATAAGAGTATGCTTCATGGGAGGAGCTTTACTAGGAAATACATTCTTTACATTGGATTAGATGAATAGGGTTTTTCAAAGTGGATATATTAAGATAATGAATGAAATGTCGAATTTTCAATGAAATACATAAGAGAATTGAAAAAAGCATTGCAAAAACAATAAGTTTAATGGTAAAGTTCACATGAAGTTCACACGGAATTCACTTCATTCATTTAAAATGAACTCTGTGTGAAAAATAAAACTCTTGTTAAAAAATGGAACTTAATGAATATTTTACTTTAATAATATTGTAAAGTATTAAGTTTATAAGTTTTTTAAAGAGGATAGTAGGGAAAGGAAGTAAAGACAACTTATGAAAAAAGTAATTGCAGGTTTAGCAGCAGCTTCAGTAGTAGGTGTTGCAGTTCCAGGTATGGATTCTGCTCAAGCACAAGTTTCAAATGAGGCGCTAAAAGAAATTAATGGACAAACTCAAACTCAAACGACTGTAACTGAAACAAAAAAGGTAGAAACAACTTCTGAATTAAAATACACGGTAACAGCTGATGTATTAAATGTACGTTCAGGTGCTGGTACAGGACATAACGTTATTTCTAAAGTGAAATCAGGTCAAGTACTACAAGTAATTGGACAAGAAAACGGTTGGTTCAAAGTAACTGTAAACGGTCAAACTGGTTATGTAAGTGGTGACTTCGTAACGACTGGTGGTAAAACAGGAACTACTGTTCAACAAGGAACTGGTACTTACACAGTAAACGTTTCTTCACTAAACGTACGTACAGGCCCAAGTACATCTCATACAGTATTAGGCTCTGTAAATAAAGGTAAAACAGTACAAGTTGTTGGAGAAGTACAAGATTGGTTTAAAATCAACTTCAATGGTGGAACTGGATACGTAAGCAAAGACTTCGTAACAAAAGGTGGTTCTGCTGTATCTAACGAAACAAAACAACCAACTACAAACAACAATACTACTACAGTTCAAACTGGTGGTTCTTATGTTGTTAACACTGGTGCTTTAAAAGTACGTACAGGCCCAGCTACATACAACGCTGTAATCGGTGGCGTAACACAAGGTAAAGTATTAAACGTTACTGGCGCTGAAAATGGTTGGTACAAAATTAACCATAACGGCCGTACAGGTTACGTAAGTGCAGACTTCGTTAAGTTTGTAAAAGGTGGAGTAAACAACGTTACAAATAACAATAACAATAACGTTACAAATAACGTTCAACAACCAGGTAAAGACGTACAAAAACCAACAACAGGTGGAGATACATCTTCAATCGCTGGATTCGCTAGATCTTTAAATGGTTCACCATACAGAACTGCTGGTACAACACCTGCTGGTTTTGACTGCAGTGGATTCATTCACTACGTATTAAATCAAACTGGTCATAAAGGCGCTCGTCAAACAGTTGCAGGATACTGGAGCTCTAAAACAAAAACTAGCAATCCACAACCAGGTGATTTAGTATACTTCCAAAATACTTATAAATCAGGTCCTTCTCACATGGGCGTTTACTTAGGAAACGGTCAGTTCATTAGTGCAGAAACTGATGCAACTGGTGTACGTATTAGTTCTGTAAGTAACTCTTACTGGAGCAAGCACATGTTAGGTTACACAAAAGCATACTAAGAAAAAGTAGTTTATATACTTTTCGTATAGAGAAAAGGCTTTCCAGGGAAACTTGGGAAGCCTTTTTATAGTTGAGTAAATTGGGAATGTAGTAGTTTTTACTGTAACTTCCCAGTTAAAAATCGAGCGTATAGGTCATGAAAGTAGTTGGGACGAAATAAGTTTGCTGCATGTCCTGCTAACGGTATTTCTTTATATAAAACGTTAGGAAGAATGGACTTTAAATCAAAAAGACAAGATTTATAGAGATGATCATGTTCACCCATTACCCATAATATAGGGTGGGGAAGTGATTTTAATTTAGATTTTAAATCGAATTCTAAACGATGCCGTAATGATTGGGAAATAATTGATGAATGTAATTGCAATCCGAAACGGTAATAAATATTTCTTGAAATGACTGCGAACGGATTTGCCTTTAGTATGCCACTTGGAAAAATGGTATTTGCATATTGAGAGAGCCATTTAGAGTATTCGTCTCCGCGCTTCTCCCAAAATTTTTGAAATACGTTATATAAAAGGGATGGATTATTATAATGTCCACCAATATGACAAATGCTTAATACTTTTTCTGGGTGCATTTGTGCAAAAATTGTAGAGATATAACAGCCATAACTTAGAGCGCAAATATGAGCTTTTGTAATACCTTCTTTTTCATATAATTTCAATAGTTGATCTACGAGGCGCTGTAATGAAAATTCGATAGCTTCTCCTTTATCGTCGCCGTGACCTAATAAGTCATAAGTAATAATGTTGTAAGAGGCGGAAAATCGCTTATGCTCTTTTTTGAAGGCACGACGATTGCCGACTAATCCATGAATAAAAATGATTGTTTCCTTTTCGGAATGTATATTTGTTTGCAAAAAGGATACTCCTTTCAATAACGGGAGATTTATACAGTATTGTAAATTAGTTATCTATAATTCACATAGAATAATATTAAGTACCAGGTAATAATATCAGATGTTTATATATGTTGTAAAGATGCGTTTGTATGTATATTTTGTAAAAACAGAAAAAGGGTGTTTACATTCAGTTTACATTTGTATTGTATTCTACTTTTAGAAAGAACAGTTTGGGTGAACACGAGGAGATGAACAAAAATGGAAGTTAGAAATGAGATGGAGAAAAAAGGGAGCTGGAGGCAGTTTTTACGCCTTATTCAAGATACAAATCCTCCAAAGGGGATTCTTGCTTTTGCGTTATTAATGAGTTTACTTTCTACTGGAGCAAGTTTATTTATACCGATGTTAACGAAGGGCTTAGTAGATAATTTTTCACTTTCGTCAATTAGTACAGGACAAATTGTTGGGCTAATTGCATTCTTTATTATGCAAACTATAGCCGCGGGATTGTCTATATATTTACTAAATTATATAGGACAGAAGATTGTAGCTGGACTGAGAGAACGTTTGTGGAAAAAGGTGCTTATTTTACCGGTAACTTATTATGATCAAAATAGAACAGGCGATACAATTAGCCGTATGACAAATGATACAGGAGTTGTGAAAACGTTAATTTCTGAGCATTTGTCAAATTTATTAACAGGCGGTATTTCAATTGTTGGATCATTAATTGTATTATTTGTTTTAGATTGGAAAATGACACTTTTACTTTTAACGGTTATTCCGTTATCAGTACTCATTTTAGTTCCACTTGGACGAAAAATGTATAAGATTTCAAAAGCACTTCAAGATGAAACAGCATCTTTTACTAGTGTATTAACACAAGTGTTATCAGAAATTCGTTTAGTGAAATCTTCGAACACAGAAAAAAAGGAATATGAAACTGGAAATAAAGGTATTGAAAAGCTATTACAATTTGGTTTGAAAGAGGGAAAAGTGCAAGCGTTAATTTCACCAGTTATGTCGTTTGTTTTAATGGCATTACTTGTTATTATCGTAGGATATGGTGGAATGCGAGTTTCTAGCGGTGCATTAACAACAGGAGAACTAGTAGCATTTATTTTATATTTAGTTCAAATTATAATGCCGATGAGTCAATTATCTATGTTCTTTACACAATTCCAAAAGGCAATTGGTGCAACGGAAAGAATTAATACAATTTTAGAATATGAAGTAGAAGATCATGAAACTGGTGTGAAAGTCACAAATGCTAAGCAGCCAATCGTTCTTGAAAATGTACATTTCGAGTATAACGAAGAAGAGCAAGTTTTAAAGAATATTGATTTCACAATTGAATCAGGAAAAGTAACAGCGATTGTAGGACCAAGTGGTAGCGGGAAAACGACGTTATTCTCATTATTAGAACGTTTTTATGAGCCAACTAGCGGTGTTATTAAATTAGGAAAAGACTCAATTAAGAATTATTCATTACAGTCATGGCGACGTCAAATCGGTTACGTATCACAAGATAGTCCGTTAATTGATGGAACGATTCGTGATAATATTTGCTACGGTGTTGAGGGTGAAGTGACAGATGAAGAAATTGAAAAAGTAGCAGCGATGGCATATGTTGATGCATTTATTCATGATTTGCCAAACGGATATGCAACAGAAGTTGGAGAGCGTGGTGTAAAGCTTTCTGGAGGACAAAGACAGCGAATTGCGATTGCTCGAGCGTTACTTCGAAACCCACAAATTCTTATGTTAGATGAAGCAACTTCCAGTCTAGATAGTAAATCCGAGTCTGTCGTTCAAAGGGCATTAAATAACTTAATGAAAGGTAGAACAACGTTAGTTATTGCACATAGACTTTCTACTGTTGTAGATGCAGATAAAATTATCTTTATAGAAAAAGGGAACCTTACAGGAAGTGGTACACATGATGAATTGTTACGCACACATGACATGTATCGTGAATTTGCAACACAACAATTGAAAATTAAAGAGGGGGCATTATAAAATGAATAATCAGTGGGGCTTATACTCCGCTGATTATTCATTTTTAAAAGTTTTATTTAGAAAGGAAATGGTTCCTTTGATACCTAAAATTTTAATAGTAGACGACGACCCGCATATTAGAGAACTTGTTTCTGTGTTTTTAGAGCGGGAAGGCTTTCAAACATATGAAGCAATTGATGGACTAGATGCACTTAAGAAAATAGATGAAGTAAAAGTTGATATGGTTATTCTTGATATCATGATGCCAAATATGGATGGATTTGATGTATGTTTTGAATTAAGGAAGTACTATGATATTCCGATTTTGATGCTAACTGCTAAAGGGGAAACATCTCAAAAAGTAAAAGGGTTTCACCTTGGCACGGATGATTATCTTGTAAAACCATTTGATCCGATAGAATTAGTAGTGAGAGTAAAGGCACTACTGAAACGTTACCAAATTACAGTGTCGCAATCGATTCAAGTTGGAAATGTACTGTTAAATCGTAAAACATTTGAAGTTACAGCCGGAGAACAAACGGCTACATTACCGCTAAAAGAATTCGAATTGCTCTTTAATTTAGGTTCTAAAGCAGGAAGAACTTGTTCGAGAGAGCAGTTAATTGAAGATGTATGGGGATATGATTTTGAAGGGAATGAACGTACACTAGACGTTCATATTAATCGATTACGTGAGAAGTTTCAAGAAGAGAAGTCGAAATTTAGTATTAAAACGATAAGAGGTTTAGGGTATCGCTTAGAGGTAAGTAAATGAGAAAAAGGGAACGAATGAGCAAGTTGAAGATATTGAAAGTAACGGGGGCGATAATAGCGCTCTTTTCTTTTCTCACTATAATTTGGTCTATCGCATTTTATGTAGCAACTAGTATATTGAAGGCTCTTGAAGTAAACGTATCACCGTTTGTTACTTTTTTAATTAGTGATATGGTCGGCTTTGTATTTATTGTTCTTATTTGGGTATTAATCGGAGTATTAATGAGACCAAAGCGAGAGGCAATGATTTGGACTATTATTGAACCGATACAAAAAATTGCAAAAGGGGACTTCTCCGTAAAAATACGTAATGAAGAAAAGTATGATGGAGAAATTGGTGTACTCGTAAAAAGTATAAATGATATGACAGACGAACTGAATGCGATGGAGAAAATGCGCCAGGAATTTGTATCGAATGTTTCTCATGAAATACAGTCACCATTAACATCTATAAAAGGTTTTGCTAGAGCACTACAAGATAACAATCTTTCCGAGGAAAAACGAAAGCATTATCTTACCATTATTGAAACGGAAACGACGAGATTATCTAAACTAAGTCAAAATTTACTGAAACTAACTCTTTTAGAGGCGGAAGAGTACACACCAGAAAGAGTGGCGTATCGATTAGATCAACAGTTAAAGCAAATTGCATTAAATAGTGAACCGCTATGGGCTGAAAAAGAAATTGAATTAGAACTGGATTTAGAAAAAGTAGATGTTATTGCTGACCAAGAAAGTATGAGTCAAGTGTGGATTAATTTAATTCATAATAGTATTAAATTTACGCCAAGTGGTGGCACAATTACAATCCAGTTAAAAGAATATGAGAAAGTAGTGGAAGTGCGTATTCGCGATTCGGGAATTGGTATATCCGAAGAACAGAAACAACATATTTTTGAACGTTTTTATAAAGCGGATTCTTCACGAAATCGTACTTATGGAGGAAGTGGCTTAGGTTTGGCCATCGTAAAAAAAGTACTCGACCTTCATCAAGGAGAAATAAAAGTCGAGAGTGAGGAAGGGAAGGGTACGGAATTTATTGTGTGTATTCCGAATTATGAAGAGAAATAGTGTTAGGAGGATATCTTCTAACACTATTTTTCTTTAAAAATACATTCCCCGTTACTGCAACTATATTGATAAGCTGTTCCTTGGTCATTCATACGGTATGAATAATCTGATTCTTTATCTTTCTTAAAGTCAACATATGCTTCTGCACCGTTTGTATCATCATCGATATCAATGAATTGAACATAGCGTATAGAATAATCTTTCTTTTCGCTTAAACCTCTTTCTTGCAAGTTAGTATGGATACCGTCTACTAACTCGTCAAACAATGACCAGTTTAAATTAAGATTTTTAAATGACTCAGTATGTCTTCCTAAAATGCCGTTGTCTTGTATTATTTTCTTATTATTATCGTATGTATAAGAGTATGTAAAATAAGGTTCGTCTTTATATACTACCTCTGCATAATAGCCGATATTATAAATGGGAGTATATTTTCCGGTTATGCTTTGTATTTCTTTTTGCTTATAGCCTTGTATAGTATAGAGATAGTCGCTAGTATCTTTTTCTATTACTTTATAATGTAGTGGATTACCAAATATAAAGTACATAGCCAAAAATATGATACATAGTCCAACTGCAGTTAGTGACAAGAACCATTTTTTCTTTTCATACACATACACTCTCCTATGCTGGATTTATTTTTATTTTACATGAATTATGGCAAAAACATGAGACTTATCAATAAAAACTTTCCATAGTTACCTATAAGTAACCTACGCACATGAAAGTGCATCATTGCCTTTTTACATAAACACAGATACAATTTTAATATAATACATAACTGAGATGATTAAGGAGTGTTATACTTGGCAGAATTATTACAAGGTAAAAATGCTTTAATTACAGGAGCAGGTAGAGGAATTGGTCGCGCTGTAGCAATCGCATTAGCGAAAGAGGGCGTAAATGTAGGTCTTTTAGCTCGTTCAGAAGAAAACTTAAAAGCTGTAGCGAAAGAAGTAGAAGCAGAAGGCGTAAAAGCTGTTATTACGACTGCTGATGTATCTTCATATGAAGAGGTAACGACTGCAATTGAAACGTTAAAAAATGGTTTAGGGTCTATCGATATTTTAATTAATAACGCTGGTATTTCTAAGTTCGGTAAGTTTTTAGAATTAGACGTTGCTGATTGGGAAAAAATCATTCAAGTAAACTTAATGGGTGTATACTATGCAACTCGTGCAGCTTTACCAAGTATGATTGAACAACAATCTGGTGATATTATTAACATTTCATCTACAGCAGGACAAAAAGGTGCACCTGTAACAAGTGCATACAGTGCTTCTAAATTTGGTGTTCTTGGCTTAACAGAATCGTTAGCGATGGAAGTTCGCAAACATAACATTCGTGTAACAGCTCTAACTCCAAGTACAGTAGCAACTGACATGGCTGTAGATTTAGGATTAACTGATGGAAATCCTGATAAAGTAATGCAAGCAGAAGATATTGCAGAGTTTATCGTAGCACAGCTGAAATTAAATAAACGTACATTTATTAAATCAGCAGGACTTTGGTCTACTAATCCGTAAGGGATAAATGTATAAACAAAAGAAGGGATATTTATTCTGTAATGGAGTGGATGTCCCTTCTTTATTTTTTGTATATAAGACAGAATCTTCGTTATAATCAAAAGTGAATAGTAGAAAAGCATTGAAAAATTGAAGGGATGGTATTTTCATGAGTATGATTGAGAAATGGACGGCTGTTGATCAATATGTGAGTGATGTATTAATACCGAAAGATTCTACATTAGAAGAAGTACTTCAAGCAAACGCTGCAGCTAATTTACCAGCACATGATGTATCGCCAACGCAAGGGAAGTTTTTGCAACTATTAGTACAAATTCAAGGAGCTCGAAACATTTTGGAAATTGGTACTCTAGGCGGATATAGCACGATATGGCTTGCAAGGGGATTGCCATCTGGAGGCAGAGTTGTTACATTGGAGGCAAGTGAAAAGCATTCTGAAATTGCACGTAGCAATATTGAGCGTGCCAATTTGAATGATAGAATTGAAGTGCGAACAGGATTAGCTTTAGATTCTTTACAGCAAATCGAAAATGAGAATTATGAACCATTTGATTTTATTTTTATAGACGCCGATAAACAAAATAATCCTACTTATTTTGAATGGGCACTGAAACTATCACGCCCTGGTACTATAATTATTGGTGATAACGTAGTACGTGAAGGAGAAGTTATTGACAATACGAGTAACGATCCTCGCGTACAAGGGATACGTCGCTTCTATGAATTAATAGCTGCAGAGCCACGTGTAAGTGCTACTGCGCTTCAAACTGTCGGAAGTAAAGGATACGATGGGTTTGTAATGGGAGTCGTAAAAGAATGACGAAAGGTGGTAAAAAAATGAAAAAGATGTTTCAAAAATTATAACATGTATCGTGTACAACGCAGCTACCTCGTGGACCTCCAACATACTTGGAAATATAAGTTTATATAAAAATTGGAGGTAAGGAATAGATGAGAACTGAAAAAGAAATGTTAGACTTAATTATAAATACAGCAAAAGAGGATGAAAGAATCCGAGCTGTCATCATGAATGGGTCACGTGTAAATCCAAATGTGAAAAGAGATTGTTTTCAAGACTATGATATTATGTATGTTGTAAATGATATACAATCTTTTACGTCTAATCATAATTGGATTCATAGATTTGGAGAAATAATGATTGTACAAATGCCAGAAGAAATGTCATTAATTCCAGCGGACGAAGACGGGAAATTTCCGTATTTAATGCAGTTTATGGATGGAAATCGAATTGATTTAACGCTCGTTCCATTTGATTTGATAAATAAGTTCGTTGGACAAGATAGTTTAAGTAAACTGCTTCTGGATAAAGATAATTGTATTGTTGAATTTCCACCAGCAAGCGATAAGAATTACTTAATAAAAAAGCCTACAGAAAAAGAGTTTTTAGATTGCTGTAATGAATTTTGGTGGTGTAGTACGAATGTGGCAAAAGGACTATGGAGAGAAGAACTTTCTTATGCGAAAGGGATGCTTGATGGTCCAGTACGAGATATGTTCATCGTAATGCTAGAATGGCATATTGGTATGAAAACAGACTTTACAGGTAATGTAGGAAAGTTTGGGAAGCATTTCGAGCAATATATTGAAAAAGATATGTGGGAGCAATTTAAAAGGACCTATTCGAATGCTGAATATGAAGACATTTGGGAGTCATTTTTTGTAATGGGAGATATGTTTAGGAAAGTTGCGAACGGATTTGCTAACGCTTATGGATATCAATACCCGCAAGGTGATGATGACAGAGTGACAAGCTATTTAAAACATGTGAAAGCTTTGACGAAAGATAGTACATCGATTTATTAATAATATAAAGCAATAAGACTGTCCTAATTATGGACAGTCTTATTTTTGTTCATGAATAATAATTTCTCTAACAAAGTGCAGATGAATCACATATGAAATTTTAGGGAGGTTTTTATCATGTATTATTTTTATTCGTCAGAAATGTTTGCCCCATATGAATGGGGACTAGAACGAGATGTTTCGTACGCCTATATGCCATATAACTCATTTTATTATGGAGACTATATGAGCTCATTGCTATACACATATATCCCTCAAAACTATACAGTACAAATGAAAGCATATGAGCGTGGATCGTGGACACCATTTTCGTGGGTCGAAAAATATGCGTACGCATTTTCAGGGCCGTACAATAAAGCGGAAGTAGCTCTTACATTTGATGATGGACCAGATTTAGAATTTACGCCGAAAATTTTAGATAAGTTAAAACAACATAATGTGAAGGCGACTTTCTTCTTGCTTGGTGAAAACGCAGAAAAGTATCCGAATGTAGTAAAACGTATTGCGAATGAAGGGCATGTAATTGGTAATCATACGTACAGCCATCCAAATTTAGCGAAAGTAAATGATGCTGAGTACCGTAATCAAATTATGAAAACGGAAGAAATATTAAATCGTTTAGCTGGTTATGCACCGAAATTTATTCGTCCGCCATACGGTGAAATAATTGAAAATCAATTGAAGTGGGCAACAGAGCAAAATTTTATGATTGTACAATGGAGTGTTGATACGGTTGATTGGAAAGGAGTAAGCGCTGATACGATTACAAATAATGTGTTAGGGAATTCATTTCCTGGCAGTGTTATACTTCAGCATTCGACTCCAGGTGGACATTTGCAAGGATCTGTAGAGGCGCTAGACAAAATTATTCCGCAGTTAAAAACGAAAGGGGCACGCTTTGTAACGCTGCCAAGTATGTTCCAAACATCGAAAGAGAGAAAATAAAATGGATTTTAAATCACTCGGATTGTGTCTGTTATCTACTGATTATTAGCCCACTCGTACGGGCGCCCGACTTCAAACTCACTCATTGCATTTGTAGAAATTTGAGGTGGGATTCTTATTGCTCGCAAATAGCAAAATAAAGAATAGGACTCCCAAGTACTTTAAAATGGGAGTCCTATTTTATTTATAAACTATTATTTTCTAGTAAGTCTTTTCCTTTTTCTATAACAAATTCATAGTATGCAAGATCATATGGATAAATATCTTCAAATGTTATCGTTATTGGTTTATTGTTTAAAACAGAAATAGCCGTAAAAGATGAAATCTCTCTTTTTAATAGTTGTAGAAAAGAAGTTGCATGTATTTTCATCACATCGTTTACTTCTTCACCTGGTGCAAATGGAAGTGTATTGATGACATTGTGAAAATACATATGACAAAATTCACGATCAGTAAGATTTGAAATTTCATAATCTATTTTAAAGATTCCTTTGTATGCTAAATCGGTAGTTTGAAAGAAAAGTCCTAGTTCTTCTTCAATTTCACGAAGACCGCCAATTTGTACATCTTCATCATGCATAATATGTCCAGCTGAAGTAATATCCCATATACCCGGCGCTTCTTTTTTATTTTTAGAGCGTAATTGAAAATATAAAAACATATCTTCATCATCTTTTTCTACAAACCAACAATGAAATGTTTCGTGCCAATCACCGTCGCGATGCACTTCATCACGTAATTTCTTCCCAAGTATATTTCTTTCAGTATCAAATATTGTTAACCACTCTGTCATTTGAATTCCCCTTTCTGCCAATTATATTATACAATATTTGTATTGAATTTTGAGAAAATAAAGAAAAGAGGTAGTTATAAGTGGGGAGAGAGAGTAAGGAAATAAAATCGATTATTTCAACAGAGGAAGAGTTACGAAAAATATTGGGGCGACCAAGTGAGCGAGCTTTGAAAAAAGTTATTTCATCATTAGACCATCATTGCATAGATTTTCTGTCTAAATCTCCTTTTCTAGTATTATCTACTGCAAATAAATTAGGAGAGTGTGATGCTTCGCCGAGAGGAGACGCACCTGGATTTGTATACGTATTAAATAATAATAAAATTATCATTCCAGAAAGACCAGGAAACCGTCGTATAGATTCCATTTTGAATATTATTTCAAATTCGCACGTAGGGTTACTCTTTTTGATTCCTGGTCTTGGGGAGACACTCCGAATAAACGGCCGAGCATTCATTACAAACGATGAAGAAATTTTGCAAGAAATGCAGGCAAATGGACGCAATCCGTTACTTGGAATTGTTGTTGAAATAGAGGAATGCTATATTCATTGCGCGAAAGCTTTTATTCGTTCAAAAATGTGGGATTCAGAGTCATGGCTAAATAAAAAAGAGTTACCTTCAGCAGCAAAAATGTTGCTGGAGCATGCGAAAGTGAATGGTTCAGAAGAAGATGTTGCACGTTCTTTAGAAGAAAGTTATACGAAAAGATTGTATTAAAAAAGCTTTATTAATATATTTTTTGAGGCGGATTTCTACTTGTTTTAGAATGGAGTATTTATATATAAACCGTTGATTTACAAACTGGGAAAATTGCAAAATAGGTAAATCAAGCGGTAGTTGTAAAATGTTATTGTGAAATATAATAAAAAGTAATCTTGATAATAGTTAGTAAAAATAGGCTTGCTTTTTAAAAACTTCATAACTATAATAAATTAACAAATAGACATGAACGAAAAAGTAACGATAAGGACATGAAATCATTTTTACGGTTTACAGAGAGGGAAGCCAAGGGTGTGAGCTTCCTAACACGAGAAATGATTTTACCACCTTTGAACTTCAATAGTGAACGAGTAATCTAGTAATTATTGACGGAATCAGCCGTTATCTGAACTTGAGCAATCTAGAAGGAAATAAGTCTGGATTGGAACAAGGGTGGAACCACGAAAACACATTCGTCCCTTTCCTAGGGATGAGTGTGTTTTTTTTACTTTGAAAGGAGGTGCAGTAAAATGAAACGATTTGTACGTACGGAAATAACCACCACCTGCATGATTAAAAAGCAGAGCAAGGTGATTGATAGAGATAAATAATAAAATTGTAGGAGGAGATTAGAAGATGAATAACGTTATTAATGTTGGGGTGTTAGGATTAGGTACGGTCGGAAGTGGTGTTGTCCATATTTTGAAAGAACATTATAAAAAAATTGCACTTGATACAGGGTATGAAGTGAAGGTAAAGACAGTCGTTGTACGTGACTTAGAAAAAGAACGTGATGTTTGCATTGATGGAATCGTAGTAACAAGTCATGTCGATGAAGTTCTAAATGATCCAAATATTGATATTGTAGTAGAGGTAATGGGCGGAATTGAAGAAGCAAAGCAACATATTGTTAAGGCTTTACGAAATAAAAAACATGTCGTAACAGCAAATAAAGATTTAATGGCTGTATACGGTGCGGAACTTCTCCACCTGGCGAACGAAAATGATTGTGATCTATGTTATGAAGCAAGTGTAGCGGGCGGTATTCCGGTGTTAAGGGGATTAACAGACGGATTAGCTTCAGATCAAATTGAAAAAATAATGGGAATTGTAAATGGCACAACAAATTATATGTTAACAAAGATGAGTCAAAAGGGATGGTCGTATGAAGAGGCTTTACAGGAAGCACAAAAATTAGGTTTCGCAGAATCGGATCCAACAGCGGATGTAGATGGGTTAGATGCGGCGAGAAAGGTAGCCATTCTTGCAAACTTAGGTTTTTCGATGAATGTTTCTTTAGATGATGTGCAAGTAAGAGGGATTCGAAAGGTCGAAAAAGAAGATTTACAAATGGCTGAAAAGTTAGGATTTACTATGAAATTAATTGGTAAAGCAGAGAAACAAGGGTCAGCCATTCATTTAAGTGTAGAACCGACACTTTTACCAAGCCATCATCCATTATCGAATGTAAATAATGAATTTAATGCAGTATATGTTCACGGTCAAGCGGTAGGAGAAGTAATGTTTTACGGCCCTGGAGCTGGGAAGTTACCGACTGGTTCTGCTGTAGTAAGTGATATTATTTCAATCGTTAAAAGTATGAATCAAGTTCCGAAAAATAAAAGTGCGTTAAAAGAACCAGAACCGTATGAATTACAAGGAGATGAAGAAGTCGTTTCGAAATATTTCTTACGTATTTCATTACGAGATGAACCTGGGATGTTACAAAAAATAACAGAATGTTTCGTTAATTATTCTGTAAGTTTAAAAGAAGTTATTCAATTACCTTTAAATCGTGAACTTGCAGAAGTCGTTGTTGTGACACATCAAACTTCAAAGTATCAATTTGAACGAGTACTAGGAGCGATAGAAAATGTCGCAAGTGAAATAAACAGTTATTACATTATTGAGGAGGAAAAACAATATGTATAAAGGATTATTAAAACAGTATGCTTCTTATTTACCGGTGAATGAAAATACACCTGATGTGAGCTTAATGGAAGGAAATACACCGCTTATTCCGTTATTAAATATATCAAAACAATTAGGAATTCAGTTATACGGTAAGTATGAAGGAGCGAATCCGACAGGTTCTTTTAAAGATCGTGGTATGGTAATGGCTGTTGCGAAGGCGAAAGAAGAAGGTTCGGAGGCAATTATTTGTGCATCAACAGGTAATACTTCGGCATCGGCCGCAGCATACGCGGCACGCCTTGGAATGAAATGTATAATCGTAATCCCTGAAGGAAAGATTGCACATGGAAAATTAGCGCAAGCAGTCGCTTATGGAGCTGAAATCATTTCAATAGAAGGAAATTTTGATGATGCACTTAAGGCTGTAAGAAATATTGCTGCGGAAGAGCCGATTACATTAGTAAATTCAGTGAATCCTTATCGAATTGAAGGGCAAAAGACAGCAGCATTTGAAATTTGTGACCAGTTGCAAAGTGCACCAGATGTTTTAGCGATTCCTGTTGGGAATGCCGGAAATATTACAGCGTACTGGAAAGGTTTCTGTGAATATGAGAAAGAAAAAGGCTATAAGAAGCCAAGAATTCACGGATTTGAAGCAGAAGGAGCAGCAGCAATTGTAAAAGGACATGTCATTGAAGAACCTGAAACAATTGCAACAGCGATTCGTATTGGTAACCCCGCAAGTTGGTCATATGCAGTAGAGGCTGCTGAACAGTCTCACGGTGAAATAGATATGGTATCAGATGAAGAAATTTTACATGCGTATAGATTATTAGCAAAAACGGAAGGGGTTTTCGCTGAGCCGGGATCAAATGCTTCATTAGCAGGTGTAATTAAACATGTTCAATCTGGAAAAATTAAAAAAGGAGAGACAGTTGTTGCAGTTTTAACTGGAAACGGCTTGAAAGATCCTGATATCGCAATTTCTTCTAATACATTAGACATTGCAAGTGTTTCAAATAATATAGAACAAATTAAAGAACATATTAAAGGGGTGATTATGTCGTGATACCATTAAGTATTCGTGTTCCTGCTAGTACAGCGAATGTTGGACCTGGATTTGATTCAGTAGGAATAGCTTTGTCATTATATTTAGATGTGGTGGTAAAAGAAAAAGCTGATAAATGGCAAGTAATTCATTCCTTTGAAGAGTCAATTCCGACAGACGATAAAAATTTAATCGTTAGCACGGCATGTAAAGTGAGTCCTTCTTTATTACCCCATATAATAGAAGTTACTAGTAATATCCCGCTTACAAGAGGACTAGGAAGTAGTGCATCAGCCATTGTAGCAGGGATAGAGCTTGCGAATCAACTTGGCCATTTGAACTTAACAACTGATCAAAAAGTTCAAATTGCTACAAATTTTGAAGGACATCCAGATAATGTTGCTGCTTCTATATTAGGAGGAACTGTAATCGGAGCACTTGATGGAAAGAATGTTTCGGTTGTAAGAATTGAAAGTAAGGAATTAGGTGTAATTTCTCTTATTCCAAATGAAGAGTTAAATACAGAGGAAAGCCGATCTGTATTACCAGATGTGTTTCCATTTCATGAAGCAGTTAAGGCTAGTGCAATCAGCAACGTATTAGTAGCTGCGTTTTGTCAAAAGAAGTGGGAAGTTGTAGGTGAAATGATGGAAAGAGATCATTTTCACGAGCCGTATCGTTTAGAACTCGTACCGCTATTACCATCAATTCGTAAATGTGCAAAAGAGTTTGGCGCATACGGCACAGCGCTTAGTGGTGCAGGTCCATCCATTTTTATATTGACGCCATATGATAAACGTCAAGAAATCGCTGAGCAATTAGCGAGAGTATTTACGTCTATGAAAGTGTGTGAGCTAGAAATCGATCATAGAGGAATTACTGTAAATAAAGAAGAACATATAGAACTATAAAAAAGCTAGCATTGCTAGCTTTTTTTGTTGTAAATATCTTTTCAGTTGGCATATAAAAGAAAAGTAATAATGTATAATTTAGTAAAGCGTGTATTCATTTGGAGGTGATCGTATGAAAAAAGAGTCACCAGAAGAAAACAGGGAACGTATAAGGCAAAGTGAATTGAAAAATAATCCTACCGGTTCTTTACATGATGGATTCAACAGAGCTGAATCAGGTAGTCCAGTGGATATGACGGGTGGTATGAATTGGAAAGGTACAGCGCTAGTAATTTTAGTGCTAGTTTTAGGGTATATTATATACACTTATTTTTTTAGTTAAAAAATAAGTGTTAAAGCTTCGAATTATTTGCTTTTATATTTAGTGGGGATGAAAAAACACGGTTATTGTACTACATATACTTTAAGCAGATTATAGTTGTTCATACACACTTATTTATAATACTCAAAATAGAGCTAGCGTTATGCTAGTTCTATTTTTTTTGCCACATTCCTGTAACAAAGCCCCTGTATATTCAGTGGTGGAGGTGCAGAAGATGAAAAAAATGATAGCAATATGTCTTCTTACAACGATGTCACTTTCGACTTTAGTCGGGTGTGATGTAAAAGGTAACAAGGCTGTACAAGAGTCTAAAGTAAAGAAAGCGACGTATAAAGAGTTTACTTACGATGTAAATCCAGAGACTTTCACGTTAACTGTAGAACATGATGGTGTAAAGGAACAGGCGTCACAGCCGTTACCGAAAATGAAGGTGTCGAATGTAAAAAAAGACAAGGATCGCACATCTTGGGAATATCCAGATCAAAAAGTAAAAGTGAATCTAGAAAAGAAAAAAGATCACTTAAATATTGAAGTCGAATCGACTGGTGCAGAAAGCTTTACGTGGCCGAAAGTACAAGCTGAAAATTATACACTTCCGTTATGGGAAGGAAAACAAATTCCGAGTAATGATGAAAATTGGAAGAAGTTTTTAAAGGATGATGCATATTCATTTGCTGAATCATTTTCTATGAAGTTTTTTGCGTTAAATGGTTCGAAATATTCAATTGTATTTATTGCGAACAATATGTTTAATAATGAATTGAAATTTCATTCGGATCCGAAAATAGGATTTGATTTTATACATGAATTCCCGAGTATAAATAAAAATAAAGCATATGGATTTCAATTATATGTGACAAATAATGATGCAGTCAGTATTGCTAAACTGTATAAGGATAATATTGCTCGAAAAGGTGAATTTAAAACATTACAAGAAAAGGCTAGAAAAAATAAAGAGATTGAAAAACTTTATGGTGCTGCTCATTTTTATTTTTGGAATCAAAATGGTTTGTCTGACAGTAACGTAAATTGGCCTAAAATAAGAGAGCAATTAAATAGTCCTGTATTTAGTCATATAAAAGGGCTTATTCAAAAGAATAGTTCGGAGCCTGGAGAACTGAGTGTGTTTGAGCAAGTAAGTAAACAAGATTTCATTGATAAGTACCAAAAAAATGTTATTTTGCGTTATGTAAATGAAGTATTATCAATGAAGGAATTGTATAAAGATGATATTTTTCAAAAGGTTGATCAGAACGCTAGTGAGTTATTAAACAAAGGGGTAGATCACTTATCGAAGATGGAGTTATATAACTTAAATAAGCATGTATTAAAGTCGGCGCTCGGTGATGCGATTGAAGAAGTAAGTGAATGGGGTAACGCAGATGGAACGGATATTATAAAGGAAATGAAAGAATCAGGAATAGACAAAGCGTGGATTGGGTTACCGAACTGGGAACAAGGGTATATGCAGCCTGATTTCGTGACAGAAGCTAAGAAAATAGGATATTTAGTTGGTCCGTATGATTCTTATCATTCTATTCACGAAAAAGCTGATAAAAATTGGAATACAGCTTCTTTTCAGGATCCATCGTTATATGAAGAGGCAACTGTGACGAAGAAAAATGGAGAAAAAGTGCAAGGATTTTTAGGTAGAGGGCGAAAGTTAAATCCAACTTTATCTCTTCCTAGTGTAAAAGAGCGAATGAACGATATATTAAAAAATGGACCTAAATATAATTCATGGTTTATTGATTGTGATGCAACAGGTGAAATTTATGATGACTATTCAGCCAAACATATAACGACACAAGAACAAGATTTAAAAGCAAGATTGCAACGAATGGATTATATTGCGCAAGAAAAAGGTATGGTAGTTGGCTCAGAAGGCGGAAATGACTTTGCAAGTAGCACGATTGCATTTGCTCACGGTATTGAAACACCGGTTATTAAATGGGACGATGAAGATATGAGGAAAAATAAAACAAGTCCGTATTATGTGGGCGGATATTGGTCACCGAATCAAAATGTTCCAGAAAAATATGCAAAACAAGTACCGTTAAAAGAAGAATATAAACAAGTGTATTTAAACCCTGTATATTCAGTACCATTATATAAATTAGTATACAATGATTCTGTAATTACAACGCACCACTGGGAATGGGGAAGTTTGAAAGTAAAAGATGAGGTAGGGAACCGTATGCTATACGAATTATTGTATAATGTTCCTCCGTTGTACCATTTAGATGAAGTAGAGTGGAATAAGCATAAACAAGAAATTACGCAGCACCTGAAAGTTTGGAATGACGTTCATGAACAGGCAGTAAAAGAAGAAATGACGAACTTTGCATATTTGTCAGAAGATAAATTAGTTCAATCTGCTTCATATGGAAAAGATATTAAAATTATTGTGAATTTCTCAAATGAAGAGATAGAAATAGATAAGGTGAAACTAAAAGCAAAATCCGCTTTCATTTATAATCATGGGAAGAAAACAACGTATACACCGCTTGAGGGATAATATGAAATGTATTGTTGCATTACTAATTTTTCTCTTTATTCTTGTTGATTTTTCAGGTGAAAATTGAAGAATTCGAAACGAATAAATTTATAAATCTGTAATTTCGGATGTTGAGAAGTGCTAAATATTTGAAGTTGGAAAATAGTGACTTGCCAAAAATAAGCACGAGAGTATAATGTGAAATGGAATACATTTTGGATTCATCATGTAACCTTACAAAAATGTAAGGTGTTTGAAAGGAAATTCAATATGAAGAATACTAGACATACATTATACTAGGGAAAGAGAAAGAGAGGCGAATGAAGATGAGCTCTGAATTAGAACAAAATACGAGAAGCAATAAAAAACGTTCTAAAAGAAGGTCAATAAAATGGTTCATTTTAATTCCATTTTTCCTACTTATTTTTGGAGGAGTAGGATATGGATCATTAATATATAATAAAGCAAAAGCTGTTGTAAGTGATGCGTATGCACAAATTGATAAATCATCAAAACGTGATAAAGAAGTTGAGCCTTTAAAGGATAACATCTCTATTTTAATTATGGGTGTAGATGGTAGTGAAATGCGAAAAAGTCAATATGGTGAAGCTGTTCGCACAGATGCACTTTTATTAGCAACAATTAATAAAGATGATAAATCAGTTAAATTAGTAAGTATTCCGCGTGATTCACGTGTATATATTCCATCTAGAAAGAAATTAGATAAAATTACACACGCACACGTATTTGGTGGTGTTGAAAGTACACGAGATACAGTGGAAAGATTTTTAAATGTTCCTGTTGATTATTATGTGAAGTTTAACTTTGAATCATTCGTACAAATTGTCGATTCACTTGGTGGTATTGATATTGATGTACCTGTTACTTTCACAGAGCAAGATAGTAAAGACCAAGCGGGTATGATTCATTTAGAAAAAGGCTTCCAACATTTAAATGGAGAACAAGCACTTGCACTTGCAAGAACGCGTAAAATTGATAGTGACGCAATGCGTGGACAAAGACAACAACTTGTAATAGAAGCAATTGCAAAAAAAGCGATGTCTGTGCAATCAATTAGCAAAATGGGCTCTTTACTTGATGCGGTTGATAAAAATATGAAAACGAACTTAACTTTCGATGATATGCTTGCGATTACAAAAAATATGGCAGGATCTAATTTAGAAATGGAAAAAATGCAAATAGAAGGTACGGATAAACGTATCGGAGGTATTTATTATTACATTCCAAATGAAAAAAATGTGAAAGATATTTCGAAAAAATTAAATGATCATCTAGGTGTAACACCGAAACCAGTTCGAAACGAATAATAAAAAAAGATTGGCTTTCGCCAATCTTTTTTTATCGGAATGGATTTGTAACTTTTCTGTAACGATTTTTTATTTTAGAAAAACTATACTCATATGTATGAGAATATTGGAGAAGCAAAAAGTAAAGAAAAATAATAAAAATCTGTAATAAGGAAAGATATCATATGCAGAAATGGATAGGCATTATGGGAATCATTTTTATGTTGACTGGATGTAAAATGTCTGAAGCTCCAACAAGTTTAATGGGTGCTCCTGCCAATGAGAAATGGATTAATGAACTAAAAGAGCAAATAGATAAAGATTTGCCTGTTAATTATCGATTGCTTACTCCAATGTCTAATAAAGATAAACAGATGATTT
Organism: Bacillus sp. AY3-1; assembly: GCF_008368785.1. NCBI lineage: Bacteria > Bacillati > Bacillota > Bacilli > Caryophanales > Bacillaceae > Bacillus > Bacillus sp. AY3-1. The sequence goes on along the minus strand of NZ_QORZ01000030.1, from coordinate 42,835 downwards.
GGTCAATGGATTTTAAACAAGATAATAAGAAAGAAGCCATCTTATTTTATAAATTACCGAATGAAGATCATAGCGTATATTTAGCTGTCTATGAAGAAGTTGGGAATGTCTGGAAATTGAAGTCCACGCACAGATTTGATGGTGGAGATGTAGATATCGTTGAAGTCGGTGATTTTACAGGGAACGGGAAGCGAGAGTTATTAATCGGAATTTCTGTAAGTCGTGAATCGTTAGAACATGTTATGTATGTTTTTTCGGAAGAAAATGAAGATATGAAGGAAATATATAATCGAAGTTATACGAAGTTATTCATAGAGGATTTAAATAAAAATGGACTGAAAGATATAAGCCTTGTTACGTATGAAAAAGATGAGAAGTTGACAGTTGAGTTCATGGAACAATTTAAAACTTTATCTGAGGCATCATTCGATCCATTTATAAATAGTATTCAAAGAATACAAATGGGCCGTGTTTCTAAATCACTAAAGGCGGTTGTAATTGATGCAGGAGTTGGCGCTCATTCAGGGATAACGTATGTAGCAAAATTTGATAAGGGTCATTATGAGGTATTACCTATAGATGGGAAAGAAGATTTGTTCAATGAATATGTTGTAGAAAGTAAAGATGTTAATGAAGACGGCATTATTGAATTTGTTCGTACAGTGCGTCCACAAGGTTGGGAAGATAAATCACATGGTGATAGTCCGCTTTTCGAACGTTACATACAGTGGAGTGAATCTGGAATTAAACCAATTGAAGAAAGATATATCGATATAGAAAAAGGATATTATGTGAAAATTCCTGAAGAGTTAATTGGAAAAATTACGATACCAGATGAGCAAAAGGAATCAAATTCTCAAAAGTTTTTGGAGACAAGTACAAAAGAATTATGGCTTGAAGTCCATATATTTAAGCGGAAAGAATGGTTCAAAATAAAAGGATATGAAGCAGCAGTTAAAACAGCTTCTCACGTATATGCTGTACCGAAACAACCACATTTTGAAAAAGTGAAAGCATATGTAAAACCGCTAGCCGATTATCAACAAGAGTAGGGAGGTGGAAATTATGCCAACAATTTTAGTTTTAGAAGATGAAATGCCTATTCGTAGTTTTATCGTCTTGAATTTGAAACGTGCTGGATTTTATGTGTTAGAAGCTAGTACGGGAGAAGAGGCGTTACAGATTTTATGTGAACATACTGTTGATGTAGCATTACTTGATGTAATGTTACCAGGAATTGATGGTTTTCAAGTTTGTAAATCCATCCGGGAAGAAAATAAAAAAATAGGTATTATTATGTTAACCGCACGCGTACAAAATGAAGATAAAGTACAAGGATTAGGAATTGGTGCAGATGATTATATCGCAAAGCCGTTTAGTCCAGTGGAATTAACTGCACGTATACAATCGTTACTAAGGAGAATAGAAGTACATGATGAAAAAGCGAATATCATCATATCTGGCCCATTTTCGTTAAATGTAATAGAGGAAAGACTATATAAAAGTGGACAATTAGTCGATTTAACCCCTACAGAGTATATGATATTACAGTATTTGATGAATCAGGCTTCAAAGCCGGTTTCACGTGATGAAATTTTAAATATGATTTGGGGAACGAATTATGTAGGTGAGACGAAAGTAGTAGATGTAAATATGAGGCGGTTACGCCAAAAAATAGAATGTAATCCATCAGAACCTGAATTTATTCTTACTGTGTGGGGAAAAGGATATGTGTGGAAGGAAAGTATAAGATGAAAAGAAAAGTGACTTTATATTTTATGACGGTCATTATACTTATGCTTGTATTATTTGAAGTCGTATTTTCAGTCTCAATTTATCGATATTATTATAATGGTATTGTGCAATATGTAGAATCTCATGCGAAGACAAGTACGCGATTTTTCTCTGAATACAATTCACTATACTTTATTCGATTGCAAGAATACAGCGGGGATATAATTGAGAGCTTTCAGTTAGAAGGAACCGAATTACAATTAATTGATCGGCATGGTACGATTATACAATCGTCAAGTGGACAAAAGGTAGAAGGTAAAGTAGTTATTCCATATTCGTTACTAGAAGGAGAGATGTATCATCAAGTGACTGCTACGAAAGACAATGTGAAACAATTGGAAGTGATTAGTCCACTTATTCATCAAGGACAAACGATCGGTGCTTTGAAATATACAACTGTTTTAACGAATGTAAATGCAAAGATTATTGAAATTATTATGTTTACTATTTCAGTTGGAATTGTCATTTCTGGTATCGTATTCTTAATCAGTAGACGATTAGCGAATTCGTTTGTTAAACCTATCGAATCTATTATTCATGCTTCTTCACAAATTGCAGAAGGTACATTAAAGAAGAAAATTAAAGAGGATTATCCAGGTGAATTAGGTGAGTTGGCACATAGTTTAAATCATATGTCTAATAAAATAGAAAAAGCGGAACAGATGAAAAATGAATTCATTGCTTCTATTTCTCATGAAATACGAACGCCTTTAACTGGAATTAAAGGTTGGAGTGAGACGTTAAAAACGGTAGATTATTTAACAGAAGAAGAGATAAAGCAAGGTATGGGAATTATATCAGGTGAGACAGACCGATTGATTCATTTAGTAGAAGAATTGCTAGATTTTTCAAGATTACAATCAAATCATTTCAATTTATATAAACAAAAGGTGCAAATATACGATATACTAGAGGAGACGATTTGGCAATTAACTCCTAACGCTGAAGAGAAACAAATTCAATTTATTAATACGATAGAAAGAATTGAATTGATGGGAGATCGAAATAGGCTAAAGCAAATTTTCTTGAATATTGTTCAAAATGCTATTAAATATTCACATGATAAAGGTACAATACACATTGAAGCGACTAACAATGAAGGACAAGCAGTAATCAAGGTGAAAGACGAAGGGATTGGAATTGCTAAAGAGCATTTACCATATATAGAACAGTCATTTTACCAGATTAATAACCATGCTACAGGTGCTGGTCTCGGTTTAGCTATCGTTAAAAAAATGGTGGAGCTTCATGGAGGTACACTTAGTATTATAAGTAAAGAAGGAATAGGAACAACCATTTTAATAAAACTCCCATTATAATACATAAAAAGTCTGTTTATATAGTGTAATAAAATAAATAGATGTATAATTATATTGGGTGATTTATATATAAGATTAATAGGGAGAGGAATTCGATAGAATGGAAAAAGCTTTTAAAATTAAACGAGTAGTAGTCGTTTTAATAGCGATTGCAGCAGTAGCTATTGGGTATTTCATGTTTCAATCCATTACTTCACCAGCAAAGGCTATTGCAAAACAAGAAAATGTAGTACAGCTTGCAAGTGAACAACCGAAAGTAGAAATGAATAAAACGGCACCAAGTCGTTTTAATGGAAAAGAAAGAAAAGTTGCTTATCTTACATTTGATGATGGCCCAGGGAAATATACGGCTGAATTGTTAAATATGTTAAAACAGCATGATGCGAAGGCGACGTTCTTTTTAATTGGAGCGAATGTAAAAGAATTTCCGGATTTAGTGAAACGTGAAAATGCAGAGGGTCATTATGTAGGTATGCATAGTATGACACATAATTTTGCAAAGTTATATAAAAATGGCGAGTATGTAAATGAAATGAAAGAAGATCAAAGCTTAATCGCAAATATTATTGGAAAATCACCTAAATTAACACGTCCACCATACGGTTCGATGCCTGGATTAAATGAAGGTCTTCGAAATAAAGTGGTAGAGGGCGGTTTTAAAGTATGGGATTGGACAATTGATTCATTAGATTGGAAATATAACAAAATGCAAGTTGATGCAGCGGCAGCACAAATTGCTCAAAATGTAATAACAAATGCAACAAAACCACAGGAAGTCATTTTAATGCATGACATTCACCCACAATCAGTTGCTGCTGTGCCAGCAATTTTAAAAGGGTTAAAAGAAAAGGGTTATGAGTTTGAAGCTTATCATGAAGAGAGTCACTTCTCAGTGAATTTCTGGCATGATAACCGTATGTAATGGAGGAATGAACGTTGAAGTATGGAAAAGTAGCAGTAGTTGGAGCACTATCAGTAGGACTATTAACAGGTTGTTTCGGTGAAAAACCAGAAGAAAATCTATACACAGCTTTTGAAACAGCAGCGACACAAGAAAAATCATTAGTTGATGAAGCGAAGAAATTAGAGAAATTAGAGAATGAAGGTCAAGAGCTATATTCTCAAATTTTACAAGAAGGTAAAGATCATAATGACGCTGTTATGAAGAAAATAGAGCAAGCTACTGCAAATGTAGATGACCGTGAAAAAGTATTGAAAAATGAGAAAGAAATGCTAGAAAAAGCTCAGAAAGAAACAAAATCTGTTCAAGGAAATATAGAGAAGCTTGAAGATAAGAAGTTACAAAAACAAGCGAAAGCAGTAGAAGAGTCGTATAAAAACCGTTATGATGCATTCCAAAAGATGAATGAAAATTATACGAAGGCGTTAGCGACTGAAAAAGAACTGTATGAAAAATTAAAAGTAAAAGAAACGAAATTAAAAGAGATTGGTGAAAAAGTTAAGGCTGTTAATGAATTAACTGTGGAAGCACAAAAATCAAAAGAGCAATTTAACAATTTTACAAAAGAGTATAATGACAGTAAATTAGCATTCTACAAAGATGCAGAGATTAAGATTAAAGATCAGAAATAAAGAAGAATCTTAAGCATAATAAAAAGCCGGAGAAACATCGTTACAAATGTTTTTTCGGCTTTTTACGTTAAATGAATAGAAAAGACTGGAATTGATATCATAAAAGAGTTATAGTGAATTATTCCAAGGGAAACATTGTAAAGTAAGGAGAATGGAAATATGTCATATGAATTTTTACTCAAATTAGGTTTAGCACTCTTTTTAGGATTATTCATCGGGATAGATAGGCAGCTAAAGAATAAACCGCTTGGTGTGAAAACAAGTATGGTTATTTCTGTAGCAAGTTGTTTAATTACGATGGTTTCAATTGAAGCCGTACATGTATATTCTGTTCCAGGGCATACAAATATGGATCCAATGCGTCTAGCTGCTCAAATTGTGAGTGGGATTGGTTTTCTTGGGGCAGGTGTTATTTTACGAAGAAGTAATGATGTTATTTCTGGATTAACGACAGCTTCTATGGTGTGGGCTGCTTCAGCTTTAGGTATAGCAATTGGGGCAGGCTTTTATTTACAAGCGACGGTTGCAATGATTTTAATTATTTTAGCAATTAACGTACTTCCACAACTTGTGAAAATTGCAGGTCCGTATTCATTAAGACAAAAAGATTTATCTATAAAAATTACTGTAAAAGAGCATCATGAGTTAGATGGTATATTTAAGCAAATTAAAAATTTAGGTATGCATGTGAAACGCGTAAAAATTAAAGATATAGATGGTGGAGCATTTCAGCAATTGGAAATGGTTATTTTAGCTCCAGAAGATTTATATACAACAGAGTTATATAGTTCCCTGAAAGAGATTGATCGTGTTGTTTCAGTTGAAGTGGAAAGTAGATAATTGTGATAAAAAAGAGTGAAGTGCATTCACTCTTTTTTTATTTGGATTTTTAAGGAAAAAAATTGATATAATGATGAATAACAAGGGGGAGAAATGATGGAAATACATATTAGAAGAGCGATAAAAGATGTATAGCAAAGGTGCATGTTGATAGCTGGAAAACAACGTATAAAGGGATATTTGCTGACGAATTTTTAGAAAATATAACATATGAGCAACGAGAAAAACAATGGGAAAACATTTTTCAACAAGAAGATACATACCAATATAGATTTGTAGCAGAGACGTCAGATGAAACAATAATCGGATTCATTGACGGGGGAGTGGAAAGAAGTGGTGCATATAATTGTGATGGGGAATTATATGCAATCTACCTTTTAGAAGAGTATCAAGGAATGAAAATAGGACAAAAGTTATTTCAAGCTTTATTATCGGAATGTATAAACAATGATATGCAATCACTTTTAGTATGGGTTGTTACGAATAACCCTTCTAAAAATTTTTATGAAAAATTTAATCCAGAAAAAATTGATACGAAATTTTTAGAGAGAGTACAGGTAGAAGAGACAGCCTATTGTTGGAGAGATATAAATAATATTATTATGTAAACTTATTCTTTGAAAGAGGTATGCCAATTAAGGTATACCTCTTTTGTTTAACTATTTTGGATGGATTACTAATGAAAAATAGTAAGTATGTAGTTTGAAATTGAGTATTTTTTTCGTGAATTTTTAACTAGATTAAAGAAAAGATAGAAAACAAGAAAAATTAAATTAGATAAAAAAATTCTGAAATATACTATTGAATTGAATATCGTTATCAATTAGAATCATAATTGATATATACTATTGAATTGAATATCGTTATCAATTAGATTGATAACGATATTCAATTGTTGTTTATTATATAAAATTTCGATAGCTTTAATATAAAGAGGAGGACACAACAGTAAGTGAAAACATAGGTAAATGTGGACATACGTATTAAAAATATAAGCTTGATGACTGCATGGAGAGAAATGTTTCAACCATCATCGCACACAAAGGTAGATTTGTTCGTTTTGGTTACGATTGGTTTAGAGAGAGTTCTTCATATGATGGGAGTCGAAGTTATCATTGTTACTAATGAAAAGTTGTCTTCACAAGAAGAATTTGTTCAGGATTTGATATCTATTATTCATGTATGTAGTTGTAGGGTATATGGATTGAGAAAATGCTGGAGGATGAAGAGCTATGAAAAAAGCATATCTAATAGAGATTAAACCGACAAATGAACAAATAACCAAGATCAATCAAACGATTGGAGTGTGCAGGTATGTTTACAATTTATATCTCTCTAAAAACAAAGAAATATATGAATCCGAGGGGGAATTTCTTAGAGGCTATGACTTTTCTAAATGGCTAAATAACATTCATACAAAAGAGTGTGACCAGTGGATTAAAGGAGTGTCGAGTAAAGCGGTAAAACAAGCCATTATGAATGGAGATAAAGCATTTAAGAATTTTTTTTACGGCTTGTCTAAGTTTCCACGCTACAAGAAAAAGAAAAATGAAAATGTAAAATGTTATTTCCCTAAGAACAACAAAACAGATTGGGCGGTTGAAAGACATAGAGTGAAAATCCCTACGATTGGATGGATGAGATTAAAAGAGTATGGGTATATCCGAAAAGATGCGGTTGTAAAAAGCGGAACGATATCAAAAAGAGCAGGAAGATATTTTGTATCTGTGCTTTGTGAATCAGAAGAAACAAAAGCGAAGCCAACACTCCATTCAACAGGTTTAGGGATTGATTTAGGGGTGAAGGATTTCGTTGTACGTAGCGATGGGAAAACTCACAAAAATATAAATAAAACAGTAAAAGTAAAAAAGATAGAAAAACGGTTAAAACGTGAACAACGTTCTTTATCACGTAAATTTGAAAATATAAAAAAGAGAGGTGAACAATCTGTTACTAATAAAAGAGCGAATATAGATAAAAATATTCTTAGAGTGCAAAAACTACATGCCAGGCTAGCAAATATTCGATTAGCGTATGTAAAGTCTGTTATAAATGATGTGGTGAAAACCAAGCCAACGTTTATTACAGTAGAAGACTTGAATGTGAGAGGTATGATGAAGAATAGACATCTATCTAAAACAATTGCTAAGCAGTGCTTTTATACATTTAAAACATGGTTATTGACGAAATGTGAGGAATATGGAATTGAACTACGTCAAGTAGACAGGTTCTATCCATCTTCAAAGCTATGTTAATGTTGTGGTCAAAAGAAAGTAGACTTAAAGCTATCCGACCGAGTATATGAATGTGACTGTGGAAATGTAATAGATAGAGATTTGAACGCGTCAATCAACCTGTTACAAGCAAAAAAATATACAATATTAACGTAAATAGATTGTATATATGTACGGTGGGCTACATCGGAATTTACGCCTGTGGAGTGTTATATCAAACTGTATTAGCGAGTTAGTAGCGAGACAGGACACATAGAAGCAGGAATACTCTAAGAATGTACATTTGTCTATGTTTTTAGTAGCAGGACCAATATGCAGCATGCGAAACAAATCGCAGAACATGCAACATTACAAAGTTTTTTAAACTGTTATTTAAGAGAAACAGGGAGTGGAGAATGGATTACAGAGGATGAAAAAATGAAAAGTATCTTCAGTAATACGTTGAATAGAGATATAGTCCCCACATATTTATATTGTCGGCTATCGGCACAAAACATTACTTTGTATGGAGAAGTTATATATAAATCAGCAACAGATCGCCATTTGTTTGGAGAACAATTTTATTATCAAATGGGAGAAAATAAGAATGTTATAAAAGCAGATTACGTTACTGTTATTACATTCTTAATAAAAGAGATGTCTATCAACTACGGAGAAGGGACGAATCCTGCTGAACTTATGCTTCGAGTTATTTGTAGTTGTCAAAATATTGAAGAATTTACAAAGGAGAGAATAGAAGATACATCTGCATTATACGGTTTCCATACATCCTTTATAGAAGCGGAGCAATCTTTATTATTTGGACATTTAACGCATCCAACCCCAAAGAGTAGACAGGGTATTTTGGAATGGAAAAGCACAATGTATTCTCCAGAATTAAAAGGAGAATGTCAGCTTCATTATTTTAGGGCACATAAAAATATAGTAAATGAAAAATCATTATTGTTAGATTCTACAACAGTAATTCTAAAAGAAGAGTTACGTAATGATGAGATGGTTTGTAAAGAATTTATATCGAAGTATTGTAATGAAGATGAATATTCATTACTTCCAATTCATCCGCTTCAGGCAGAATGGCTATTACACCAATCATACGTACAGGATTGGATAGATCAAGGAGTACTTGAATATATCGGTCCTGTCGGTAAGTATTATATGGCAACATCATCACTTAGGACGTTATATCATCCCCAATCAAAATATATGCTTAAGTTTTCATTCCCAGTAAAAGTAACAAATTCAATGCGTATTAATAAATTGAAGGAACTAGAGAGTGGTCTTGAAGGAAAGGAAATGCTAAATACAGCAATTGGTGAAGTGCTAGATAAGTTTCCAGGTTTTGATTTTATTTGTGATCCAGCATTTATTACATTAAATTACGGGGCAAAAGAATCTGGATTTGAAGTAATTATACGAGAGAACCCTTTTTATGGTGAACATGCAAATGACGCTACTTTAATTGCTGGATTAGTTCAAGATGCTATACCTGGGGAACGTACTCGTTTATCGAATATTATTCATCGACTAGCAGATTTAGAAGGTAGAAGCTGTGAAGAAGTAAGTTTAGAGTGGTTTAGACGATATATGAATATTTCTTTAAAGCCGATGGTATGGATGTACTTACGTTATGGTGTTGCATTAGAAGCGCATCAGCAAAATAGCGTTGTTCAGCTAAAGGATGGTTATCCGGTCAAATATTATTTCCGTGATAATCAAGGGTTTTATTTCTGTAATTCAATGAAAGAGATGCTTAATAATGAGTTGGCTGGCATTGGAGAACGTACTGGAAATCTATATGACGATTATATTGTAGATGAGAGATTTCGTTACTACTTAATTTTCAATCATATGTTTGGTCTCATTAACGGTTTTGGCACAGCAGGATTAATTAAGGAGGAAATTCTTCTCTCTGAATTAAGATCTGTACTTGAATCGTTCCTTCCTTATAACCGTGAACCTTCGACCTTTTTAAGAGAATTGTTGGAAGAGGATAAGTTGGCATGTAAAGCAAATTTATTAACGAGATTTTTCGATGTCGATGAGTTAAGTAATCCTTTAGAACAAGCAATTTACGTACAGGTACAGAATCCTCTCGTTAGAGAAGTGGCTGTCCGTTCATAAATAACGTTAAAATTTCACGTAATACAAATAATGGTATTTTTCATAAGGTGGAGGAGTTATGAGAGTGGACATATATCATACGAGAATATTGAAAGCGCTTGAATCAAAAGATTACATTTCAGTACGAAGAAGAGTGTTACGTCAATTAGTAGAGTCGTTAATTTATGAGGGAATTATTACGCCAATTCGCATAGAAAACGAAGAACAAATTCTTTTTCTTATACAAGGACTTGATGAGGACAACAAAAGTGTCACGTATGAATGTTACGGAAGAGAACGAATGACATTTGGACGTATCTCTATAGATTCATTAGTAATAAGAGTTCAAGAGGAAAAACAAGAAATACACTCAGTCTCTCAATTTTTGGAAGAAGTTTTTCGGATTGTTAACGTAGAACAAACGAAATTAGATTCTTTTATTCATGAATTAGAACAAACGATATTTAAAGACACGATTGCACAATATGAAAGACATAATAAGGTGAAATATACTCAAAAATCGTACGACGACTTTGAGTGCTATTTAATAGACGGTCACCCATATCATCCTAGCTATAAAGCACGAATTGGATTTCAATATCGTGACAATTTTCAATATGGATATGAATTTATGAGATCAATAAAAATTATATGGATTGCAGCGCATAAGAAATATGCGGCTGTAGGTTATGAAAATGAAGTGATTTATGACAATATTTTAAAAGGTGAGATAGGCGAGCATAAATTAGAAGCATATATGGAACGAATTTACAGTGCGGGATGCGATCCAAAGCAGTACGTGTTTATACCTGTTCATCCTTGGCAGTGGGAGAATTTCATCATTCCCAATTACGCTGATCATATACAGGATAAAAATATTATTTATTTAGGGAAATCAGAGGATGATTATTGCGCGCAACAATCGATGAGGACGTTAAGAAATGTTACGAATCCAAAGAAACCATATGTAAAGTTATCGCTGAATATACTTAACACTTCAACACTCCGTACGCTGAAACCATATTCAGTTGTGAGTGCACCAGCTATATCGAATTGGTTAAATGATGTTGTAAGTGATGATCCATATTTAAGAGATGAATCGCACATAATTTTGTTAAATGAGTTTTCGAGTGTAACGTATGATACGAATAAGAACTCTGTATATGGTTCATTAGGATGCATTTGGCGTGAAAGTGTTCATAACCATTTAGATGAGCAAGAGGATGCGGTTCCCTTTAACGGCTTATATGCAAAAGAGAAAGACGGGATACCAGTTATTGATGCATGGTTAAACAAATATGGGATAGAAAATTGGCTACGATTACTGATTCAAAAAGCGATCATACCAGTTGTACATCTTGTTGTAGAGCATGGAATCGCATTAGAATCACACGGACAAAATATGATTTTAGTTCATAAAGACGGGCTACCTGTCCGTATTGCATTAAAGGATTTCCATGAAGGACTTGAGTTTTATCGTCCATTCTTAAAAGAAATGAATAAATGTCCAGACTTTACTAAAATGCATAAAACGTATGCGAATGGAAAAATGAATGATTTCTTTGAAATGGATCGTATTGAATGTTTACAAGAGATGGTACTAGATGCACTGTTCTTATTTAATGTAGGAGAATTAGCTTTCGTATTTGCGGATGAATATGATTGTAAAGAAGAAAGTTTTTGGATAATAGTGGTCGAAGAAATTGAAAATCATTTTAGAAAATATCCACACTTGAAAGATAGATTTGAAAGTATTCAGCTATATACTCCTACATTCTATGCTGAGCAATTAACGAAGCGTCGATTATATATGGATGTGGAATCGCTTGTTCATGAAGTTCCAAATCCATTGTATAGAGCAAGACAACTTATCAAACAAAAATCAGTTGTTACAGGGGGAAATTATGCTAATCGTTAATAAACAAGAGTATAGCAAAAGTGATTTTGATTTGAGATTACAAGTTTATGAGGAAATGGAACAATTTCAAGAAGCAGAAGGAAATAGATTTGCTCTTTGTCTGAAAGATCCATTCGATATTATTACGCTTGTGTTTTTCTTAAAAGAAAAGAAATCCTCAGTATTGCTTATACATGAAGATACGCCAAAAGAAACGGCTATTGAAATGGCAAAGCGTGCAAATTGTATCGGGATTTTATATGGAGAATATAGCGATTTTACGAAATTAGAATTAGTGAAAGCTTTACTAGAAGAGCCCTCTTTATTGCAATATAGTTCTGGTACAACAGGAGAACCGAAACTGATTCGTAGAGCATGGACGGAAGTGGACACAGAAATTACTGCTTATAATGAAGCTTTAAACTGTGAAGTAGATGAAGTGCCGGTCGTTATGGCTCCTGTTTCACATTCATACGGATTAATATGTGGTACGTTATCCGCAATTACGCGGGGAAGCAAACCTATCATCATTACGAATAAAAATCCTAAATTCGCATTAAATATAGTTCGCAATACAGAAAAACATATTATATATGCAGTACCACTTATGTTACATATTATGGGGAGTTTCCCGCAAGGAACGTTTCAGTTTCATAAAATTATGACATCCGGAGCGCCTTTGCCAGAAGCATTGTTTTATAAACTAAAAGAAACGACAACATATATGATGCAGCAATACGGTTGTTCTGAAGCGGGTTGTATTAGTATATGTCATGATATGAAAAGCCATTTAGATTTAGGAAATCCGCTACCTCATGCGAGTATAAGCATAGGTTCAGATGAAAATATGCCTGAAGAAATCGTAGTGAAAATGAATGATAAGAAAATTTTCACGAAAGATTTGGGATATAAATCTGAGCGTGGCCTTCATTTTATGGGACGCATGGACGATGTGATTAACGTTTCAGGATTGAAAGTCTTTCCGATAGAGGTAGAAGAAACAATACTTCGATTAGAAGGTGTTCAAGAGGCCATTGTATATCGAGGGAAACATCCTGTCATGGGCGAAGTTGTTAAAGCGAAAGTAATCTCTCATGTTGATCCAGTGCGAATAAGAGAATGGTGTATGCAGCATTTACCATCTTATAAAGTTCCGCATGAGATTGAAAGTGTAACTGAAATTCCGAAAAATAAAACTGGAAAAGTAAGTAGAAAGTTACTAGAGATGGGAGAGGTTACAGCATGAAACGTGAAACATTAAAAAATGAAGTTTTGAAAATTATGACAGGGAAAATGGAACTCAAAAACGTTACGCATTTAGAAGAAACGATGCGCTTAAATCAAGATTTATATATAGATTCGGTAATGATGTTACAGCTCATTGTATACATAGAAATGGATTTAAAGTTATGCGTTCCGGAGGATGAGGTAGACCCAAAAGCATTTCTTACTGTAGGATCTTTGCTTGATTTTATGGAGGAGTTACAGCCGGTATAAGAAGTAAATGTGAATAATTAACCTTTAGGAAAGTGGATGAGAATATGACTTCAATTAAAGTTCACTGTTTAGTGAGTTGTTTTTGTGAAATTATAAAAAGGCGTAGCGATATAGATTTCCGTCCATTTTATTTTGGATTATGGGACGGAGATTTTGATATAACAGAAGGCGGCATTATTTCGTATCACTCCGAAAATATTAACCATGATAATTATTTATTATGGTATGAAAAATTGTACGGTATGAAAGTGAACGAATGGTATGATCATGCAAAAGGTAAAGATAGCAATGTAGAAACGTTTTTACAATTAGTAGAAAACAAGCCAGAAAATCGCTATGTCATTGTAATGGTTGATATGTCTCTATTGCCAGAGAGGGAAAATAAATTTCATCAAAAACCGTTTCCGCATTATTTAATGATATCGAAGACAGAGAAAGAAGAAGAATGGTTCATGCTAGATCCTGATTTTCGCTGGGAAGGGAATATGGAAAGAGAAAAAGTGCTTCACTCTGTTCAAGATAACCCATTTGGTGGAGGGTATTTCATTGATGTAAAAGAAATTCAGGAGCCAACAGAAGAAATGGTAGCGAGTTATTTCATAGAAACTTTCAAAAGAAATGACAATGAACTGACTATGGAATTGAAAAATTTAATTATAAAAATGGCACATGAAGAAGAAGGTTATTCGCTTTCGGGTCTTGTAGCGGCAGTGAAGCAAATACCAGTACTTGCAATTCGTAAATATAGTTATGAACATGCCTTTGCATACTTCCGTGAAACGTTGCAATATTCGGAGCAAGAGTTTGATTATTGGTGTGATCGGGTAGAGGATATTGTACAAGGATTTACAAATGTACAGTATCGAGCAATTAAAATGGCGATGACGAATAATAAAGGCATGTTATTATCAATTGTTGAAAAGTTGGATGAAATGAATGCAATTGAACTGCAAATTAAGGCTGAATTAGAGAGACAGTTTGTATCATGGAAAGAAATGAAAACAAACGAGTCTGTCTTAGCGTTTTAAAAACCTAACTGAATTTAAGATAAGGGAGTTCAAACCTATGAAATATTCATTATGTACTATTTCCTTTCGTCATCAATTAATTTCATTTACTGATATTGTTCAATTTGCATATGAAAACGGTTTTGAAGGAATTGAATTGTGGGGGACGCATGCACAAAATTTGTATATGCAAGAGTATGAAACGACAGAACGAGAATTGAATTGTTTAAAGGATAAAAGCTTGGAAATTACGATGATAAGTGATTACTTAGACATATCATTATCGGCAGATTTTGAAAAAACGATAGAGAAATGTGAACAACTTGCAATATTAGCTAATTGGTTTAAAACAAACAAAATTCGTACGTTTGCTGGACAAAAAGGTAGCGAAGATTTCTCGGAACAGGAGAGAAAAGAGTATGTGAATCGTATTCGCATGATTTGTGAAGTATTTGCTCAGCATAATATGTATGTACTTTTAGAAACACATCCAAATACGTTAACGGATACGCTGCCTTCTACTTTGGAATTATTAGGAGAAGTAGATCATCCGAATTTGAAAATAAACCTTGATTTTCTTCATATATGGGAGTCTGGTGCAGATCCAATAGACAGCTTCCATCGACTAAAGCCGTGGATACAACATTACCATTTTAAGAATATATCGTCAGCAGATTATTTGCATGTGTTTGAACCAAATAATGTATATGCAGCAGCGGGAAGTCGAATTGGTATGGTTCCATTATTTGAAGGTGTGGTAAATTATGATGAGATTATTCAGGAAGTGAGAAATACTGACCATTTTGCTTCACTCGAATGGTTTGGACATAATGCGAAAGATATATTAAAAGAAGAAATGAAAGTATTAACAAATAGAAATTTAGAAGTAGTAACTTCTTAATATAAAATGATGTAAGAGTCTCTCATTGTAGAGACTCTTTTTTAAAAAATATAAACAACCAAAAATTACCATGTATTTAAATTAAAATTTAACACAATTTATATATAAATAAGGAGGTGATTGGTAATGGCTAGAAATCGTAACTCTAATCAATTAGCATCACATGGAGCACAAGCAGCTTTAGATCAAATGAAATATGAAATTGCACAAGAATTTGGTGTACAACTTGGCGCTGATACTTCTTCACGTGCAAACGGTTCTGTAGGCGGTGAAATTACAAAACGTCTAGTAGCGATGGCAGAACAACAACTTGGTGGCGGATATACTCGCTAATTGTAGAAGGTTATAGGAGAAAGGAAGGATTCTTCCTTTCTTTTTTTTTTTCAATTAATTGGTATGAATATATTGCGAACTGGATTCAAAGAATAGGAATAATACTATATTTTCCCCAATTTCTTTTGTTGTGAATGGGAAGTAGTAAAGATGTAATAGCCCTGGTGGAATGAAAAATTACGTTCCAGCAGGGCTATTATATGGTCAGAAATATACGATGAAAGGGTTCCGAAGCCAACATGTTAAAAAAAGAAAACTGTTGTTTAATTGCGCTTGCATCAGTTCCACTTGTTATGACATTAGGGAATTCAATGCTTATTCCAATCCTACCGACTATCGAAAAGAAATTACATATTTCATCGTTTCAAGTATCCATGATTATTACAATTTACTCTATTGTAGCCATTTTACTTATACCGATTGCTGGTTATTTATCAGATAGATGGGGACGAAAGATGATAATGGTTCCGAGTTTGCTGATTGCGGCTATAGGCGGAGCGGTAACAGGTTGGGTATCATGGAAAGTTGATAATCCCTACACTTGGATACTGATTGGTAGAGCGATTCAAGGTATTGGTGCAGCTGGTGCAATGCCAGTTGTTATACCTTGTGTTGGTGATTTATATAAAGATGAAAAACAAGTTAGTACAGGTTTAGGAATCATTGAAACATCCAATACATTTGGAAAAGTGCTGAGCCCTATTTTAGGATCTGCTCTTGCTGCCATTGTATGGTTCTTACCATTTTGGGCGATTCCAGTTTTATGCGTAGTATCAATTGTTTTGTTACTTGTTCTAGTAAAGGCAAAGAAACAAGAAGGAGAAGTACCACCACTTAAAGAGTTTATAAAATCGATTATCTCTACGTTTCGAGAAAAGGGAAGATGGTTAATTGCCATTTTTGCATTAGGTGCAATTATTATGCTTATTTTATTCGGAATTCTCTTTTATTTGTCGACGATACTGGAATCAAAGTATGACATTCATGGTGTATGGAAAGGGTGTGTACTTGCTATCCCGCTACTTGTACTGTCACTTAGTTCATATATGGCCGGTAAAAAAATTGGAGATAATCAAAATGTTATGAAGAAGTGTATTTATATTGGTTTTTTAATGGCAGCTGCATCAGTCATCATTCCTTTATTTATAAAAGGGATTTATTTACTACTTCTTTGTCTCGTTATCATGGGGATAGGAATTGGTATGGCACTCCCATGTTTAGACTCCCTAATTACACAAGGAATTGAAAAGGAGCAAAGGGGAACGGTTACATCCTTTTATAGTTCCATGCGATTTATCGGTGTAGCAGCTGGCCCACCTCTATATTCTTTTTTCATGAAAGGTGCTGACCATGAGGTGTTTTATGTAACAAGTATTTTCGCTGGTATTGGTGCCGTTATAGCAATGATTTGGATTAAACCAGCAAAAGATGCAAAGAACGTAAAACAGAAACCGGAACCTACTTCATAATTTGAAAGAGAATTGCATGATGTTTTCAGTAACATGCAATTCTCTTTCATTCATTAAGAATACATAACTTGTTTTAACATATAAAGCGCGACGCCCCATATGATGAGGCCAGAAAATTTATTTAATAATACGATTGTCTTTCCGGTTGAGTCTATTCTTTTTAGAAATTTCCCCGCTAAAGCTAAGCTTATAAACCAAATCCACGAAACGATAATAGTTGCAACTGTGAAAGCCCATTTTTCACTTCCTATGTATTGAATAGAATTTGTTCCGATTACACCGATTGTATCTAAAATTGCATGTGGATTTAATAACGAAACCGATGCAGCGAAAAGGATTTGCTTTTTTAATGGCATACTGTTTTCTTTTTTTATATCGTTGGAAGGGTTACTTCTCCAAATAACAAAGCCCATATATAGGAGAAAGAAAAATCCAATTATATATAACGTGTTAGTTAGCCAAGAAAAAGTAAGGAGTACAAGGGAGACACCCTGCACTGCAATCAATATGAGTAACGTATCACATATAGAGGCAGTTAATACTACAGGGGCTGCCCTCCAAATGTTTGGTTGGCTCGCACCTTGGTTAAATACGAAAACATTTTGGACACCTAATGGAATGATAAGACCAAATGCAAGAATGATACCATGAATAATTGCTTCACTCATCATATTACCTCCTATTTTAATTCAGTATGATAGTGTATATTGTATAGAAGAAATGAAAATTTGTATCCATCCATATGGTTGGAGAGGTTACCAACCAAAAAGAATATAAGGTGATATGATGGAAAGATTTGTTTGGAAACCGAATATGTCTCTAGCGACTCCTCTGTATAAACAAATAGAAACGTATATAAAAGAAAGAATCGTTAATGGAGAATGGACTGTTGGAACGAAATTACCTTCACAAAGAGATTTGGCACATACATTCGGTGTGAACCGGAGTACAATTGTAATGGCTTTCGATGAACTAGTGGCAAAGGGATACATTGAAGGGAATGGCAGGAAAGGAACAATTGTTGTAAATAATAATGAGAATGCTTCAACGTACGCGCCCCCGCCTAATTGGCAGTCTTATGTAGAAACAGGACTTC
The DNA here is from genome assembly GCF_008368785.1 of Bacillus sp. AY3-1. Taxonomy (NCBI): domain Bacteria; kingdom Bacillati; phylum Bacillota; class Bacilli; order Caryophanales; family Bacillaceae; genus Bacillus; species Bacillus sp. AY3-1. Next base: position 24,755 of record NZ_QORZ01000030.1, on the reverse strand, counting down.
ATTATCCGAATCTGCCTGCTATTCAAGAGATTAATCAAGTTGAATTTTATCCGCATGTAATTCGTTTAGGAACAGGTGAGCTCGCGCCGAGTCTTTTACCTGAAAAAAAGATGAAAGATATTATGAATAAGCTTTTAAAGTCGAGCATGATACTTGGGTATGAAGAACCAAAAGGGAATTTCTATTTAAGGAAGAAAATTGCGGACTATTTAAAAGGACATGGTATAGATGTAACTCCTGATTCTATATTAATTGTTTCAGGAGCAATTCAAGCGTTGCAACTTATTTCTATGGGACTTCTTCCAAAAGGGGCATCCATCTTATTAGAAAAACCATCTTATTTATATTCTCTTAATGTTTTTCAATCAGCAGGAATGCGTTTAATTGGTATACCAATGGATGAGAACGGTTTACATGCATCATATATTACGAAATATAAGAAGCAATTTAATGCATCTATTTTATATACAATTCCGTCTTTTCATAATCCGACGAACTTTAGTATGAATGCGAAGAAACGAATAGAAGTGATGGAAATATGTAACGAAATTGGTTTGCCTATTATAGAAGACGCGGTGTACCAAGACTTATGGTTTGATGAGCCTGTTTCAAAGCCTTTAAAAGCATATGATAAAAACGGAATTGTACTACATATTGGGAGTATGTCTAAAGTCATTAGTCCAGGATTAAGAATTGGATGGATTGTTGGATCTGAGCCAGTCATTCAAAGATTGGCAGACATAAAAATGCAAACAGATTATGGTTCAAGTTCTATATCCCAGCAAATTGCAGCGGAATGGTTTGCAGATGGATTGTATGATGAACATTTACAGTTTGTAAGAACTAAGTTGAAAAAACGTAGAGATTTTATGTTGCAAATGTTAGAGAAATATTGTCGTGATATAGCAACATGGTATGAACCGACAGGTGGTTTTTATATTTGGTTACATATGAATGTACCCGTTTCGAACCGTAGCTTATTCGACAAAGCTTTGAAAGAAAAGATTTTATTAAATCCAGGTACTTTGTATGATAGAAGTGCAAACCAATTTTTGCGTCTATCCTATTCATACGCAACGTTAGAAGAAATTGAAATAGGTATCAAAAAACTTGCACAACTAATGAAAAAGTAAGAGGAGAAAATAATGAAACAATACGTAATTTGCCAAATTATTAATGGAGAAAAATATTTAGCTGCTTATGCGGAGTCGAAGCAGGATGCAATTGAAAAAGCAGAATTGTTAGGATTACGAACGGGAAATCGATACACAGTTATTACTGCGGAAGAAGCTGAAGGGTTAACGTATCCTTAAGCAACGAATAATTATGATGCAGCAGGAAGTAAATAAGCCTCGTAATCTATGATATTACTAGGCTTATTTTTTTTGAAAGCGTTACGTGTTCTCGTATGAAAAATAATAGTATTATGAGTCAAGTTGACGGAAATAGCGATTTGTTTTTCGGTCCTGATTTCCGTTTCTGTAGTCATCAATATATTGTCTGAAGTTCCAAGATTGTAAAAACTTATTTGCGGCGTTATAACCAGAATTGTAAAGCCACTCTTTTTCTTCCTTTGTTAACTCAAAGTTTGTACTTGTAATGGATCCTGTTGGAATTGTAATCGTTCTTGCTTTTGATTCCTTATCTAAATGACGTAAATCATGGGCTTGCATCATCGTTTTAAAAAGTCCTTTGAACATGGAGATAGGCTCGTTATAATGGGCAGGATCAGCTTGAATCTCATCTTTTACGAAATGAAATCCAAATGTTGGCCAGCGAGGAGAGGAAGGTGAGTCGAAAATCCAAATTGGGTAATTGCTTAAAATCCCTCCATCAACCATATAACAAGGTTGCTTCCATTTAGGGGTTCTCCATTTTACCGGTTCAAAGAAGAAGGGGATTGTACTACTCATTCTTACAGCTTTAGCAATAGAGAAGCGATAATTTAAAAATCCGTAATTTGGTAAGTCATCAGGAAAGATAACCATTTTACCATTACTTATATCAGAAGCAATAATTTTAAGCTTATTTAAATCAGGTAAATCTGTGAATAAGTGAACTCCTTTTTTGCGAAGTAATTCTTCAATCCATTCTTCTATAAATATATTAGAGTAAATACCAAGAGTAGTCCATGCGCTTAATCCTTTTCCGATAAAGGGGATTCTGTCAATAAAGGTTCTCTTCGTAAATTTATTATAATCGATATCAGTTATAATCGTTTTTAACTCTGAACAAGAATATCCTGCTGCTAGGAGCGCAGCGATAATGGAACCAGCTGATGTTCCAGCTACACGTTCCCATTCATAGCCTTTTTCAGCTAACGCGCAAATTGCCCCTACATGCGCAATTCCGCGTACACCGCCCCCCTCAAAAACACCATCAATCTTCATTAATCATACTTCCTTTCGAATAAAAGATTTGAAAATGGCAAAAAAGCACGTATTGTACGTGCTTTTTTACAATAGTTTTTAAATTAACTAGCAGCCTACAAAGCCGCCCCAACAGCTAGCTCCGATGATGATTAGAAGGATAAATAAAACGATTAATAAAGCGAAACCTCCATAACCACATCCACCGCAACTACCGCCGTAACCGCCGTAACCGCCGCAACTATATCCGTAACCCATGTGGAATTCCTCCTTATATTAAAAATAAAAATGAACGAGGGAAAAATGTACTGGAAGAAATAATGAACTATCGTGTTTGTAGGAACAATGTATACTATGCTTTTTTAAACTTGTTCGCGTATGTAGGAAGAGCCCGTTTTTTTGGAGGCTTGTTGTTTTTACAAAGAATGGAGTATAATTTTTGTACAATGATACAAATAAGTATGTAAATATAAGGAGAATTTATGAATAAACAAATTGAAGTATTAATTGATAAATATGGGCTGACACATTTAAAAGAGGAGCTTATTAATACTGTATTTCCTTGTGTAAAAGTTGTGCCAAAGCAGGAGGAAACAGTTGCGGTAGGTAGTTCGAAAATGGGAGGAGTTCCTGACTTGCCAGCTACATTGGAATACCCAATGCACAAAGGAAATCCATTACAATTTATCGCTCAATTTAATTTAAATGATTTACAAAATGTTGGTATGGGTCACAATCTTCCTAAGACAGGGATGTTATATTTCTTTAGCATTGAAAATTACTTTGAAGAAGATGTGAATCCAACTGAAGCGGGGCGTGTACTTTATTATGATGTTCCTGTAGAGCAATTACGAAGAGCAGATGAATTGCAAATAAATTATAACCAGTGTGCAACTACTTTTGAACTGACATATAAATTGCCAGAGCTTTTCATTGAAGATGAGGCTGATTCAGATCGTTTCTTACAATTGCTTGAAGAACTAATCCCAGACAACTATGATAACCATCAAATGTTTGGTGAACCATTCTCTGTACAAGAGGAAGTATTATATGAGACAGGAGAATATATGGGGATAGACCCGCAGCAAATGACGCTTTTATTCCAAATTGATTCAGATACTAAAAATTGTAATATGATGTGGGGAGATTTAGGAATGCTTTATTTCTGTATTGGAAATGAAGACTTGAAAAATCGACGTTTTGAAAATACATGTTGTGTATTACAAACTTGTTAATGAAGAAGGTTGTTCTTGTAAAAAGAACAACCTTTTTACAATGTTAAATATGCATAATCTCATATGACCTATACGAAAAAGTATTGTATACTCTGAAACTATACGATACTTTTTTCGTATAGTTATAGAATGTAAGGAGTGACGAGATGGGAAAGACAAGTAAGTATGTGACAGCTACCCTGCTTTGTTCAACTATAGTAATGGGAGGCTTACACGCGTCAACGGTATCTTATGCAGCTACGAATCCGACTGTAGCGACAACACAAACAGATGCAAAGCTATTAAATGATTTCAGAAAAGAATTAAAAAAACAAGTTGATAATCGAGAAGAAAATATGACAATCACTTATAAAACGAAAGATAGAAATGCCAGAAATGTTATGGATCAATTGTATGGTGAGTTTAATAAAATTGTAGATGCAGATGAGTATGTAAAATATAATGTAGCCTCTACTAAATATTCTATTAAAGGGCTACCAGGAAACTATACGTTTACACTGCAAGTGAAATACCGTGAATCAAAAGAGCAAACACAATATGTAAAATCTCAGGCAAAAGCAATTATCAGTTCAATTATAAAACCTGGAATGGATGAGCATGAAAAAGTAAAAGCTATTCATGATTACGTTGTAAAGCATGTATCTTATGATACGTCTTATGAAGCGTATACAGCATATGAAGCATTAGCGAATCGTTCTGCCGTTTGCCAAGGATATACGTTATTAACATATGAATTGCTAAAAGAAGCGGGGATCGAAAACCATATTGTAACAGGTACAGGAAATGGACAAGCTCATGCATGGAATTTAGTAAACATTGAAAACAAATGGTATCACCTTGATACGACATTCGATGATCCAGTACCAGATAAAGCTGGACGTGTAACATATTCGTATTTTAATATGTCTGACGAGCAATTAAGTAAAGATCATGAATGGGATCGTAGTAAATATCCAGCGGCATCTACAAGTTACTTTAATGAATTAACAAACAAAATAAAAGCGGGTAGTTCAAAGACTGCTGCATATGAACAAATGTTAAAAGAAACAAATTTAAAATATTTGTCTGCACAATACGGGGCAGACAATTACAGTGAATTTAAGAAAAAATTACAGCAACAATTCGCTTCTAAGCCAGAGAAGGTAGAAGTACGATATAAGCAATCCATGGATGGAACAATGCAGGATATAAAGAAAGTGTTAAATGAAATAAATTGGCCAAAAGGTGCAAAACGTGTATCTTATCAAGTAGCACCGTATAGTGCAATGGCAGATTATTCATTAGCGACAATTACATTTACGTATTAATTAATGAAGAAGAGCATCTGTAAAGGGTGCTCTTTTTATTATGTATCACTTTAAAAAACAGAATTGTGTGATGAAATTAAAAAGGAAGGATGTGGAATCTGAATGAATTTGTTCTAAAATAACATATTTACATTGATATATACTTGTTTAGTAATTGGACTTATCGTTTTGTTTTTCCTATCATTTACTTTGTTTATTAGAAGAGTATTTCAAAACAGTGTTGCAAAAAAACAACAAGTGATGCATATGAACGAGAAGCTAGACCGAATGATTGAATTGCTTGAAAAAGATAAGAAATAGAGATAGAAGATGTATGAAAAGGAGAAGAGGATGGCTAATTATATAAAAGAATTACGTGAAAAAGTAGGTCACGACTGTGTTCTCATAAACTTTGCGGGTGGTTGTGTGTTGAATGAACATGGAGAAGTATTACTGCAAAAAAGAGGTGATTTTAACGCTTGGGGATTTCCTGGCGGTGCAATGGAAATTGGAGAATCTGCCGCAGAGACTGCGATTCGAGAAATAAAAGAAGAAACAGGTTATGACATGGAAATAAATAAGCTTATCGGGGTGTATACAAAATATTTTCAAGCATATCCAAATGGAGATAATGCCTAGTCAATTTTAATATTCTTTTCATGCTCAATTGCCGGTGGAGAGCAAAAAGTAGACGGTGATGAAACGTTGGAATTGAAGTTTTTCCCGCTAAACAAAATGCCACCATTGTTTAATCAACAACATGAGGATTGTTTACAGGACTTATTAGAGAAAAGAGTAGGGGTGTATCGTTAACATAAAAAAGAAGCTAATGAGATTAGCTTCTTTTTTATGTTTTATTTATTTCCACCAATCATCAAACATTGATGCTGGAACTTGTCTTTTATGTTCGCTCACTGTGTAACGTTTTTCAATTTTTTCTGCAACGTCAGTTGGAACTGCTTTACCTTCTAAATAATCATCTAGTTGATCATACGAAATACCTAACTCCGTTTCATCAGCTTGACCTGGTTTTTCATCCAATAAATCAGCAGTTGGCATTTTTAAGTAAAGTCGCTCATCCGCACCTAATTCTTGTAAAAGAGCACGTCCTTGACGTTTCGTTAAACCCGTTAATGGTAATAGGTCTGCACCACCATCTCCGAATTTTGTAAAGAATCCTGTAACAGCTTCTGCCGCGTGATCAGTTCCGATAACAAGTAGACCTTTTTGTCCTCCAATTGCATATTGTGTAACCATACGGATACGTGCTTTCACGTTACCTTTATTGAAATCTGTTAATGATTCACCTAATAAGTTTTCGTATTGGTTTGAGAAAGAGTCAACTGTTGAAGCGATATCAAATGCAACAGATTGATCAGCTTGAATAAATTGTAATGCTAATTGTGCATCATCTTCGTCTTTTTGCACTTTATAAGGAAGACGCACGGCGATAAACGTTGCGTTACCACCTTCATTACGAATTTCCTCCACTGCAAGCTGAGCTAAACGTCCAGCTAATGTAGAGTCTTGTCCGCCACTAATGCCAAGTACAAATCCTTTTGCACCTGTTTTTTTCACATAATCTTTTAAGAAATCAACACGTTTACGGATTTCTGCTTTCGGATCAATTACAGGCTGAACATGTAATGCTTTCATAATCTGTTCTTGTAATGTCATTATGTTTCCTCCTATTCATATTAAAGCGGTAATTAAGTTTATATGTATATTGGTACATACTTCTATCCTTTATTATTTCGCAAAACTAACGAATATACAATAGGATGCGTGTATGAATATGAATGTAGTCATTATAATGAAACTCTTTCGTTTAAGCAATTTTTTTTAAACCTTTCAATAATGTAAGGTTTTTGTCATTTGAATCGATGGAAGGTATTTCCGGACTTTACTAATATAAGAACATAGTTAGTAGAAGGGCGGAGAAGGAATATGAACATTAGAGAACTCGCATATCGAAATGTAACGCGTAATAGACGAACATACTCAGCATATTTTTTAAGTAGTGCATTTGCCATTATGGCCTTTTTTGTTTATTCATTTTTTGCGTTTCATCCCGCATTAAGTGCTGGAGAATTGGGACGATACGTATTCGTAAGTATGTCTTTTGCACAGTCCATTATTTACTTATTTACGTTTTTCTTTATTTTATATTCGATGGGAATGTTTTTAAAAACGAGAAAGCGTGAATTAGGAATTTTAATGATGTTAGGTATGACGAAATATCAATTAAAGCGTCTTATCTTCCTTGAAAATATTATGATTGGGATAGGGGCTATTATTTTTGGAATACTTGCAGGAATGCTATTTTCCGGAATGTTAATATTTGTAGCTCCGATGATATTAAAATTAGATATTTCCTTAGCTTATTACATACCAATGAAAGCCATTGTTGTAACGAGCATTATGTTTTTCGTATTATTTATGATCATTTCATTGTTTAGTGCAGGAATGATTCGGAAAAATAAAATTATGAAATTGTTTAGAGGATCAGCAGAAGCGAAGCCGGAACCGAAAGCTTCCATTATTTCTTCTATATTAGCGGTCATATTGCTTAGTGCGGGATATGCGGGAGCGCTTATGTCACACGGTGCAATGGTATTTGTCATGATGATTCCTGTTACAACGGTAGTCATTATTGGTACATATTTGCTGTACAAGCAGTTGAGTGTCTTTATTATTAGACTATGTAAAAAAAGTAAACGTTTCTATTGGACACAGACAAATATTATTACGTTGTCAGATTTAGCTTACCGTATGAGAGATAACGCAAGAATGTTTTTTATTGTAACCATCATTTCAACTGTAGCATTTTCAGCAATAGGTACATTAGTTGGCTTTACATCAATGACAAAGGCGATTATGGAGAGACCAATTGCGTTTCACTATCATTCTAAGCAAGGAAATAGTAATGAATCACAGCATTTGAAGATGATTGACGAAGGATTAAAGAAACATAGTATAGCAGCTTCAAAAACTAATATTTCGACGAAGAAAACGGAGGAGCAGTCGTTAAAAAACGCCACCTTTATAAAGGAATCAGACTATAAGGAATATGCGAAGTTAACAGGAGAACCCTTTAATGCGGTATCCAAAAAAGAAGCTTTATTTTTATCAGTCGATATACCAGGCCCACCGATGAAAGAAAGAAAAGAAATTACTTTACCACATTTGAATGAATCTTTAAAAGTGAAAAAAATTAATACTTCTTCATTAAGTAAAATACTAAGAGGTAACGTTTATGTAATCTCTAAAAATCAATATGATGCATTACAAGAAGGGTTTAAAGAGGAAAAAGATTATGTGTACAAAACAGAAGGAACGAAAGATGAAATAGAGGCTGGTAAAGAGCTCACGTATCAAATGAAGCCTTATGAAGAATATGCAACGTTTAGTGCAGAAGAGTATGAACAAAACCAAAGTTTACAAATCGCAGGACCAATTCTATTTGTAGGTTTCTTTATTGGTATAGTATTTTTCGTATGTGCAGGAAGTTTCCTTTACTTCCGTTTGTTTTCTGATTTGGAGGATGATACTCGTTTGTTTGAAATGATTCGAAAAGTAGGCTTAACGAGTGGAGAGTTATCGAAAGTAGTTACAATCCGATTGGCACTTTTATTCTTCGTTCCAATAGGTGTTGCAACATTACATGGAGCAGTAGCGCTAACTGCTCTGGGACAGATGTTTGAGTACTCACTATATAAAGAAAATGCGATTGTATTAAGTATTTTCGTAGGAATTCAAGTTGGTTACTTTTTACTGATAAGATCTCGTTATTTAAAACAATTGAAAGAGAGATTACGTATTCGATAAATGTGTTTTTTTAACTTGAGTACAAAATTTTCTAAAAAGAGACAAGTATTACCAAAAAGTGATAAAATGGAAAGAGCGAGGTGGAAAAAATAATAGAAAGTAAGGGGGGAGTATTATGAAAGCAACAGGAATTATTCGAAAAGTAGACGAATTAGGACGAATTGTTATTCCTAAAGAGTTAAGAGAAGTATTAGGAATCCAAATCAAATCACCACTTGAAATTTTCGTAGAAGCAGATAAAGTCATTTTACAAAAATATCAACCTTACAATGCTTGTCAAATAACAGGTGATGTTTCAGATCAAAACATATCATTAGCAAATGGAAACATTACTGTTAGTATAGATGGAGCGAAACATTTAATAAAAGAAATAGAGAAGTTTTTAAATAAGAGTGAGGCTTAGTCTTAATTTATTTTATTTTTAAAATTTCATATCATTCTTTAAAAATTATAAAAGGACCATTAAATTGGTCCTTTTATTTTTGTTATTGGTTGTACCAATCGGATGTTTGGTGCCTAAAAATTACGAGATTAATAAAAGAGTAGTATAAAATTAGTAAGCTTTATTGAGAAATATTTTTAAGGAAGGAAAACGAAACGAATAAAACGAATGTTACATTTAAACGTTTTCAAAAGTGGTCTGAAATGAAAATAATATATTTTCAGGAGGGATTACGATGAATAGTAGTACAGCGAATAAACAAAAAGGTATACAATTGATTCCTTTTACAGTAGATAAGGTGGTTGAACAAGTAAATGAAATCCCGCCAGGTGTACAACTCATTCATGCTCCACAAGTATGGGAGAAGAGTGCGAAAGGAAAAGATATTGTTGTTGCCGTATTAGATACAGGTTGTGATGTGAATCATATTGATTTAAAGGATCGTATTATCGGTGGAAGAAATTTCACGAAAGACTACGAAGGGGATCCAAATATTTATCTTGATAATAACGGACACGGTACTCATGTAGCGGGGACAATTGCAGCGAATGAAAATGGTGTCGGTGTTTTAGGAGTCGCACCACTTGCTAAAATGTTAGTATTAAAGGTTTTAGCGGGAGATGGTTCTGGAAGTTATGAGCAAATTATTGAGGCGATTCATTATGCTGTAAATTGGAGAGGGCCTAATAAAGAAAGAGTTAGAGTCATTTCAATGTCACTTGGTGGCCCGCAAGACGTTCCAGAATTACATGAAGCAATTCAAAATGCGGTAAGGCAAGATGTTCTCGTCGTATGTGCTGCTGGGAATAATGGAGATTGTAATGATAACACGGAGGAACTGGACTTCCCAGGTGCGTACTCAGAAGTAATTGAAGTCGGTGCTGTCAATTTAGAACGGAAAATCGCATGTTTTAGTAATTCGAATCAAGAAATTGATTTAGTGGCGCCAGGTGATGAAATTTTATCTACTTATCCTGAGGGGAAATATGCGGTATTAAGTGGAACTTCTATGGCGACACCGCATGTCGCTGGAGCGCTGGCATTGCTCATTAAGCAGTGTGAGAGAGAATATGGTAGAAAGTTATCAGAGCCAGAAATATATGCACAACTTATTAAAAGAACTGTACCTTTAGGGTATGAACGTACATCTGAAGGGAATGGATTAATAGATTTATTAAAAGAATAGCAAATACTAAAAACATCTCATAATTTTATGAGATGTTTTTTTGTATGGCTTTGTCGAATATATCGTGGAATCTAGTATTTATTTCTTTTTCATGAAATGTTTATTAGGGTGGTGGTTATCCCATAGATCTGTTCATAAAATGATAAAAGGTACATAGAACTGGCATCGTAACAACGAAAACCGCTATAAGGTTAGAAGAGGTATATACTGATGATATATCAAGCTATCCAGCAGTTAATTGATCGTGCTATTGAAGTTCAATTAATTGAAAAAGAAGATGAAATATATACAAGGAATCAAATCCTTTCCTTACTTCGTTTAGATGACTTTGTAGTGAAAGCGTCAGCGCCCGCACCCGCAAAGAAAGCAATTTCGGAGTTATTGGAGAGTTAATTGAATATGCTTGTATGCATAAAGTCATTGAGGCAGTAATGGACGAGAAGGAGATTTTAGCAAGTGCAATTATGGATGTTTTTATGTCCAAACCGTCCGTTATCAATTCTCTATTTTATGAAAAATACGAACAAAATCCGAAGGCTGCGACAAATTACTTCTATGAGTTAAGTAAAAACAGCAACTATATCCAAATGAAGCAAATTGCCAAAAATATAAATTATAAAGTAAATACGGAATATGGACCCATTGATATAACGATTAACTTATCAAAACCGGAAAAAGACCCGAAACAAATTGCTAGAGAGAGTATTGGAAAGTACAAATTATCCAAAATGTTTACTCTGTATTGAGAATGAAGGATATAGAGGCAGAATTGGACATCCAGCACGCTCGAATCATCGTATGATTCGTATGAATCTTACAGATGAAAGCTGGTTTCTACAGTATTCTCCGTATATATATTTCAATGAACACTGTATTGTATTGTCTTCAGAACACCGTGATATGAAAATTGACCGTCAAACATTTTTACGTTTGTTAAAATTTGTAGAAAAATTCCCGCATTATTTCCTTGGTTCTAATGCAGATTTACCTATTGTAGGAGGATCGATTCTAACACATGACCATTATCAAGGTGGAAACTATGAATTTGTTATGGCAAATGCATCAAACGACCTAATTTTTGAACTAACTAACTTTCCAGAAATGCAATGTTCTATTATTAAATGGCCTATGTCAGTTATTCGCTTAAGAAGTAAAGACATAGAACAAATAGTAAATGCAGGGGAGTACATATTAGAGAGGTGGAAGGGATATAGTGATCCATCTGTTAATATATTTGCATTTACGAATGATATTCCACATAATACAATAACTCCGATTGCTCGTTACCGGAATAGTATGTACGAATTGGATCTTGTTTTGCGGAACAATCGTACAAGTGAAGAACATTCGTTAGGTATTTTCCACCCTCATGCGGAAATACAGCATATTAAAAAGGAAAATATCGGTCTAATTGAAGTAATGGGGTTAGCAGTACTTCCTGCGCGTTTAAAAACAGAACTTCAGGAAGTGGAAAAATTCTTACTTAACATTCCAAGTGATATTCCAACGCTTCATATACGATGGGCTGAACAATTAAAAATCAAATATTACCATCGGATACATGAACAAAATGTACAGGAGATAGTAAGAGCAGAATTAGGACAGAAATTTATACAGGCGCTTGAAGATGCTGGCGTTTTTAAACGAGATGACGAAGGGATATCGGCATTTAAACGTTTTATTCAGAGGTTAAATAAGGAATGAACTTAGTAGTGATGGTGATTACAAAATGACCTAATTATATGATAAGGGAGGTAATAATATGGAGGAGTGTGAGCATAAGCAACTACAGGAATTGAAACAGATAGGCGGCCCTATATTAATGATGTGTATAAAATGTAATCAAATAATTAAAGTGTCCAAAGGATCCAGTACAAAAATAAAGTGAAAAAGAATGAAGCGTATATATTTCTAGTGTGTGATGAACAAAGTTCCTTCTGATTAAAGTTGCATTTTATTAAAAGAATAGAACCATACTAAAAAACATCTCATATGAATATGAGATGTTTTTAGTATGGTTCTGTCGCATGTAATACGACGTCTAATAAACCAGGGAATCTAGCATGTAAGTCATCTTCACGAATTGAAATGAAACGCTGTGTTCCTTCAATGCGTGTATACATAACACCGGATTCACGTAAAACCTTGAAATGGTGAGATAAAGTTGATTTCGCAATTGGAATGTTTAACGCACCACAAGATTGTTCATTTTTCTCTAATAGCATTGTTACAATTTGTAAACGAATTTGATCGCTAAGTGCGTATAAGACTGAAGAGAATTGAATTTCTTCTCGGTTTGGATGATAAAGAGTACGCATTTTTTTCACCTACTTGTATCAGTTAATATAGTTTGCACTATAACATATAAAGTGGTATATTTCTATTGTTCTAATATTTTCGAACAATAGAAATATAGGGGGAGAAAAAATGAAATATACCAAATTGCAAAAGGCAGGACTACATATTTCGAAGTTAGGGCTAGGAACAAATGCTGTAGGGGGGCATAATTTATATGCTAATGTGAACGAAGAAGAAGGAAAACGATTAATAGAAGAAGCTATCCAGCGAGGGGTTACATTTTTTGATACAGCGGATTCATACGGTCTCGGTAGATCAGAGGAATTGGTAGGAGAAGTATTGAAAGGAAAACGTCAAGAAGTTGTACTTGCTACAAAAGGTGGAATACAGCCGTTATTAAATGGAAAAGTTTATATTAATAATGAACGAAGCTATTTAAGAAATGCTGTGGAAAATAGCTTAAGAAGATTACAAACTGATTATATTGATTTATATTATTTACATTTTACAAATCCAGAAACAAGTTACATAGATTCAATTGGAGAGCTTGCTCGTCTAAAAGAAGAAGGTAAAATTCGTGCAATTGGAATATCTAACGTAAACGTAGAGCAATTAAAAGCAGCGAATCAGCACGAACAAATAGATGTTGTACAATCACCGTATAATATGTTGGATCGTACTGCTGGAGAAGAACTTTTGCCGTATTGTATAGAATCAGGTATTTCATTTATACCATACGGGCCTCTTGCTTTTGGGATACTAGGTGGAAAATATACAGAAGATTTTAAATTAAACGAAGGCGATTGGCGTCAAAGTGTAAATCTATTTGAAGAAAATACATATAAGAGTAACTTTAAAAAAGTTGAGAAGTTAAAAGGTTTAGCTAAAGAAATGAATCTTGAAGTATCACATTTAGCTTTAGCATGGCTATTAAATAAAAAAGGCATTGATACTGTTATTCCTGGTGGGAAACGAGCGGAGCAAATAAGAGAAAGTGTAAGAGCGGTGGAAGTTTCATTGAATGAAAAGGTTATGGAAGAAATTAAATCTATTTTAGAAGATTAGTTGAGAAGAGGGGGACTTCCCTCTTTTTATATAAAAGGAGAAGGTTTAAATGAAAAGAGTACTAGCTGTATTCTTTACGATCATGTTTATGATAGGTACAGATACTTTCTTAATTTCACCACTTTTACCGACATTACAGAAGGTGTATCATGTTTCAACTGAGCTGTCAGGGTGGATGGTGAGTTCATATGCTTTAGGATACGCTGGATTTGCGCTTATTGCTGGTCCTATATCAGATGGCTTAAACAGAAAAAAAGTGATGGTAATAGGAATGAGTTTTTTTGCGTTAAGTACGTTTTTATGTGGAATGGCACCGAGTTTTCTATGGATGCTAGCATTTAGATTTTTAGCAGGTGTAAGTGCAGCCTTTGTATCTCCACAAGTGTGGGCATCTATTCCGCTCCTTATAGAGAAGGAGCAAATTGTAAAGGCAATTGGAATTGTAACAGCAGGGTTAGCAATCTCTCAAATTTTAGGGTTGCCAGTTGGATCGTATTTGGCAATGATACACTATACAACACCATTCTTCGTCATTGGTATATTATCAACACTACTTGTAATTCTTATCTATATAGTATTACCAGAAATACAACCGGTTCATATAGGTGGAAGTAAAACAAACATCTTAAAGCGCTATAAACAATTACTTACAGATTCAAAGGTTTCGATTTCTTATTTTGCATATTTTGTTTTTCAAACTGGTAATTTTGCTGCATTTTCATTTTTTGGTGTATGGCTGTCCATTCAATTTGGCTTACAAGTTCATAAAGTAGGTACAACTATGCTTATATTAGGATTAGGGAATTTAGCTGGTAATATTTTTGGCCCTAGAATCACAAATAAAATTGGTTATAACCTTTCTTTCTATGGTGGAATTATATTTACAGCAGTGCTATATGTATTACTTCCTCATGTAAAGAACATTATATTGGTGGAGTTATTGTTCTTTGTTTTGTTTTTTGTGACAGGAATTTTGTTTGTATTAATGATGAGGCACTTACAAAACATATCTAGTGTAGCAAGAGGAACAGGAGCCGCGCTTGCTAATGCTTCTATGTATATTGGTCAAATGATTGGAGCGGCAATAGCAGGACTGCTATTTGCAGCATCTCACAATTTTATACTTATAGGTAGTTTTACTGCGTTACTATATATAGGAGCTTTATTTTTGTTTAGAAAAAGTGAAAAGCTTAATGAAGATAGTGAAACAGGAATTGTATCATAAAGCCTGTACAAATAAAAAAGAGCTATATCTCCTCTTTTGAGGTGACATCAAATAAAGCGAGTGCAAGAAGTGCAGTTAGTCTATCAATGAAAATAGCAGTTAGAAACCACATATGAAATCAATATTAGAAGAGTAATAATACAAAGGGATCTTTGAGTGCAGAGATTAAAGAAAATAGACAAATAGTATAAAGGTATCGTAATAAAGTTATGAGGAATCCAAAAATAAAAAATCCCTACAGAGATAGGGATTCATATATCGGCATATAGTTCCTTGGAAAAGGATATACTTAGTTTAGCATATAGGACTACTTATATTTGTGAAATAGATGTGAAATAGCTGTGAAAAAATTCTAAATAAAAAGCACTGTTTTAGCTAATGTAACTAAAACAGTGCTTTTCTCTTTGATTGAACTGTTGCTGCATTTTCATCATGTATGCCTGCATCTTTAATAATTCGTTGTTTTGCTTTATTTAATAGATGGTCTACTGCTTCACCAAAATAATTAGCTTCGCTTTTTGTGCGGGCTTCTCGTAAACATTTATAGTTTTCTAGCAGTTCCTCTTTTTCAGTGTTTGTTAAGAAATCTTCTATTTTCTTTTTTGTCATACGAAACACCCTTTCTTCTGACAAACGACGCAATAGAAAATATTTATTGTTTATTATAGCAATAATTTTTAAAGAAAGTATATACTAACGTCGTAATAATTTGTCAATTTCTTGAATCTTCTCATCAGCTTTCCCAATTTGTTTATTTTTAGCCTGCTCACCACCAAGCGCTTGGTGCAGTAAGAAAGTCTGACCGGAAATAGCAGTCACAATGGATACTTTAATAATTTCTTTTATTAAGGTAACATCGAATAAAACGAGTCCAAGAAGTGCAGCTAGACTACCAGTGAAAATATCAGTCAAAAACCCAAAGTGAAAAAAAGTTTTCAAACGGCGTGGAAGCAATAACTTACCTTGGTTATTGATTAGATGGGAAACGAAACCGGTAATGCCACCAACGAGTATAGCGGTTAGCCATTGATACATTTCCATCGAATCCACTCCTTTTAGTGAATAAGATTCGATTCTTTTATATTGATTCCTTTTAATATTTCATAGAAGCATATTGAGAAAGTTTGTTTGGGTTTATTACGTATTCAATTTAATTATAACAGAAAAATCTGATATCTTTTAGTCTATTATATGAAGCGGTTATTCCTTAATATGAATGTAGAAAGGGGTGCGTGAGATGAATATAGATTATCGAATAAGAAGTATGGATGGTTATACAAAAAATATAGGGGAATTAGTAAGCATGCTGGAGCATACGAGGGCTGTAACATTACAGGAAATAAACGATCTATCAGTTGAGCAAGTAGATTTCATTATGACGAGTGGAGGGAATTCCATCGGAGCGTTACTAAAGCATATAGCAGCTATAGAAAAAGCCCATCAACTTATTTCATTTCAAGAGCGCGACTTTACAAAAGAAGAATTAGAAATATGGGAAGACGCACTGTATTTAGGGAAAGCGGGGAGAACAATCCGTGGTAATGAAATACAGTATTATATACAAATTCTACAAAGTGTTCGAGAAGAATCTCTGAAGTATTTGAATGAACAAGATGATGAATGGCTTATGTCAGAAAGAAAGTGGCCTAACGGTGTAGCGTATAACCAGCACTATCTGTGGTTTCATGTGCTAGAAGATGAGATTAGTCATCGTGGACAAATTAGAATGATGAAAAATAAAATGTTTGAAAATTGCGTTAAATAAGGTAGCTTTTTAAATAAATATTCCATATAATGAGAGTAATTAAAATGAGAACGGGGTGATGTATTATGGTGAAAATAACGTATATGAATCATAAACCAAATACAAAGGTGGATGGAAAGGGCGAGACTGTATAAGTGAGCGCACGATCCTTCCGCTTAGCTTAAACTAGGGAGGATATCAATTTGAATCAAAATATTTTAGAATCATTCGGCTGGGATTCTTTTTTTGAAGAACAAGCTGTAGAGAACTTTGAAGTAGGGCGTATTTTACTAGAGCATAAACATATATATCGAATTATTTGTAATGATGGTGAATATATGGCAGAGCTGTCTGGAAAGTTTCGGCATGAAGCAGTAACGAAGGGAGATTATCCAGCGGTTGGTGATTGGGTGTATATAAAGAAAATAGAGAATGAAAAGAAAGCAATTATTCATCGTATTTTTCAAAGAAGAAGCTCTTTTTCTAGACAAGAGGCTGGTAATCGAACGGAAGAACAAGTAATAGCAGCAAATGTAGATTATCTATTTTTAGTAAATGCACTTAACCATGATTTTAACGTAAGAAGAATAGAACGTTATTTACTATTAGCGTATGAAAGTGGTGCAATGCCTGTTATTGTTTTAACAAAGAGTAGCTTATGTGAAGACGTGGAACAGAAAATTGTTGAAACGGAAGCTGTGGCAATTGGTGTTCCGATCTTCGTCGTTGATAGTTTAAAGCATACTGGTATTGAATCGCTGCAGCAATTTGTTTCTTCAGGAAAAACAATTGCTTTAGTCGGGTCATCGGGGGTTGGAAAATCCACTTTGTTAAATGCACTCATAGGACTTGAAGTAGCAAAAACGGGAGATATTCGTGAGGAAGATAGTAAAGGAAGGCATACGACAACTCATCGTGAATTGTTCCGATTACCGAGTGGTGGTTTAGTTATTGATACTCCGGGTATGAGGGAGCTACAGCTTTGGGAAGGAAGCGATGCAATTCAAACAACATTTTCTGATATTGAAGAATTAGCAAAAACGTGCCGTTTTAGGGATTGTAAACATGAAAATGAGCCAGGGTGCGCAGTGCATAGTGCAATTGATAACGGAATTATTACGATAAATCGTTTGCAAAGCTATAAAAAATTACAAAGAGAACTGGCGTATTTTATGAGAAAACAAGATGCTATTCTTGCGAGAGCAGAGCGTGATAAGTGGAAAAAGATTTCTAAACAGCATAAAAAAATATGAAAAGCCAAAGGGTGGTTCCCTTTGGCTTTTTTTGTATTTGTAAATTTTATAATAATGTTATTCAAATATATAGACAAAGGGAATTTAATTGTTTAAACTTTACAAAGTATTCATCGTAATAGATTATGAAAATAATAATTTAGGGATGGGAAATGTTTACAACTCGCTAGATTTAACTATTGAAATTGAAAAGCAGGAGGTTTGTAATGGGTAGACTATTAAATTGGTTTCGTGATATGAAAGTAGCAAAAAAACTACTAATTTCGTTTTTTGTCATTTTAATTGCGGCTGTCTCTATTATTGGAGGCATGTCTTATCAAACAGCTAAAAAGAACTTTGAATCACAAATTACGAGCAGTGCTCACGACAATATAAAAATATTAGATAATTTAATCAATCAAATGATTGAGGCGAAATTTAATGATGTAAATAATTTTGCACGGGTGATTCAAGGTAATATGTATCAAGGGGATAATCAAGATGAATTAAGAAAAATGTTATCTCAATATATTAATTTGAATAAAGATGTTGAACAAGTATACTTTGCTGGGAATGATAAGAAATTTGTGCAAGAACCAAATATACAAATGGCAGCAGACTATGATCCAACAGAACGTTCTTGGTATAAAGATGCAGTGGCAAAACAAGGGGGTATTGTCGTTACTGAGCCATATAAGGCGCAAGGAAATGGACATATTGTCGTAACGATTGCAAAACAAGCAGAAGATAAAAACGGTGTTGTAGCAATAGATTTAAGTTTAGATAATTTATTAAAAACAACAAAGTTAATCAATATCGGTAAAAAGGGATATGCTTTCATTTTAGATGGAAAACAAAAAATAATTGCACATCCTCAAGAAAAATCAGGAGAAAAAGCAGCTGATTCTTGGGCGAAGAAAATTTATGAAGATAACCATGGTGCTTTTTCATATATGTATGATGGCAGCGAAAAACAAATGGTATTTGCTACAAATGTAAAAACAGGTTGGAAAATCGGTGGAACGATGTACTCAAATGAAATAATTGAAGCTGCGCAGCCTGTATTTTATAATATGTTAATTGTTATGTTCATTTCATTAGTTATAGGCGGAGCACTTATTTATTTTGTGACACTTTCTATAACGAAGCCATTAAAAAGATTAGTTGCTACTTCTAAAGAAATAAGTGAGGGAGATTTAACGCAAACAATCGAGATTCATTCTAATGATGAAATTGGCCAACTTGCAAAAGGATTCAATGAGATGACAGATGCATTGCGAACGTTAATTGGAAGAATTAATACGTCGGCTGGACATGTTGCAGCAGCATCAGAAGAGCTAACGGCAAGTGTAAGACAAGCGAGTGAAGCAACTGAGCAAATTACAATGGCAATGGATGAAATATCGAGCGGGGCAACAACGCAAACAACGAGCGTAGAAAATGGTGCAATGTTATTATTTGATGTAACAGAAGGAATTCAGCATGTAGCAAAAAGTTCATCATCAATTAATACGGCTTCTGCTCATACTCGTGAAAAAGCAGAAGATGGCGGGAAACTAGTAGGAAAAACAGTAAATCAAATGCAGTCTATTGCGAAATCTGTTTCACAATCAGATGAAGTTATTCAGTTACTAAATAATAAATCAAAACAAATTGGTGACATACTAGAAGTAATTCAAAATATTGCAGATCAAACGAATCTTCTAGCTTTGAATGCGGCAATTGAAGCTGCAAGAGCAGGAGAGCATGGAAGAGGATTTGCAATCGTTGCAGATGAAGTACGTAAATTGGCGGAGAAGTCTAGTGTATCTTCTAGTGAAATTAGTAAATTAATATGTGAAATACAAGATGACATGAGTAAGACGGTAAAATCTATGGGGCATGTAAATGAAGAAGTTCAATCTGGACTTGTTATTGCGAATGAAACGAAGCAAAACTTTACTGAGATTTTACTATCTACAAATGAAATTGCAGATCAAATTAAAACGATGGTTGAAACGGCTAATGGGATGTCAAAAGGTGCAAATGAAGTGTCTATTTCAGTAGGTCAAATTGCAATGACAGCACAGAACAATGCGACGAGTACTCAAAACGTTGCAGCATCAGCAGAAGAACAACTAGCGTCCATTGAGGAGATTAGTTCGGCGGCTGGTACATTATCTCAAATGGCTGAAGAGTTACAAGGGTTAATTGAAAGATTTAAAGTTTAACAGAGGACAGACTATCTCCAAAATAGCAGTATGCTATTGGAGTAGTCTGTTTTTATTATGTAAAATGAAATGAGATTGAGAGTATCTTTATAATATTTAAAGGTATATTTTGTATGATATTTGTCGAAAAATAGAGGTATTTGTTTGCTTTGTGTATAATTATAATCGTATAAAATGCAAATAAAGGAGATTACTATGGGAGTTTATTGGGGTACCAAAAGACATTCTTGGCTTAGTTATGTCTCATTTTGGTTAAGTATTTCATTTTTTATTGTCTTTCTAATTGAAGTGTTTATTTTAAAAACACTTTCGAATAGTTCGGTACAAATTGTTAAATATTTTTATTTTATACTTGTACCAGTAAACATCTTTCTTAGTTTAAAGTTACTCTTTAAGAAGAATGAAAAGAAAGCATTACCTATTTTTAGTTTCATTGTATCATTATTATTTACAATTTTAATACTAGTATTAGCGTTAGCAGCTACGGGGAAATTCTTTTAAGGGGAGTGATAAAAGTCACTCTTCTTTTTTGTTATTGTAAGGAAATACTAAGCGGAGGATGACAAAGAGTGCATTTACTTATGTTTGATATACTTGGAAAGCGTTGGAAGCATATTAAGAAATACAATGAGAGACAATTCATATAGTAATGAAGAAAATCAGTTATTTTATATGCAGTTATGGAGCAAATGAATACAGTAAGAACGGTGATATATGGTACAATACATATGGATAGTGATAGAGATAAAGGGTATATAAAATACTCATCGTTTTTTAGTAAGAGAGGGGTTATCTTATGCTATACGAGGATTTGATGACATTATTTCAAGCAGCTCCGAAAGAAGAAGGTAGAGGCGGCTGGAAATATATAATCCAGGAACGAAATGATAAATATGAAATTGTTGATGAAATATTGAAAAATCAAATGAGTGTTGAATTGTATTTTAATGAATATGATGAGGTGAAAATCACTTTATATAAAGATGGAATGCCTATTTCTACTATGCAAAGAATTGCGATTTCAAAAGTTGAATTAGACGAAGAGGAAGAAGGGATTCAATTCGTTTTAGAACGCATGCCTAGTCGGATGATTCGCTTACAATTAAAGCCATATTTAGCACTCGAAATGGGGCCGTACTGGGAAGTATGCGATGATTGTGAATGAACATAAAAGAAGCATCCAATAAAATGGATGCTTCTTTTATGTTTTTTGAAGTTTTTTAAAAGCAATAATTGGCAGTAAAATGATGCTGATCCATCCAATTATAGGATATAGAATGTGGAGTAATTCACTGTAACCAATGTAACTAAAGCAATAACTAATTAGTAAAATGAAGAAAATAATATTGTTACTTTTCCATCCAGTCATGGATTGCATTTGTTTTGTCATTCCGAACACATTACCAACTAAAGTTGTGAACACTTCACCGAAAATGATAAGAACAAAGAAAAAGTGAAAAGTTGCATTGAATTTTCTTATGACTTCAGCCATTGGGATATTATATTGATAAAATTGATCGACTGATAAGATAGCTAAATGGCTACATAATAAAATTAAAGAAAGTCCTGCACCGCCTAAAATACCGCCCCATAAAATGGCCTTTCGATCCTTTACTTCACTGGCTAACGGGACGAGAACGCTTTGGGCGAGAGAAAGATTTAAGGCGACATATGTAATAGGACTAGTAATCCACTTCATATTCCAGCTTTCTGCAGGAATAGTGTCACTAATAGGAGTTGTACCGTGAAAAAAAGTTGTAATAGCAAGTCCGATAATAAAAATCATCATAATAGGTACGACAAGTGTATTAACTTCAAAAACCCCTTGTAACCCGCGACTACCTATAATGAGACAGGCGATCAATATAATGAAAATACCAAGTTGTCTTGGTAAACGAAGTTGCTCTTCAAATACCGCCCCAGCTCCTGATAACATAACGCTCGTTACACCAAATAATACGAGTAATAATAGTGTATTTACAACATTGCCAACTACATCTCCAAATAAATATTTGTTAAATTCTTGCGCTGAAAATGCACCAATTTGTGATGAAAGTAACATCATCTTTGTGCCAAGCCAAATAAAAAAAAATCCACTTACACATATGCCAATTGTTCCATATAATCCGTTCACTGTAAAAAATTCAACAATTTCTCGTCCAGTAGCAAATCCAGCTCCAACGACTGTTCCAATATAAGTAGCAGCGACTTTCTTTGCTACTTGCCATTGTTGATTGTCCATGTTATCCCTCTTTCTACTACGATGAGCTTGATTTACTATTATGCATATGTATGAGCTTGGACAATTAGACTTATGAAGTGTTTGAAAACATACATGAATTAAAAGATATTAGGGAAGTATTAAAGGTGTTAAAACTTTGTTACATATGAGCTAAGCATTCGAAAGAATAGGAAATGTATGGTAACATGTAACTATGTTATTAAAAGATAAACATTATGAAATGATAAGAGGAGTGGATTGTATGAGTACGAAAACAAATGTTGTTGAAGTATTAAACAAGCAGGTAGCAAACTGGAATGTGTTATATGTGAAACTACATAATTATCACTGGTATGTGACAGGACCACACTTCTTTACGTTACATGAGAAATTTGAAGAGTTTTACAATGAAGCTGGAACAAATATTGATGAATTAGCAGAACGTATTTTAGCGTTGGAAGGTAAACCGCTAGCGACAATGAAAGAATATCTTGCAACATCTAGTGTGAATGAAGGGACAAGCAAGGAATCTGCAGAAGAAATGGTGCAAACATTAGTGAATGATTACTCTGCACTTATTCAAGAATTAAAAGAAGGTATGGAAGTTGCTGGCGAGGCTGGCGATGAAACATCAGCAGACATGTTGTTAGCGATTCATACAACATTAGAACAACATGTATGGATGCTAAGTGCGTTCTTAAAATAAATATAAGTATATTAAGAAAAAAGTCGTTGAAAAATTCGTTCAATGGCTTTTTTTGTCATTTTTCAGTTTTCTTTTATGCTATAATATAGTAAAAAGGAGGCGATGCAATGTTTCGCTTTTTCAGAACTGGAAAAGAAGAGCGTGAAATTACGAAAGATGAATTAGAACAAGCGATGGCTAAGTTTCTAGAAACGAATGCTAATATCGTTTATACAGTATTAGTAAATGATGATTATACAGTAAATTATGATTTGTTAAAGCCGTATTTACTTGCATTTCCAACAAATAGTTTTCTTATTACGAAGGAAACGCTTGAGGTATTTGAACATACAGAAGAAAATTTAAACCTAGTTAAAGAAATTGATATCGTACAAAAAGCAGTAGATCAGTACGTAACAGAAAAAGAAATGTTTCCACTTGTTGAAGGTAGTGAAGAGCGTCTTATATGCGGGATAAAATTAGGACCATATTTGAAGCGTATATTAAAAAGAGACCTATATATTTCAGAAAAACATTATTTAGTTTCAAGTAAACCGGACAGAAAAAAACAAAAGAGTGGGTAGATGTATTGAGAACAACAATAAATATATTGTTGTCTTTTTTTTGTTTTAAAAATATTGATTTTTCTGTTTATTGAACTTTACAATAAACTTATTGGACGAAGAGAAGTAATGATTAAGTATTGTTAGCGTGAGTTATATACAGTGATTACAGAATGGTATGAAGGTTTGAGAAATAAATATTATAAAAGATTACGGGGGAATGGGTGTATGAAAAATAGTATGACTTACATTCAATTATTAAATGAAACGTTACATTGTTACGCAAATAAAGGGAGTTTGGAAGCGTACACTTATATAATGGAGCATGCTAAAGGTGTAGTGGGGAATAAAGCGCAAATATATAATTTTAAATATGCGCTAGCGAGTGCAGCGGGGCTTGAAGAAGAAGCGTTACAGATAATGAAGGAAGCTATTATAGACAATGGATTTTGGTACGGAAATGAGTATTTAATTTCGGACGATGATTTAACACCACTACATAAATTTGAAGAGTTTCATAAAATAGTTCAATTATGTAAAGAAAGAGAAGAATTAGCAAAGAAAACAGAACGAGCAGACGTGAAATATTTAGACAGCAATAAAGAAGGAAAACTATTTATTGCAATGCACGGGGATCAAGAAAATATAGAAATAATAGAACCATATTGGAAATCTGTTTTGACACAAGATTATACGTTAGCTTTACCACAATCTTCGCAAATTCAGTTTTCAGATGGATTTGTTTGGGACGATATACATAGAGGGAAAGAGGAGTTAAAAGAGCATTACATTACGTTTATAGAAAATCATACAGTAGAAAGTGTAATAATTGGTGGTTTTTCTGCTGGCGCAAGAGTAGCTTTGTATACAATTTTACAAAAAGATATAGAGGTAGATGGTTTTATTTTTGTGGCGCCGTGGCTTCCAGAGATTGAAGAATGCAATGAGTTGTTGGGAGTGCTACAGGATCAAAATATAAAGGGTAACTAACTGTTACGATTTATTTAACCAATTATAACGAAAGTTAATTAAATATATCAGTAAGCCCTGCTAGTCAAGTGATTGGCTAGTAGTGAGGGTTAACTGCGGGCAATCCCTAAAGCTGATTGAACTACAACGTGGCCAGAAATGGTGAGCGTGAATGTTGCGAAAGCAGAAAAAATCAA
>NZ_QORZ01000003.1:0-93492 GCF_008368785.1 Bacillus sp. AY3-1 | reverse complement strand
ATCCTTTCTTTCTATTATATTATGCATTTTGATTAATGACAGTATAGTTTTTATGACTTACAACTGTAAGAGGTTCCATATCTAGTTCTCTAAAATTTTCCATAATTGTTATATCTACAATAACGGAGTTTTGATTTACTTTTTGAACACGGCCTTGCATTCCACCTTTAAATTCAATGATATCTCCAGTTTCTGCGATCTGCATAAGCAACTCTCCTTGTTACAGTTTTCCAAAAAAAGAATAATTTTGGTTTTTTTTTATTTCCTCTTATTTTGAACCATATTGTCTATTTTGTAAATGTTTCCAAAGTAAAAATTCGAAAAATATTCACATTTTGTAAGAAAATATGCAAGAACTCCAAGTTATTAGAAAAAAGAACGGTTTAAATGCGTGCATCTTTATATAGGGGTATAATGAAAAATATACAATAACCTACTAAAGTGGGGGAAATTAGAGGCGGTAAAATGATGTTTGAATTTGTGGGGAGTGTTATAGCATTAACTTTATTTGTATTTTCTTATATAAATTTAAAAAAGATTCGTCATCATGAAACGACTACATATTTTGATGGGATGGATGGTATACATGCTGGGGTCACACATGAGAGTGGCGGGGATATGTAAAGGTGTATAACTTTCTTTTTTTGCGTGGTATGATATTTAAAAATAGTACATAATAGAGTTCGTAAGTGATGAATGGAGAGTGGAAAGAATGAAGATTTCTTTTATTCGTCATGGCCGCTTAAATCGTACTATAGAACGAATGACGGTTACATCCTTTCATGAATGGATGAAAGGATATGACTTACATGCTATAACAGAAAAAGCACCTATACCAATGGAAACAATGGAAGCGATTGAAGCAGCAAAGTTGATTGTAACGAGTGATCAAAGGTGTGCTATACAGTCAGCAGCTGAATTAATGAATTCTTTATCTTTTATGCAAAATTCTCTTTTTAGGGAAGCTGAAATTTCGACGAATTTTTATGCTCCAACATGGTTGAAATGTAAACCTAACGTATGGATGTTTATCGGGCGAACATTATGGATACTTGGTTACCATAAAGGTGTTGAGTCTTATAAGGAAGTAAGAGAGAGGGCAAGGCAAGCGGCTTACTTATTACACCGTTATGCTCTCGTACATGGAAGTATTGCTCTTGTAGGACATAATTACATTAATGCAATGGTTGGTGCGGAGCTGAGAGCGATGAGATGGTCTGGTGCTCCTATTTTACATAGGAAGCCATGGGGATGTACAACCTATACATTCCACGAAGCGATGGATGGAAATATATTAAATACAAAATTAACATAAAAGCACACGATTTATATATAAATCGTGTGCTTTCTTTTTAAGATATAGAAATTTTGATGTTTAATGTTTTTACGAGATGTGCATAAGGTTCGCCTACAAGCATAACGATTTTATCTTTTTTATAACCTAGTTTTTCATATAGTGAATAGGCACGTTTGTTTTCTAAATTAACAAGTAATGCGATTTTTTCATGCTCCTTTTCAGTTGCATGGATTTCAGCAGCTTCAATTAATTGAGAACCGATTCCTTTTCCGCCATATGCACTTGAAACTGATAATGTATCAATGTAATATTCATCAAGTTCAGCTTCTTTTTCTAATGTAATTGATTCATCTTTATGTAATTCTCTTAAGTAATGTACAATTGGTGCATCAAGACTTGTTGCTTCACTACCGTGGTAAGCGACAATAACCCCAACTGCAACCCCGTCTTGTACATATACAAAACAGTTTTCATAGCTCAGTCGATTTCTCTCTTTTGAGAACCATGTTTCAAGTCCTAGTAATACTTCTGTTTCAACTGTGCTGCCTGTGATTTTTTCAGCAATTTCGTGCAGAGCGTTATATAATAAAGGTGCAATTGCCTTCGCATCTGTCTTTTTTGCTTTCCGAATCATAGTATCCCTCCTAGTTCTATTTGTATATTGTAACATAGTGGTATGGAACTTTGCATAATTGAATGTCGAAATGTTTGATATAGAGAAGTAGCTATGTTAGTATATGATATTTAGTGGACATATAGTAAAGTGATATCGTTTGTGAATAATGAAAATGAAATGAAGGTATAGCACCTGGATAATTTTACAGTTGTTGACCTATAGAATATACGATAAAATAAAATATTGCATAGAGGTGAAATACATGGATAAAGAATTAGCAAATGCAATTTTGGATCAGCTGAAAAATGGTGAAATAAAGGAGTATGTTGTTACGAAAGATGTATTTTATACGTTCAGAGAAGTTGTAGTAAGTCGAGAAGATTTTAAACATATTATTGGGAACGCACAGCGCGGCGGACAAGTAATTTATACATATTCAGAAACGCCACGTTCGTAACTAGAAGAATATAGGGAGGAGAATTATGGGCGATTTTAAACAAGGCATATTACCGCATTGGGATTATATGTGGAAAGATAGAGCTGGCAATAGGTTTATGGGGATGGTCATGTATCCAGAGAAACGAAAGTGTTCGGCAAAAATGCTTCAGAAAATAAAAAGAGCATATGAAGAGGCTATAGAAATTAAAGTAACCGTACAAGTTCAACATACATATCAGTACGTAGAAGGAATGATTGTGTACTTTGATGAAGAAGCTCCTGTATGTACAATGATTGATAAAGATGAAAATCCACATCATATATTTGTAAAAGATATTTTGCGCATTGAGCACTCAGAATAATCTTTTCATAAATAGGTTGAATTTCCATAATAATAATCTTTTTCTATAATAGTTATCTTTTAGTATGTAACGCGAACCGAAAGTATATGTATAATATTTAATAAAGTAAAACTGATAAATGTAATCGTTTTTTAGAACAGATTATCGTTTCATGTCTGTTCTTTTTTGCGTGATGCTGGAGAAATATATTCCTCCAGCATTTGCCGTTTTATGACAAAATATATTGGTAACTTTTTTAAAAATAAGGTTAAATTCGTTGACAACTTTTTTGAAAAGCACTTTATTGACATGAGTTTTAGAATGTTGTTTCATAGTCATTGTATTGAAAAAAATCGACTGTCTTGTCGAAAAGTAAAATTTAAAAAAAGAAAGAATTTATACATATATCTTGTGTCTTATTTTGAAACGTAATACAATATATAGAGAAAACAAGAAACAACATACAGAGAGTATAGATTGGAGAGGGAGGGTCGGAAATGATAGTTGCATATGATTCTATGACAGGAAACGTGAAGCGTTTCATTCACAAATTAAATATGCCGGCCGTTCAAATTGGTGAAGATCTAGTAATAGATGAAGACTTTGTTTTAATTACGTATACAACAGGTTTTGGCAATGTACCAGAACGTGTTTTAGAATTTTTAGAGCGCAATAATGAAAAATTAAAAGGCGTATCTGCAAGCGGCAATCGTAACTGGGGAGACATGTTCGGTGCAAGTGCTGACAAAATTTCTGCTAAATATGAAGTGCCTATTGTATCAAAATTTGAGTTATCAGGAACAAATAATGATGTAGAATATTTTAAGGAAAGGGTGCGGGAGATTGCGACACATTGAACTGAATAATGAAATCACGCAAATGCAGGACGGTTTTTATCAGCTTCATAAAGATAAAGAGGCATTAGAAGTCTTTATGGAAGAAGCTAGAGAAAATACCGTTCATTTTAATAGCGTGGCAGAGCGAATGGAGTATATGAAAGAATATGATTACTATTACAACGTTCTGGACGAGTATAGCTTGGAGGAAGTAGAAGAGGTATATAACATCGCTTATGGTGAAAACTTCGAGTTCCAATCTTATATGGCAGCATCTAAGTTCTACAAAGATTATGCGTTAAAAACAAATGATCAAAAACAATACTTAGAAAGCTATGAAGATCGTGTAGCAATTGTTTCATTATACTTAGGACGCGGTGATGTTGCGAAGGCAAAACACTTCGCAAGCATGATTGTAAAACAAAACTACCAACCAGCGACACCAACCTTTTTAAATGCGGGACGAAGCAGAAGAGGAGAAATGGTGTCTTGTTTCTTGTTAGAGATGGATGATAGCTTAAATTCAATCGGCTTTAACATTAATACTGCAATGCAATTATCAAAAATCGGCGGTGGAGTAGCTTTAAACTTGTCTAAGCTACGTGCACGCGGTGAGCAAATTAAGGGTATTGATAACGCTGCAAGTGGTGTAGTACCTGTTATGAAATTACTTGAAGATTCGTTTTCATATGCGAATCAACTTGGGCAACGAAAAGGTGCCGGCGCAGTATACTTAAACATTTTCCATTGGGATATTATTGAATTCCTTGATACAAAAAAAATAAATGCCGATGAGAAGAGCCGTATTCAGTCTCTATCAATCGGAATTATCGTTCCAAGTAAGTTCTTTGAGCTTGCTGAGAAAAACGAACCTTTCCATGTTTTCGCGCCTTATACGGTGTATAAAGAATACGGAAAGCATTTAGATGATATAGACATTGATGAAATGTACGATGAATTAATGAGCAATCCGAAAGTGAAGAAGAAGCCGCTAGATATTAGTGCACGTGATATGCTTATTAAAATTGCTATGATTCAGCTTGAGTCTGGTTACCCATACTTAATGTTTAAATCAAATGCAAATAACCAACATCCACTGAAGGATATTGGAACTGTGAAGATGTCGAACTTGTGTTAAATATGTAGCACCTTCTAGTAGAAATGCTAGTCGAAAACTCCGTTAAACGGGGAAAGCCTCAAATTTGAGGTAACCTACCGTGCTAAATCTTATCTTAGAATGAAAATATAAAAGTTCAGAATGTATCTTATTATTTTGTATAGCAGAGTTATGGGACAACATAAAGTAATAAGAGACTTTCTGAAGTATGTAAGATAAGTAAAAGCCTAACGACTATCCCTTATGGGAGTAGAGCGCAAGCGATTGGCGTTCGAAAAGCGGAGCACCTAATCAGGTAATGCTGTAGGTGATGATATAGTCTGTCCTGTATGGTGACATACAGCAGTTGCATGAGCAACGGACTGAGGAGTAGCGGACTCGGTTGAACATTCGAGACAGAAATCTTCCAGCTTCAAGAAACTTCTGAAATAAATGATTACGGTACAGATGATATTATCCGTCGTGATATTAACTGTAATTTAGGATCGTTAAATATCGTGAATGTAATGGAAAATAAAGAAATTCGTGAAGCTGTTCATGCGGGAATGGAAGCTTTAACAGCTGTTTCTGATATGACGATCATTCCGAATGCACCAACTGTGAAAAAAGCAAATGATGAGCTTCATTCAGTTGGACTTGGCGCAATGAACTTACACGGATATTTATCAAAAAACAAAATCGCATATGAAAGTGCAGAAGCGAAAGAGTTCGCTCGTACATTCTTTATGATGTTAAATTACTACTCTATTGAGAAAAGTATGGAAATCGCTAAAGAAAAAGGCGAAACATTTAAAGACTTCGATAAGTCTGATTATGCGAATGGCACATACTTTGAAAAGTACGAAACGACAGATTACAGCCCAGTAACTGAAAAAGTTCAGCAACTATTTGAAGGAATTCATATTCCAACAAAAGAAGATTGGACAAGTTTAAAAGAGCAAGTGAAGAAGAATGGATTATATAATTCATACCGTCTTGCTATCGCTCCAACACAATCTATCAGTTACGTTCAAAATGCAACTTCAAGCGTAATGCCGATCGTAAGTCAAATCGAATCAAGAACATATGCGAATGCGACAACATATTATCCAATGCCGTATTTATCAAAAGATACGTTCTGGTACTATAAATCTTCTTACGATATGAATCAGTTTAAATTAATTGATTTAATCGCAGAAATCCAAGAACATATTGACCAAGGAATTAGTACAATTCTTTACGTTAATAGTGATATTTCAACACGTGAATTAGCACGTTACTACATCTATGCACATAAAAAAGGCTTAAAGAGTCTTTATTATACGAGAACACGTAAGTTAAGCGTGGAAGAGTGCGTAGCTTGTACCGTTTAATATAAAAAGTGAGACATCATGAGCAGGGTTTTCTGAACCCTGCTCATGCTTAGTTATCAATTTTTCATGTTTATTTAGAGAAGGGGCGATTGAATGCGTGCGGTAAACTGGAACAAAAAAGAAGATGATTTTAGTTTAATGTTTTGGAAGCAAAACATCGCTCAGTTTTGGACAGAAGAAGAAATCGCAGTATCTTCTGACAAAAATACTTGGGCACAATTATCAAAAGAAGAGCAGATTGCTTATAAGCGTGTATTAGGTGGTTTAACACTTTTAGATACGAAACAAGGTGGCGAAGGGATGCCACTTGTACTTGTTCATCTTGAAAATTTACAAGCGAAAAGTGTATTAGCTTTCATGGGAGCTATGGAAGAAGTACATGCGAAGAGTTACAGTCATATTTTCACAACGTTAGCTACTGAAGAAGAAATTGATGATATTTTTGAATGGGTAGACAATCATCCATTACTTGAGAAAAAAGCTGGTATTGTTACTAGTTACTATCGTCGTTTATTAAAGCCTGAAGTAACGAAAAAAGAGTTATACATGGCGATGGTAGCAAGTGTATTCTTAGAAAGTTACTTATTCTATAGTGGATTCTTCTACCCACTTTACTTAGCAGGTCAAGGTAAATTGACAGCAAGTGGTGAGATTATTAACCTAATAATTCGTGATGAGTCAATTCACGGCGTATTCGTCGGTATTTTAGCACAACAACTCTTCGCAGAACTTTCTGCAGAAGATCAACAAGAAGTGCAAAAAGAAACGCAAGAGTTATTAATGGAACTATATGAAATTGAAATGGCATACACAGAAGAAATTTACACTTCTATCGGTCTTGTAGAAGATGTAAATCGTTTCGTTCGTTACAATGCGAATAAAGGACTTATGAACTTAGGGCTTGAGCCGAAATTTGAGGAAGAAGAAATTAACCCGATCGTTTTAAATGGTTTACGTACAGATACGAAAAACCATGATTTCTTCTCTGTAAAAGGGAATGGTTACGTAAAAGCAACGAACGTTGAAAAGTTAGCTGATGATGACTTCGTGTTTGATTTTTAATATATACTCATAAAGAAAAGCTGTCTTATTCATTGATAAGACAGCTTTTCTTTATGGATTTATTTACATAACACTATTATTTTTGTATAACGAGTTCTATTTAAAAAGTTCTATCCAGCAAATGGATAGAACTTTTTTGTAATTAAATGGGTATTTACAAACTATTTGTATCGGTGTATTATTTAACTAGTACACCAATACAAAAGGAGGGAAGAAATGAAAATAGAGTTTTCTCCAAATACACCAATTTACATTCAGGTAATGGAATACATAAAAAAAGAAATCGTAACAGGACATTTATTGCCGGGTGATAAAATTCCCTCTGTACGTGAATTAGCGAGTGAATTACAAGTAAATCCAAATACGATTCAGCGTACATTTCAAGAGCTAGAACGGGATGGGGTTGTTGTCACACGTAGAGGAATGGGACGATATGTAACGAATGAAGGGGAGAAAATTATGGAGCTGCGAAAAGAGATGGCGAAAGAATTACTTCATTCTTTTATAGATGGAATGGACAATTTAGGTTTTTCAGAAGAAGAAATTCTTACAATCCTTCGCTCTTCATTACACGAGAAGAGGGAGGAGAGCGAATGACAGAGTTATTAAAAATAGAAAACTTATGGAAGAGATACGGATTGAAAGCAGTGATCCGTGAATTAAACATAGAGATTACGGAAGGGAAAATTATAGGACTCGTTGGAGATAACGGGAGCGGGAAAACGACGTTATTGAAAATGATTGCCGGTCTGCAGCATCCTTCCGAAGGCAGTATTACAATCGCTGGTAAAAAGGTAGGATTAGAAACGAAAGAAATTGTTTCTTTTATGTCGGATAAACCAGTATTTGATGATTGGATGACGGTAAAAGATTCTTTATTCTTCTATCGAGATTTTTATAAAGACTTCGACATTCAAAAAGCGGTAGATACAATTGCGGAATTTAAAATACCGTTAGAAGAAAAAATTACAGCTTTATCAAAAGGTATGGTTGAAAAGCTACAAATTATTTTAACATTTTCGAGGAAAGCGAGGTTATACGTACTAGATGAACCATTGGGCGGGATTGATCTCGTTTCTAGGGAGCATGTATTAGAACTTATTTTACAGTTTTATCGTGAAGATTGTACCATTTTAGTTGCAACACATTTAATTGGAGAAGTGGAAAATATTTTTGACGAAGTAATCTTTTTAAAAGATGGTGAGAGTGTACTACATGAAAATGTAGAGGAGTTACGCTTTCAGCGAGGAAAAGCTGTCACAGATGTGTTTAAGGAGGTGTTTAGTAGATGAAGGCCAGTTTAATATATATGTACAATGCGAATAAAAAACAAATTTTCATTTCGTTATTGTCATTCATATTTATTGCAGCTGTCGCTTTTGTAAGTATGGGGAATTATATTAAACAAGAATCAGGAGAAGTAAGGCAAATGATTATAGTTGCCTTAGTATTCTTAGTTTATATAATTTTTGCGGTATTAGTATTTCTGCAGGCGATGTCTGCGTTTGGGAAAATGACCGAAAGTACATTATTTCGATTAACGCCGATATCTGGTAAAAAAATTGTTTTAGCAATATTGTCATATGCGGCAATTAGCTTAATGTGTTTTGAAGTAATAGGTACTATGTTTTTCTATAGCATTTCGATGAAAGTAATAAAAGGTACAGAACTCTATGGATTGTTATTTACCGAAAGTACACTTACGTTAGATATAGTAAAACAATTATTTAGCAGTGTGTTATATGTATTTAATTTATCAAGTGTATTGTTAGTTTTACTTTTTACAGTAGCTGGCGTTAAAGTATTTTCTTTGAAAAAGAAAAAAATGGAGTATGTAATTATTTTCTTCTTATTTTTACTAGTAACGAAAGTAATCAATATGATATATGAAATGCTAGGTGGACTTGCACCTACACCTGCTTTTATAAAAAAGTTAGTGTATATAGATGAATCATCAGAAGCAAATGTGTTTCTTTATCCAGAAAAACTTATGAATTTATATAGCCTTAGTTTTTCTATAGGAATATTTATTCTACTTGTTTATATAACAGGTCGCATAATCGATAAAAAACTAGAAGTCTAAAGGAGGAATCAACATTGGGAAATGTAGTAGTAAAGTTAGAGAATGTTCGAAAAAAGATTGGTGGAACAGAAATTATTCGCGGTTTATCATTTGAAGTTCGTGAAGGGGAAGTGTACGGGTTTCTTGGACCGAACGGTAGTGGTAAAACGACGACAATTCGTATGATGACAGGTCTTATATCAATGACAGAGGGCGATATTACAATTTGCGGTCATAGTATTCGCACGGAGCGTGAAAAGGCGCTAGAGCAAATTGGGGCGATCGTAGAAAATCCTGAACTATATGATTATATGACTGGAATGCAAAACTTAAAGCATTTTGCGAACATGGCAATTACACCAATTAGTAAAGAGCGCATTGCTGAGATTGTAAAGCTTGTCGAATTAGAGCACGCGATTCATAAAAAGGTGAAAACATATTCACTTGGTATGAAACAACGTTTAGGAATTGCACAGGCATTACTTCATCAGCCGAAAATCTTAATTTTAGATGAGCCAACAAATGGATTAGATCCAGCGGGTATTCGCCAAATTCGAGATTATTTACAACGTTTAGCGAAAGAAGAGAATATTGCTGTAATCGTATCAAGTCACTTATTAAGTGAAATTGAACTCATGTGTGATCGCGTCGTTATTATTAAGCAAGGTGAGTTTGTGCAGGAGTACAACTTACACGAACAAGCGAAACACGATGAGACAGTAGTTGTAGCGTTTGAAGTAGATCAAGTACAGAAAGCAAATGAAATCATTAAAGGTAAGACGCAAGGAAATGTAATTGCAGTATCTGTAATGAAAGAGGAAATCCCACAACTTGTAAAACGACTTGTGAATGACGATGTGCTTGTATACGGAGTTACTGTTCAAAATAAAACGTTAGAGGATGAGTTCTTAGCGATTACAGGGGGAGTGAAAGCGTAATGTTTAAATTAATTCAAAATGAATTTTTAAAGTTACATGCGAAAAAAGGTATGTATATTTTAATTGGTGTCATTGCAGTATTGGAGATTTTGGGAGTTTTAGCGATGCTGAAATGGGGAGACGGAAGTGAATTTAAAGGATCATATTTAGATTTTGCAAGTTCAGAGATTGGTTTAATTACTTTGTTTGCAACAATTTTTGGGATTACGATTGCTTCTCGTATGATTACTGATGAGTTCCAAAAAGGTACAATTAAGCAGTTATTAATCCGTCCAAGAAAACGAATTACAGTTTTATTCTCTAAATATATTACAGTGTTACTTACTATAGTATTTATCATATTTGCTAGCACGTTAATTGCAATGATTATTGGCGGAATTGTAATGGATGGTAGTAAAACAGAATTAACGGTAGGAATCGTAATGAAATCTACTTTATATCAAGTACTTTCACCGTTCTTCTTTGCGACACTTGCATTTTTCTTAGCAAACGTATTTAGAAAGTCTGTATTACCATTAATTATTACGATGTTCCTCTTCTTCTTACAAGGACCAATTAATATGGTACTGATGATGTTTGCAAAAGGTGTAGCGAAATTTGTAGTGTTTTTCCATTTAAATTTAAGTGTGTACGATAGTAATAAACTAGTAAGTGGCGGAATGGAACCAACATTTACAGAGTTTACATTTACAACTTCATTATTACTTGTAGCTGCATACTTTGTTGTATTACTTGTAGCATCAAGTGTATTATTCCAAAAACGTGACGTATTATAATAAAAGAAATCCCCGCTTGTAAAAACGGGGATTTTTATTACATAACTTTCTTGTATATTTCAACTGGAAGAAAAGAATGATTACTATATATATTGTTCGAAAGTATTTGAGAAAAATAGGAAGAACTTCAACTATATTCATATTATAATTTAGTTATCACACCATTTACTTTTACTATTTTTGGAGGTGTTCTATGTGCACTATGCATTTTCACGTATAAGACTACGTAGCTTTTTTGGATGGATGATTATAGGATTGTTCCTTACGATGATCCCATTAAGTCTATCAAATGTTTCTGATAATACGGTGGAAGTTATTTCACAAATAACTGTATTTTTTCTATTTCCGTTATTTTGGTTATACGTAAAAACAAATAAAAATAATATTGTATTTAATAGTTTTTTTGATAAACCAGGACGTTTACCGTGGGGATTAATTGTATTAGCAACGATAATGGGAATGATTTTTTCAGTTGGTATATCTCATATTCAATTTTACATATTAGCACATACGTTACCGAATTTCTTAGTTACTATGTTAGAAGAAGGAAATGTTATTAACACGAGTAACGTATATATGACGATATTTACTTTCATTTCAGCATGTGTATTAGCACCTATTATGGAAGAGGTTATTTTTAGAGGCTTCTTTTTACAGCGCATGGCTTATAAATGGGGCATTAAAAAAGCTGTAATCATATCTTCACTTATTTTTGGTTTAGGACATTTTGATGTTATTGGTGCATTTATGTTTGGTATTGTAATGTGCCTTTTATACATAAAGACGAAAAATATATGGACGAATATCGCTGTACATGCTCTAAATAATTTAATTGCAACAAGTATGCAATTTGTCGGTGGAGAAGAGAGTAGCGCAATCTCAATTCCTGAATTACAAGCGCAAAGTAATTTATGGATCGGTATTGGTCTGACAGTTGTTGGATTACTTTGGTTAATTCCTTACGTTTGGAAACAATGGCGTACAGTAAAAGAAGTGGGTGTGCCACCAGTGCGCTTTATAAATGAGGAAAAAGTGGTGAGTGCATCACAAGAAAATGAAGTATATAGTCAAGTGATCGTAACAGATAGACTGATGGCTGTAGAGCTACCAGATGAGGCTGTAAATAAGCTTCGATT
Source organism: Bacillus sp. AY3-1 (assembly GCF_008368785.1). Lineage (NCBI taxonomy): Bacteria > Bacillati > Bacillota > Bacilli > Caryophanales > Bacillaceae > Bacillus > Bacillus sp. AY3-1. The sequence continues at coordinate 81,521 of NZ_QORZ01000003.1, read as the reverse complement.
AGAAGAAAATGATTATGTAACAGTATCTGTAGAAGAAGATAAAATCGTTATAAAGAAAGCGCGTGATAGATAATTAAATAGTAGCTCTTAGGAGCTACTATTTAATTTGTAATAATTTCTACACGAAAATTATTACCGTTCTTTACATATTTAATATCTGTAACAGTGCGGACTGTTTTTAAAATCTCCACTTTTTCACCAATTCGAGGGATAGTCGGAACATTATCCCAAATGCCAAGTAAATCATCTAATTGTGCCGTTTTTTCATAAAACCAGATTTTCAATGTAAAGCCCCTTTCTCGAACTTTATGTATTTTAATACATAATATATTATTTTTATTCTTATTGTAAGGGGTTTTTTTGTATTTTATGAATAAAAATAAATTAAGCTTCTGGGAAGATATGTTCAATATCAGGAGTAAGAGATACTTCTGATAATACGATATGAGAAACTGTCGTTGCATATGAAGAAACATCATTGATAAAATCTTCAAGTTCAACGAGTGAAGGAACAGAAATTTTTACAATGTAGCATAAGCTTCCTGTTACTCGGTAACAAAAACTTGCAGATGGATAAGACTGAATAAACTGTTGCATACGTGTTGTATCACCATTTTTTAAAGTGATTTCTAAAATACAATCTAAAACAAGTCCTGCTTTTTTATAATCAATATCGATTGTGTACTTTTGAATCACGCCTTCACTTTCAAGTTTGCGAACACGTTCTGCAGTAGACGGAGCAGATAAGTTTACTCGTTTCGCCAATTCACGCATGGAAAGGCGACTATCATTATATAATTCATTTAAAATCTTTCGATCGACACGGTCTAGTTGCATTTGTAAATATACCTCCAGTAAAATAATAATTTTTGTAAGGGAAAAATATAAATTAAGATTCATATGAAATGTAAGGTGAACTTTATTTATTTTACAATAAAACAGAAGGAAATAGGAGGGGAAATAATGGAGAGAATTTCATTATCAAATGTAGGAGTTACAAAGTTTCAAAAGTTATTAGGGCATAATCCAGATCTATTACATTCATGGAGTATGGTAGAGAATACACTGTATAGTAAAGGAACTCTGTCGGCAGAGCTAAAGGAGCAAGTAAGAAGAACATTAGGGTACGGGAATGAATGTCCGTACTGTATGGCAAAGGGAAGACCTGATGATATGCAAAAGGTAGAAGAAATGAGTGTAGCAGTTACTTTTGCACATACATTTGTTCATGATAAAAAGGCAATAGATGATAATATGTTTCATGCATTGAAACAATATTGGACGGAAAAAGAAATTGTAGAGCTTTGCGCTTATATTTGTTTTATCACTGCGTCGCAACAACTTGGTTTTCTGTTTCAATTACAGCCAAATGAAGGAGAAAATGATGAATAATCAAATAGCACTTATTATAATTGATGTACAAAAGGCGTTTCAACATGAAGAATTTGCTACGATTGTGACGACAAAAGAAGCATTAAAATTATTTTAAGAAAATAATTGCGAATTATGTAGAAAAAAATAAGAATATTTTGTATAATTTAAGTACAATCATTTTGAAATAGGGGTGGCATCATATGGAGCAAATTCCGGTAAAGAGAATAGAAGAAGTACTTGTTGTAGCAGGGGACGATAAACAGAAGCAAAAGGAATTTTATGAATTGCTCTTATCTACTGAGTTTTATGTTGCTGGTTCACTAGAAGCAGAGGACGGGGCAACAGAAGGAATACTTCGCTTGCGTCATTTCCAAGGAGAGGGTAGATGGATTGTTCCGTTCTTTACGCAAATGGAATTTGTAAAAGACGTGTTGCCAGAAGGAACGCCCCTTATTACGATACGTGGAAAAGAATTATTTGGTAGCATTGAGAAAGATGCTACAGCAGTATTAAATGTTGGTACTGATATAAGTAAAACATTTATTCCAGAAGAAGTTGCAGATATCGCATCTGGACGAATTTTTAATTATTATAAATAAAAGGAAAAGCGGAATCGCTTTTCCTTTTTAATTTGAATACGGATTGGCTACGCCAGAAGAAATAGAGAGTGTTTTATTATTTGTATTTATTGTCGCTGTAGCTCCAAGAGGAATCCCGATGTTTGGGCTTATATGTCCAATCGGTAAACCGAATAGAACAGGTATATGATATGGTGCGAAATATTCATATAGTATTGTTTGCAATGGTTGAGATGGTTTAGAAGGAGTGCAGTCATGACAACTTGTAAAAATAATACCGCTACATTCATTAAACTTGCCAGATAAAAGTAGCTGATTTAACATACGGTCAATGCGATACGGTTCTTCCCCAATGTCTTCAAGTAATAAAAGTTTATTAGCAGTATTTATCTCATAGGGTGAGCCAATTATACTCGTTAATACAGTTAAATTTCCTCCCGCCAATGTGCCTGTAACTGTACATGGAGAGGTAGCTACGATACATTCTGAAGCAGATAAGATGGTTGAATACGGATGGAATAGTTGATTGAAAGAAGATAAAGAAAGAGAATCTACACCTTTACCTAGTTCTTCAACCATTGGACCATGAAAAGTAACAAGCTTTGCATAACGTGAAAAGGCCGTATGTAAAGCTGTAATATCGCTATATCCCCAAAAGATTTTTGGATTCTGCTGAATGATTTCATATTGAATGTGAGGGAGGAGACGAGCACTTCCGTAACCACCTCGTGCACAGAAAATGGCCTTTACTTCATTATTTGTAAATGCTTCATGTATATCATCGAGCCGAACTTGATCACTTCCAGCTAAATATCCATATTTCTCATAAACACTCTTCCCGATTACTACAGATAAACCCATTTCTTGTAATAGGGTTACCCCTTTTAATACATTTTCAATTGTTGGTGGGCCGGACGGTGCAATAACCATTACTGTATCACCTTGTTGTAACGCATTTGGATATATCATTGTTTTTAGCCTCCTTCCCTTTCAATATATTCGCTTCCTATGAAGTTCAACCCTTGTAAAAGAAGGGGAAAGTTTGTCAAATAAAGAAGATATAAGGGGAATAGGAGGAGAAATGATGTTTACAAGTCGCGTAATAGATCTATTACAAATTAAGTATCCCATCATTCAAGCAGGTATGGCAGGTGCGATTACGACGCCTGAGCTTGTTGCAGCTGTAAGTAATAGCGGAGGACTAGGAACGCTTGGAGCAGGCTATATGAGCCCTGAGCAAATTCGTGAAGCAATTAATAAAATAAGGGAACGAACTGATAAGCCTTTCGGTGTTAATTTACTGTTAACGAAAGAGATACAGATAGAAGAAGAGAAAGTAAACTTGGCAAAGGTATTACTTAGCGGAGTGAATAGAGAATTCGGTATAGAGGAAGAAGAGACGATAAAGCTTCCTAAAAGCTATAAAGAACAATTACAAGTGTTAGTAGAAGAAAACGTACCAGTCGTTAGCTTTGCATTTCAAACGTTAGAAAAAGAAGAAATAGATGACTTAAAAAGAAGAGGAATAAAAGTCATAGGAACAGCTACTCATGTGAGAGAGGCGAGGGTGCTTGCTGAATTAGGAGTAGACATTATTGTTGGTCAAGGTAGTGAGGCAGGAGGGCATAGAGGAACGTTTATTGGGAAAGAACAGGACGCTATGATTGGGACGTTTGCATTAATTCCGCAGTTAGTAGCAGCAGTCCCGCATATCCCAATTGTTGCAGCAGGTGGTGTAATGAACGGACAAGGGCTTGTTGCGGCATTTTCACTGGGGGCAGAAGCTGTTCAAATGGGATCGGCCTTTTTAACGAGTGAAGAAAGTATTACGCATGATGTGTATAAAGAAGCAGTTTTACATAGTACAGATACGAGTACAACTGTGACCCGTGCGTTTTCCGGGAAATATGCGCGGGGTATTCGTAATGAATTTATAGAGAGACATGAAGGGAAAGAAGAAGGGCTTCCGATGTATCCAGTGCAAAATGTATTAACCTCTAAAATACGCCAAGAAGCAGCAAAACAAAATAAAGGAGAATACATGTCGCTTTGGGCAGGGCAAGCGTCATCATTAGCACGAATAGAATCAGCTCAGCATGTAGTGGAGCGAGTTATGAAAGAAGCAGAGAACGCAATCGAACAATTACAAAATATATATAGAAAAAGACCACTTGAATAATTCAAGTGGTCTTTTCGTTAGTTTGCTTTATAAAATTGTTGGATGGCCTCATCGATATAAACCCAGCCTTTCCAACCTAAGTGCATATGATCTTTTAAGAAGTATTTATCATACTCATGATTTGAGAAGTCGGCAATTGGATAGCCAGCTTTCTCAATTTGCTCATGAACTTTCTTGTAGTACAATTCGCGACGTTCTTTCGGGAAGCCAGCGTAATCGTACCAAGGACCTTTTACAGGAACAGAAATGAAGAGTGGTTTTGCACCAGATTGTTTTAATAAATCAAGTACAATTTGTAAATCTTCATATTCTGGCGATTGATCATAAGCATCATTTTTTAAGTAGCCTTCACGTTGCTTCAATTTCTTCTTAATTTTGCTGTTGAAGTAATCATCTTCGATACCATATTCGTTAGAACCTGATTCTACTGCACCAGTTTGATCTGCATGTTTACGAGCTTCTTCCCAATTCATTTGTTTTAATGAAGGGTCAAGTTTTTCTTTATGCGGTTTAATATCAAACATTGCTGTAAATAAATCTTTACGATCTAAAATGTTACGATAAATATAAGCGAAAGGTTTAGCAGCAAGTGCTTTTACTTTATGCTTTGTATCATCATAAACGATACCTTCAAGCGAAATTTTTAGTAAAGTTTCTTTCTTGACGATCTCAAAGTTTAATAAACGTTTTGCAATTTGCTTTTTCATTTCAGGCTTTAAGTCATCATTGAAAAGCAAGTGATAGCCTTGTTGTTTTGAAAAGTTAGGTGCAAAGTGTGTTTCATCAATACCTTGTGGTACAAACCATTGAGGAGAAAGAACGAATACCATTTTCTTATCCTTCAATTGATCCATAGTAGATGCAAAGTTTAACACATGTACAAGGTCTTGTGTTCCCCCGCGTCCAAGTAGGAATGGTGTGAACCCTTCAGGCTTTACTTTGAAATAATTTGATGGATGGAAAGCATCCATACGTGCGAATTCCGATGAACCGTACATCGGAAGGTATTTCGGGTCTGCTAACATCTTTTGCTGTAATATCATACTTTGAATCTTTTCTTCTTTTAAAGAAGTGGCAGCTTGTTCTACTTTTTCATCACTTAAAAGTGGAAGTAGAAAGCGCGTTGGAATAAGTAAGAATACAGCAAAAAGGGCCAATGCTAAAAGCATCGGACCAAATTTTGCTTTGTTCATCGGATTTCTTCCAACTTCTTGATAACCATGTTTGGTGTAGCCCACTCGTCACGGTCAAAATCAGAAATAGAAACTTCAATATCTAAACGCTCTTGGAATTCAACTAATAAAGATACTACAGCGAAAGAATCAAGAATACCTTCTTCAAATAATTGAACATCTAAGTTTTCTTTCACAATATCGTTTTCACATACTTCTTCTAAAATATCTAATACTTGCTCTTTAAATTCTGCCATTTTTAAAATCTCCTTTATATCCGAAATATATTATATGTGCAACTTCTTACTAGTATAAGAAGGGTGCATTAAAAGTATCTGTTAAGGTGTCCAGAGAAAATTAGGAAACCGAAACATACAACGTGGAACGTAATTACAATCGCAAGGATGTGTGTAAATTTATTGTTTGGCCAAAACTTATGCTTCTTGTTTTTTCGCTCGAAAATATCGAATAAAATAAACAGTGCGGCATGATAAAGACCATAAATAATGTATTGATACACATGCTCACCAGTAATATGCCATATTCCCATGATGAAAAAGTTTAAAAATGCACCGATATACGAAATTGTGTAACGGTTTTTAATTAACTTTTTCTTCGTTGCAAAAAAGACGAAACGCATGTAAATAAAATCACGGAACCAGAATGATAAGGTCATGTGCCAGCGATTCCAGAAGTCTTTAATGTTACGACTAATGAATGGTTTATTAAAGTTTTCTGGAATTTTAATTCCCATCATATAACTTACACCAATTACAAATGAGCTATAACCAGCGAAGTCAAAGAATAAATATAAGCTATAGCTATACATGTAAATCATATTTGATAGGATTGTATCTTGCTGAGCGAATGCCGGATCCATAAAATATTGCTTTATTAAGTAAGCGATAATAAATTTATACAAGAAACCTTGGAAAATACGGTTTAGCCCTGTATATAGTAAATTTTGATATTCTTCTGCACTAGGTGGCTTTTGAATATCTTTTTGGAATCTGCGGTAACGATCGATAGGTCCCGTTGAGATAGCTGGGAAGAATAAAATGAATTCCCAAAAATTAAAGAAGGAAAGTTCTTTAATTAAGTTATCACGAACTTCAAATACCATTTGTACTGCTCTAAATGTTACATAGGACATTCCTAAAAATACAACAAACTTTAGCTCAGGTACAAACGGTGCAATTTTTGCTAAAACGAGCGGTAAAATCGACAAAATAACAGCTATACAAAACATGAATGTACTATTATTTTGTTTTCTTAAAATTAAATAGCCTTTAATAAGGGCATATTGCCAAATAATAAATGCGGCTAACATAATCGCTTGCTTCGGTTTATCCGAGAAGATAATAACGAGCATTACTAATGTTAAAACGGCATTATATTTACGCAACATTTTACCTTTTAGTCCAGCTATGATAGTAGGTATTAATAAAATGCCCACTATAGCGAAAAAATAAAATGATCCATATGCGGTCATGCTGTAACCTCACTCAATAATTTTTTGCGATCTACCTTTCCATTTGGTGTCATTGGAATAGAAGATTGATACATGAATTTACGTGGAATCATGTAGTTTGGTAATCGCTCATTGAGTTCTTTTTTAATTGCAGATGTTAATTTGAATTCTTTTTCAAATGAATGTTCGCCAGGAACAACAACCGCTAATAAATAATCGTATTTCTCACCTTTTTTAATTGGAACGATAACTGCTCCTTCTACGTAAGAACACGCACGAAGGTGATGCTCAATTTCTTCTAATTCCATTCGATAACCATGCAGCTTAATTTGGAAATCAAGACGACCATTATAGAATAGAAGACCATTTTCAACATAGCCAGCATCGCCTGTTTTATAGGCGCGCTCACCGTCAATCATAGTAAATGCTTTTTCTGTTAATTCAGGGCTTCCTAAATATCCAACACTTACGCTTGGACCGACAATTACGATTTCACCTTTTTCACCATCAGGTGCAAGCGTACCATCTTCTTTCATAATAAGAAGGTGGCAATCTGATTTACAGTAGCCAACTGGAAGTGATTTGTATTGATCAAGCACTTCTTCTGTAACGTGAATACCTGTTACAGCGACAGTAGCTTCTGTTGGACCGTACGTATTCATAATTGTCGCTTTCGGGAAACGCTCAATTAATTTTCTAGCTACTTCATTTGGTAACACTTCACCGCAGAATAAGAATGTTTTCATGTTCGGTAGCATAGTCTCAGAGAAAGATGCTTCCATTAAACACATCTCTGCGAAAGATGGTGTTGAAGTCCATACTTGTATATCCGATTGCTCTAAAGAAGCAAACAAGTCTTTTGGACGTGCAATCATATCTTTATCGATTGCCCAAAGTGTACCACCTGTTACTAATGATGGGTAAATATCCATGACAGATAAATCGAATGAGAAAGGTGCTTGGTTTAAGAATACTTGTCCTGTTTGTAAGTTGAAATCTTCTACAGCCCATTTTGTAAAGCTTACAAGGCAGTTATAAGTAATCTGAACCCCTTTCGGATTACCTGTGCTTCCTGATGTGTAAATAATGTAGAAGTTCTCATCACCTTTTACCGCATGTTCAGGATTTGGAGTGTTCCCTTTATGAGTAAAGAAAATATCTTTTAAGTTGTCTTCACTTACAATGCGAACTGGTAAATCAGTTACAGTTACTTCAGTTCCTGATAAAAGTAGTTTCGCACCAGAATTTTCAGCGATACGTTGTACACGATCAGCTGGGATAGATAAATCTACAGGAATATAAGCGTGTCCAGCTTTTACACATCCTAAAAAGTTAATAATCATTTCAGGTTGCATATGGCCATACACCATAATTGGTGAACGATCATCTGGATACTCAGAAGAAATCCAATGTGCTAACGCATCAGAATCTTCCTTTAATTGTTTGTACGTAATTTTCGCATCTCGCCAAACAAAAGCAGTTTGATCAGGCGTTTCAATAGCCCACTTTTCAATTTGTTCTAATAACTTCATAACGTTCCCACCCTAAAATTCGTTGTAAATAAATGTACTTGTGTTTGTATCATGGAATCCATACAACCAAAGCAATGCAAATAAAATTGCAAGGTAATAAACCGTCTTTGCAACCCATTGTGTGAGTGGTCGAGACCATATCTCTTTTAATCTTTCCATGTCTTTCCCTCTCTTAATGAAATGATAGCTCTTTGTAGGTATCATGTCCTACATTATTGTGAAAAAAACAAAATTCCACATTTTAGGTAAAAATAAGTCAAAAGGCTCTTTTCTGATATTAGCACTAAATACTAAAAAAGAAAATCCCTAACTTAGCAATTATATTACATTCAGTATGAATTTGTAATGGGTTTGACATGTAAATAGGAAGTGGATTGTGTGAATGTATAAAAGTGGTCTGGGAGAATGGATAGAAATATAATATTTGTTTGAGTTTTTCATAGTTAATATATGAATTGTTAAAGTTTCATAAGAGGAGGAATTTCTGATGAAGAGGATGTGGAAGGATCTTATTTCAGAAGAAAACATTATTAAATGGAGACAGCATTTTCATAAATATCCGGAATTATCATTTCATGAAAAAGAAACTTCACAATTTATATATGATACATTATGCTCATTTTCTTCTTTTGAAGTAACGAGACCGACGAAGTATAGTGTACTAGCAATTAAAAGAGGGACGGGACAAGGGAAAGTAGTTGCAATTCGAGCTGATATAGATGCTTTACCAATTCAAGAGGAGACAAGTAAATCTTATACGTCTGTGAATAAAGGAATGATGCATGCATGTGGGCATGATGCTCACGCAGCTATTTTGTTAAGTACAGCAGAGGTACTATCAAATATAAAGGAAGATTTCGTAGGTGAGATTCGTCTCTTCTTTCAGCACGCAGAAGAGGTGTATCCTGGCGGGGGACAAGAAATGGTTGAGGCAGGCGTGATGGATGGTGTTGATTATGTAATAGGTTTACATGTTATGTCTGGATTGGAGAGCGGGAAAATCGGAATTGCGTATGGACCGATGATGGCGGCACCGGACGTATTTACAGTTGAAATTCAAGGGAAAGGAGGGCATGCGGCGAGGCCAGAAGAAACGATAGATCCTATTGCTATCGGAGCGCAGATTATTACAAATTTACAACATATCGTATCAAGAAATACAAGTGCTTTCATGCAAAGAGTTGTTTCAGTTACGCAGTTTCATGGGGGAATGGCTGATAATATTATTCCTAATGCAGCAACTTTAATGGGAACTGTGCGTTCTTTTAATCAAGCGTTAAGAATAGAAGCAGAAGAGAAAATTGAGCAAATCGTGAAAGGAATTACAAAAGCGCATGGAGGGAAGTATACATATACGTATCGATATGGATATGATCCGGTTATTAATGATGAATATATTACGAAAGTAGTAGAAGAAAGTGCACTACATTTGTTTGGGAATGAGCGTGTTGTGAAGCTTGAACCTTCTATGGGAGGAGAAGATTTTTCAGCATATTTAAGAAAAGCACCGGGTTGCTTCATTAAATTGGGGACGGGGAATGAAAAGATAGATACTTGTTATCCACATCATCATCCAAAATTTGATGTAGATGAAGCAGCTTTAATTTATGGAGTGGAATTATTTCTAGAGACAGCAATAAGATTACTAAAATCGTAAAAAAGTATAAAAAAAGGCAACTGCGCTCTATCGCAGTTGCTTTTATTTCTTTCCGTCAGAGAGGGCTGAGAAAGAACTATGCTCATTTATAGTATATGAATAGCTAACGGACAAGCTTGTACATTTTAATCATTTTTTTAAAAATAGTTATTGACATTGATAATCACTGTCAATTAATCTAAAGTTAGTTGAAATTGATAATTATTATCAATAGGATGGATGCGACATGTTAATGAGAAAAAAATTTCACCTTCTGCGGAGGGGATTAAAAGATAAAAATAAAGATGTTGATCAGCATATGGAATGGCAACGAAATGTAATTCGATCTGAATATGTAGATGAGAAGAGTACACTTCCAACAGAAAAAGAGATACAAGGTAAAAGGAGAGATTCAGTTGAGTAAGTTAGTAATGATATTTGCAAGTATGAGTGGAAATACAGAGGAAATGGCTGATCATATTGCGGGTGCAATTCGTGAAACAGAAAATGAAATTGAAGTGATCGATATTATGGATTCACCAGAGGCTTCTATACTAGAACAGTATGATGGAATTATTTTAGGTGCTTACACTTGGGGAGATGGTGACCTTCCTGATGATTTCTTAGATTTTTATGACGCAATGGATTCTATTGATTTAAATGGGAAAAAAGCAGCAGTATTCGGATCATGTGATTCGGCTTATCCGAAATACGGCGTGGCGGTTGACATTTTAATAGAAAAGCTACAAGAGCGCGGAGCTGCAGTTGTGTTAGAAGGACTAAAAGTAGAATTAACGCCAGAAGATGAAGATGTAGAAAAATGTTTACAGTTTGGAGCTGAATTTGTAAAACACCTTTCTTAATGGCAGAAGGGAGATGAAGAGCAAGTGCACGAGAAAATCGCAATCAAAACGATGACAGATTATCATTTGTATGATTTTATGCGTTGCCCGCATAAATTTTATTTTCGTCATATAAAAAGAAGAGAACCTTCTTCGTTTGAATGGCAACAAATCGCACAAATGATTGTGAATCGAATTATTAACGAATATTACACACTACCTGCGGGCCAACAAACGAAAATTGTACTTTTAATATTAATAGAAAAGTATTGGAAAAAAGTAAGGGTTAATATGTTTGCTTCGAAGGCGGAGTATTATATTGTGTTAGCGAAGCTAACAGATCACTTATTACAGTTTGTTGAAAGAGATGATAGTCAGACACCGCCGTTATTTTTGTATGAAAAATTTCAAACATATATGGAAGAGTTAGGTGTCCACATGTCATTGACATTAGAAGTTGGTGAGTGGAGTACTGAGTCGTTTGTAATTAAAAAGTATGTTGTCGATGCGGATGAGGAAATGCTTGCTCTTTGTCAAAAGTTAATGACAGTATTCAGTTATAAAGCTTTCGGCATTCTTCCAGGAAAAATTGAAGTTATTAATTTAATAGAAGGAACTAAGTATGAGTACATTCCGAAACAGGAAGATAGTATAACTGGCATGGCTGATTTATCTAGAATGAAAGAAATGTTGCAACAACCTGAGCATTATACAGAGCGTCATTTTCGTTCTGAGTGTATGAGTTGTGCGTTTCGTAGTGAATGCCAAAGGGAAGAAGTAAAGAAAGAAGCGAAGCAGAAGAAAAATATCGTACATTAAAGGATGCAATTTTGCATCCTTTTTTGTTATTGACATGAAAAGCTTTTCATCATTTACCGTATATTTGTAGCAGATTTTAATAAAGGGAGGAATAATCAATGAAAGATGAAACGAAAGTATTTCAATGGTTAAAAGAACAGAATGCTCCTTTTGGAATTCAACTGCAAATTTTACAAGCGTTTCAACTGTATCAAATTATTGTTGAAATGGATAAAAAGTTAATGATGTATGAAGAGAGAGAATATCGGGAGAGAATTTAATCTCGGCCCTGTAGTATTACTTTCAGTTTTTCTGTACCTGCTAGGAATTCAAGTTCATTCTTTGTTTCAAAGTTATAAATCATATTATGTAATAAAGGACTGTATTGATAAAAGGTCGTGATGCGATGAATGAGTAATGGATCATGGTGTGAAATAAGCGTACTGTATTGTTCATATACTGATGTAGTAAATTCATGTCCAAAATCATAATATAGCCCAGCAAAGTCAAAGGCGGGATCTCCTATTTGAGCATCACCAAAATCGATAATCCCTGAAATGGTTTTATTTTGGTGATCAAATAAAATGTGATGATGTGTAAAGTCAGCGTGAATAATTGTTTTTTGAAAAGTGGATGTATCGATACATGTAAAGAAATTTTCGAATAAACAATTTAACGCTGATTTCTGGTATGAAGTAAGACTGTTAGTAAGATATTGAGTTAATTTTGTTTGTAGCTCTTTCCAGTAGGTGAGTGTTTTTTCTATAGGGAATTCTAATGCCTTCACACGCTTTAAAGGAATACTATGTAGAGCCGCAAGGAAAGTCGCTAATTGTGTAATAATTACTTTTTTCTCTAGCTTGGTAACTATCTCTTTTTTAAACGGTTCACCATGAATGAGAGTATAGTAACTACAGAGGGGAACAGTATCAGTATCCTTTTTATAGAATAGGTGATACTTTGGAACCTCGATTTCTTGTAGCAAATGAGAGAGAATTATGCACAGTTCTTTTTCTAAAGGAATTCGCATTGCATATTCTTGTTTTCGCGGGAAACGAAACAGTAGCTCATCATTTACTATAACTGCTACATTATCCCATCCTTCTTCATTTTGTTTATATGAATGTATAGAAAGATTAGGCAAAGCTTCTTTTATATACTGTTTGTAAGAGTCCATAATTGCTCCTCGTTTCTGAATTAAGTTATTCCACTTTATGATATCAGAATTTTCTTTCTATATGTTAAAATATAACTATCATTATGAAGAAGGGCGGGAGTATTACGAAGAAAAGACTATTCATCATTTCTCTATGTATCGCTTTTGGATTGTTTTGGTCATATAAAGAAGAGGTTTTTGCTAGCTTTAAACCGATTGATCAGTACGGATTAAATAATGAATTAAAGAACAAAAGTATAGAAACTTTAACTCATAATGAAATGAAAAAGGTAGGAAAACATTTTGTGACAGAGCAATTATCAGTGTTTGAGCTTAATAATAAAGAAGATGTGAAACGAAAAGGTGAAGTACTATTTGTAAATAGAGGGTATGAACAATTAATAGGAAATTATTATCCAAATCGGTTTCGGGATTTAGAGTATAAATTTACAAACGAGGACATACGTGAAGTGACGGATGAAAGTTTTCGTTATCAAACTGTAGCGTACGTTGCGGGTGCTGAAAATGGTAAGAGAAGCGAAATGAAATTGAATTATGAAATAAAAATTGTAAAGGTTAATAATATATTTAAGGTGTTAGAACAAAAACAGTATGTAAAATAAAGTGAAACATGAATTAGTGCTACAAATAGCGGATAAAAAAATCCCCCAGTTCTTTGAGGGATTCTAAAGGTTTTCATTTTGTTGACCAAGTTCTTTTTGAGCAATATATAAATTTCCTTGCTCGACTTGTTTCTGTGTAAGAACAGAATCACCTGCATACCCTTTTTCTGTTTTCACAGTTCTTTTTGAACGATTGGAATCTTGTTTCTTCATATATAATATGTCACCTTTCCTTAAAAATAAACGAAAATGATGAGTACGAGTAACACCGCAGCAAAAATGGTAATGCCCATTAAAAACGAGGTGTTTTTATATTTAGGTGGCTTATGTACATCTTGCCGATATCCAGGTGAAATTTCAGGGGCGAATTCTTCATCGAATGATTGCTTTTTTTCTTTTTCGTCCATATGTATCCACCTTTCTTTTTCATTATGTTATACGTTCAAAGAAAAAATATGCATAAAGAAAACCGCCCCTCTATCGTGAGCGGCGGTTTTCTGTTGTATATTTTCTTTGAACTTGAAAGAGACGGACAAGAAGGAAGATAGCGCCAAATGCTAGACCAATAATAAGACCGATCCAATATCCTTTTGCTGCCCAGTCAGTATAAGTTGCTAATATGTAACCGAGAGGGAGACCTATTACCCAGTAAGCGATTAATGTCATAATTAAGGAAACATTTACGTCTTTATAACCACGTAGTGCCCCTTGTACAGGAGTTGCAATTGCATCTGAAATTTGAAATAAAATCGCAAATATAAGAAATTCTTTTGCTAAATGATGAACTTGTATATCTGTCGTATAAATTGAAGCAATTGCATCATCAAAGAAGTAGAGAAGAATTGAATATAATAGGGCGAATGCAAGTGCTAAGCCAATCCCGATAAATCCATATTGTTTTGCGTTATTGTATCGCTTTGCTCCAACTTCAAATCCAACAGCGATGGTCATTGCCATTGCTAAACTTAAAGGAGTCATATATAACAAGGAAGCGAAGTTCATAGCTGCTTGATGAGCAGCGATTGTTGTCGTACTAAAATTACTCATCATAAGTGTCACCGCAGCGAAAATACTCGTTTCAAAAAAGATAGCAAATCCAATAGGGACGCCAAGTTTTAAGAATTCAGTCCAACTTGAAAGAGAAGGACGATATAATTGTTTAAATATATTGAAAGATGCGAAAGGCTCTTTCGTACGAATAATAATAACGGTAATGATTAAAATGCACCAATAGGTTGCTGCAGAAGCAATTGCCGCTCCAACACCACCGAGTTTTGGAAAACCGAAATGACCAAAAATTAATACATAATTTAATACTACGTTAATTGGTAATGATAGTAATGTAATGATCATCGTTGTGCGAGTTTTTCCTAATGCATCAATAAAGCCGCGTAAAACAGTGTAAGTAAATAAAGGGATAATTCCAATTGCAATAATACTTAAAAATTGTGCCGCAATACGTTCCACGGGTTCTTCCAGGCGCATGCCGTTTAAAATAGGTGAAACAGCGAAGAAACCGATAAGGATGACCACGAAACTAGCACAAATTGCTAAATATACTGCTTGTATGACAACTTGGGGAACATCCTCTTTTTTCTTTGATCCAACTAGCTGCGCAACAATTGGAGTAGTAGCCATTAAAATTCCTGTTAATCCGGTACTAACGGGAAGCCATATACTTGTTCCGATAGCAACACCCGCTAAATCAATAGGACTTGCGTGCCCGGACATTGTCGTATCGAAAAAACTCATTGCAAATAATGACATTTGCGTTACGAAAATCGGGAAAAATAGTAATACAAATTGCTTTAATTTTTGTGAGAATGAATTAGTTTCTTTCATAAAATCCCCTTTCCGCTAAAAAAACAAACTCATACTATCATACAATTTAATCAAAAAATAGAAAAGAAATACGCGCATACAACATGTACAATCAATAAAAAAAGGATGCACTTTAAAAGGGGATAAGGTATTATGATAAGGTGTGAAAAATTACATATTTGTTATTAAGGAGGCACTACTCGTGGCTGATTGGTTAATTGGAATAATCATGGGTGCTGTTGAAGGTTTAACAGAGTTTTTACCAGTTTCATCAACAGGACATATGATTTTAACAGGTCATTTACTTGGATTTGACGACGAGAGAGCGAAAGTTTTCGAAGTTGTTATTCAATTGGGATCGATTTTAGCAGTTGTTGTTATATTTTGGAAGCGTCTATGGTCTTTAGTAGGTATTGGGAAAGTAACAGATGGACCATCGTTAAATTTATTACATATTATTATCGGGATGATTCCTGCCGGCGTACTTGGCGTATTGTTCCATAGTGCGATTAAAGAAGTTTTATTTGGGCCAGGCCCAGTTGTCATCAGTTTAGTGGCTGGTGGTATTTTAATGATTGTTGCTGAGAAGTTTTCGAAACCAAGTACAGCAAGAACATTAGATGAAATCACATATAAGCAAGCATTTACAATTGGGATGTTCCAATGTTTAGCGCTTTGGCCAGGATTTTCTCGTTCTGGTTCTACAATAAGTGGTGGTTTATTAGCTCGCGTGTCACATACAGCGGCGGCTGAATATACATTTATTTTAGCAGTACCAATGATGGTAGCTGCAAGTGGTTTAGATTTAATTAAAAGCTGGGATATATTAAGTGCGGCTGATATTCCGTTATTTGCAACAGGATTTATTACAGCATTCGTTGTTGCGATGCTTGCAATTGTTTCATTCTTAAAATTATTAGGTCGTGTAAAACTAACACCGTTCGCTTACTATCGTTTCATTTTAGCTGCGGTATTCTATTTCTTCATTATGTAATAAAAAAACTGCCGAGTTCGGCAGTTTTTTTATTTTACTACTTTTTCCATCATGCTTTCCATTACATGTTCCCAAAGAGAAGTATCATCAGCTAATGTAGCACGGAAATTAGCGTACATTTCTTTTTGTTTCTCTTCGAATGTTGGATCTTCTTTTTCAGGCAATGTAGCGCGCATTGAAGTTACTAACTCTTGTACTTTTGGAGCGCGTGGTCCCCAAGCGGCTTGTTCATTTCCATCTTTATCAATGAAAATAAAAATTGGAATGGCACGTGCTGTTCCATTTGTTAAATATTGATCCATTAATTCTAAGTTTTCATCGCGAATTAATAATCTCATATCAATATTTGCAACTTCAGAAATTCGTTTCATAACAGGTACGCATAAAAGAGCGTCACCACACCAATCAGCTGTTAATACGATAACACGCCAGCCATCATTTTGGCGTTCTTCTAATACAGGAAGTAATTCATTTGGAATTGAAAAGTTATTGTAAATGTGCAGTAGCTCATATTGATTTACTTTCATTTCATTCACATATGTATCAAAGGACATACCTTTATCAGCCCATTGTTGTAAGTTCATAAGTAACACCTCTTTAGTATGATTTGTTTTCATTGTACCAATTTTTATATAGAAAAGCTTGCATTCTTACTCTTTCTTGTCACTTAATAATTGATTTAATAGGAAAAGGAATAGTACGACACATAATTCAGTAAGATTGGACAGTTGTACGCTCTCTATCCAATCAGCGGCAGTATGAATGACGAACCAATCTAGCGTAATTTCAATGATTGCAAAAAGAGTAATAGCCAGCCAATTTGGCATGTTTTTTGTCATTGGATATAGCAACGCCTTGAGGAAACCGAAGATAAAGAATGTAATACCGTCTAAGAAAGTGATTAATAGAAAAAATAGAAGTAAAGCAGTGCGTGATCTATACTCTATACCTGTAATATGAAAGATTCCTACATAAACAAAGAATATAAATGCAAAAATTATAATGAGAAACAGAATAACAAAACCAATAATCAAAGTCTTATCTTTTAGATTGAGATTAGAAAATTTTTCTTCTTCACTCACTATTCCATCCCCTTTTCCTGGAAAATCAACTTTATTGTATCATGAAATATCTATTAAAAAACTACGAATTGTGGGAAAATAAGGTGACAAAAAGTAAGATTTCATGTAAAATTATTAATAAGGTTTTTATTTAACTAAATGAAATAAAAGGGGCTGTCAAAGTTGTCTCAAAATCGAGAGCAATTAATGGAAGAACTATCGACAAATGTTTTTGCTATGTTCCGCACGTTGCGTAATGATATTGGAAAGATATTTGGTGGTTACATACCGTGGAATGAGTTCATCGTCCTTAGAATATTGAATCGTACGAATAAAGAAATGGTATCACGTGTAGCCAATGAGTTAAATGTGTCGAATAGTCATATTACAGCTGTTACAGAAAAATTAATTAATAAAGGTTTTGTAACTCGTTCACGTTCTACGTCAGATCGCAGAGTTGTATATTTGGAGATTACAGAACAAGGAAAAGATTTAGTTGCAAAAATGGAAGGGGAGAAAAAGAAATATTTACAAGAAAGATTCTCCACGCTTTCAGAAGAAGAAATGAATATAATGATATCAATTTCTAAAAAACTTATTTAATTCATCACAGGTAAGAAAACGCTTACGTAATAAAGGAGAGGACCTTCCTTATGAGAGGAAGGTCTTCTTTCGTATGTAAAAGATTATAAAAAAGAAAATATGTAACATACTACTAGTAAAGGAAGGGGGCAGACATATGACAAATCGAAATGGTAGTAAAGGGAGCGGAAATCAAGGCTCACCAAAATCAGGACAATTTCAGCAAGAGTTTAGTACTGAATTTGAGACTGGTAATGATAATAAAGGAAAAGAATATCGTTCGAAAAAAGGAAGTAAATCAAAAAAGGAGTGAAATAATTCACTCCTTTTTTGATTTAAGATGCTGCGGATTGATCCGTATTATATTTTTCTTCTGATTTTGCGACGATCATTGCGCAAATTGCATCACCGGAAATATTTACAGCTGTTCTTGACATATCTAAAATGCGATCAATACCGATAATTAAGGCAATACCTTCTACCGGTAGATTTACTTGATTTAAAACCATCGTAAGCATTACAAGTCCAACACCTGGTACACCAGCAGTACCGATACTAGCTAGTACAGCAGTTAATACGACGACAGCTAATTGGGACATAGTAAGCTCAACTCCGTATACTTGAGCGATAAACACAGTTGCTACACCTTGCATAATGGCAGTACCATCCATATTAATTGTTGCACCTAGTGGTTGTACAAAAGAACTTATCGCTTTTGGAACGCCAAGTTTTTCTTGTGCTGTTTTCATTGCAAACGGAAGAGATGCATTAGAGCTAGATGTACTAAACCCAATTGCCATTACCGGTCCGAAATGTTTAAAGAAACGGACAATACTTTCTTTTGCTAATACCTTTAATAATCCGCCATAGACGAAGACGCCGTGAATAATAAGTACTAGCATAACGACAATCATATACTTGAACATCGCAGCGACGCCTGCAAGACCCATTTTACCAACGGATGAAGCGAGCAATCCAAATGTTCCGATTGGAGCTAATTTCATAACGAGATTAACAAGATACATCATTAATTCGTTGCCCTGTTCAAGTAATGAATGGATACCTTGAACCCGTTTTCCTAAAATAGCTATACCGAGTCCGATTAATACGGCAAAGGCAATAATTTGTAACATGTTTCCATCAGCCATCGCTTTTGCTGGGTTATCTGGTACGATATTTAGCAATGTATCGACGAAAGATGTTTCGGTTTTTGCCCCTTCATATTTAAGCCCTTCGGTTTTAAAGTTACCGCCAGATCCTGGTTGTATAATCAGTGCAAATGTAACTGCAATAGAGATGGCAACGGCTGTAGTTACAAGAAAGAATGAAATTGATTTTAAGCCGATTCTTCCAAGTTGTTTCGGGTCTCCAAGCCCAGCAGATCCAAGCACGATAGAAATGAATACAACAGGAACAACTAGCATTTTAATGAGGCGAATAAATAATTGACCAAGTGGATTGAACACATATTGATTTAATGGTTCAAAAATGGATGGTGCAGCTAAATTTAAAGTGAGTCCGACGACTAAACCGAGAAATAATGCGATTAAGATTGCTTTTGTTTGTTTCAATAAAACCCCCCCTTTATTTTTGTGAAATTACTTTCTACATTAATTGTACAGAAAAACCGCCTATTTTGACAGTATTTTCTGAATATTTTGTATGAAAATATGTATTTAAATATAGATTGCTTTTGCTAAAGTAAGCAAAAAAGTTGGGGAATCTAGTTAGAACACAAAGTAGACCATCACATAGGATGGTCTAGGGAAGGGGACAATTTATGTCAATTTAATTAGGGATGGAAGTTGTTCAAGACACTGGGGAATGTCTTATGAATTAGGGAGGAACAACTTCGATACATATACTATAAAAGGTGGATGTGACCTTGGTGTGAACATAGAGTGAAAGAGAGAGGGAATTTTAAATAGAAGATAGAGTAAACCAAAAATAAGACCATCGCATATGAGATGGTCAAAGGAAGGGGACAATTTATGTCAATTTAATTAGGGATGGAAGTTGTTCAAGACACTGGGGAATGTCTTATAAATTAGGGAGGAACAACTTCGATACATATACTATAAAAGGTGGATGTGACCTTGGTGTGAACATAGAGTGAAAGAGAGAGGGAGTTTTAAATAGAAGATAGAGTAAATAAAAAAATAAGACCATCACATAAGAGATGGTCAAGGAAGGGGACAATTTATGTCAATTTAATTAGGGATGGAAAGCTGTTCAAGACACTGGGGAATGTCTTATAAATTAGGGAGGAACAGCTCCGATACATATACTATAAAAGGTGGATGTGACCTTGGTGTGAACATAGAGTGAAAGGTATGAGAATTTGAGAAATGATACATATAAAATGATTGTTGCGAGAGTTGTAGAGTACGAATAAATATAATAGAAAGTTTCTTGTCATAAAATGAAGTGGAGTTCGAGTATAAATAAAAGTTGAAATCTTAAAAAAAAAGGATTATGCTCAACTATATTATAAGAATATAAGGTTTATCCCGCTATGTAAGGTTTCTTATAAGCCTTTAGTTATGAGGGGAAAAGGGAGTTAGTGAATATGGAAGTAACAAAAAGACAAGGGCTGTATAATCGTTTTATACGATTAAATCCACCACAAATATTAGCACTAGGTTTTTTCTGCTTAATTGTGGTTGGCGGTTTGTTATTAAAGTTACCATTCGCAACGAAAGTACATATTAGTTGGGTAGATGCTTTCTTTACGGCAACGTCAGCAGCAACTGTAACGGGATTAGGAGTAGTAGATACTGCAAGTACGTTTACAATGTTTGGCGAGATTGTTATTATGTTTTTAATTCAAACAGGTGGTTTAGGTCTTATGACAATTGCCATTTTAATTGTTTGGGTATTAGGTAAAAAAATCGGGTTACGCCATCGATTATTAATCGGAGAGGCATTTAATCAGACAAATATAGGTGGTCTCGTAAAATTAGTAAAACGTGCCTTTATATTTTCAATTTGTATTGAGCTTATTGGAGTCATCTTTTTATCGTTTCGCTTTGTTCCAGAGTTTGGCTTTGGAAAAGGTGTATACTATAGTATTTTTCACGTTATTGCATCTTATAATAATGCTGGATTTGCTCTATGGCCGGATAATTTAACAAGGTATGTAGGAGATCCTATTGTTAATATTGGGATTTGCTCATTAATCGTAATTGGTGGTCTCGGTTTTACCGTATTAATTGATATATGGTATAGTCGTAGCTTTCGAAAATTATCACTTCATTCTAAAATCATGATTGTTGGAACAGTAGCGTTAAATGTTATAGCAATGATTGTGATTTTTGTATTGGAATATAATAATGTGAAGACGTTAGGGAATTTACCTTTAAATGAAAAGTTATGGGCTTCTTTCTTCCAAGGTATTACTCCTCGTACTGCTGGATTTAATACAGTTGACTACGGAGGTATGGAAGAATCATCTATATTATTTACGATGGTTTTAATGTTTATTGGTGCAGGAAGTGTATCAACGGGTGGAGGAATTAAATTAACAACGTTTGTTATTTTAGTTACATCTGTCCTTTCTTTCTTTAGAAAGAAAGAGGAAATCGTTTTATTTCATCGTACAATTAAAATGTCGACAGTAACGAGAGCGTTAGCCATTGCTGTTGCCAGTCAAATACTCATTTTTGCAGCAGTATTTGTATTAATGCTTACAGAAAACTTTAGTTTTATTCAGTTACTATTTGAAACAATTTCAGCGTTTGGAACAGTAGGGTTAACGATGGGGATTACTGCAAAGTTATCAGCGTTTGGAAAATGTATTATTATGTTTGTTATGTTTTGTGGATTAATTGGACCGTTAACACTTGTTTTTTCTTTAGCGCGACCAGCAAAACAAAAAATTAAATATCCATCGGAAGATGTATTTACAGGATAAGGTATCCCGCATAAGCGAGATACCTTTTTCTTTTTAAAAAAGGGAGAACAATAATCCGACAAGTGCTACTCGGAATAAAATTGCAATGAGTGCTGCAATTCCGCCGACAATCGCAGCGATACCACCAGTTACAGTAGCTCCGCGATTATAAGCGTAAATTCCTAGTAATACAGAAACAAGACCAAATAATGTTGGGAAGGTAAAGAGTGATAAGATGGATAAGGCAAGAGCGATAAAGCCAGCAGTTGATCCAGCGGCGGACGATCTTACATCATCTTTATTATCTTTCTCATCGTAATCATAATCAATGCGCTGTGGTGCAACCTCAGCTGCATATTCTTCTTTATAGTCACTATCTATTCTATCTCTTTTTTTATACTCATCAAATTTCTCAGTCAAAGTCATGACTCCTTTCATAACAAGGTTCAATAGTAGTATGCATCTCTTTTTCTTTTTTATCCTGCTATTGTAGGCCGTAAACATCTGATTGCTGATGGCTAATAATCAGTGGGTGATGAACAAAGCCCTGCTGATTAAAGTTTCACTTTATCCGAGCGAGTACAAGGTGTAATTCCACTTAGAAGAGTAGAATTGTTTTTTCGAAATAGGAAAAGTTAGTATGACTTCCTCTATTTTGGAAAGTATAAAAAAGAATAATGAGGAAAGGGTGCAATACATAATGGAACATCCAATTGAAGATTTAATGAAAACAGCAATGACAAATTTAAAAGAGATGGTAGATGTAAATACGATTGTCGGAAGTCCAGTTTCAACAGCTGATGGAAATGTAGTATTAACAGTATCTCAAGTGGCTTTTGGTTTTGGTGCCGGCGGAAGTGACTTTAAAGGTGATTTTATTTCCGAAAAGCATAATAACGGACAAGGGAAGCATAAAGAGAACAAGCAAAGCCATCCATTTGGAGGCGGAAGCGGGGCTGGGGTTTCTATTAGCCCAGTTGCTTTTTTAGTAGTCGGTTCTAAAGGTGTGCAAGTATTACACCTCAATAGTAGTACACATTTAATTGAAAAGGCTTTAAATACGGTACCAAGCACTGTAGATAAATTTGTAAATGGTCGCCAAAAGTGAACTTGCATTTTTTAGGAATTATGATATATTAGAAAAAGTGCGCTTTAAGATGATCGGAATAATTGAACTGTAAATATATATGATGTGTGGAATAAGGGAGAGGAATTTATGATTAATATCAAAAACTTAGTAGTTGGCTTATGTATGTTAGTAAGCGGTTTTGTTGTATATGTAATAAAAGAAAAAGCTCCATTCTAAAACAGACAAACCGTTACTGTCTGTTTTTAATTTGTGAAAAATGTTGACAAGTTATTGTATTGGTGTTAAAATTTTAATTCGTGTCTCGGTTACAGCTAGTGTAAAGTAAATAAATCTTATAAATATAATACGAAAAGTTTGCAAAAGATCGGGTAGTCTTACCAACAACTTTTGTGAACAAACCCTATAAATTATTATTGTAGGCTTTATATGTATACTAGTGAATCAAGGAGCGGTCAGTGGAACCGTAATGATGAGAGAGAGGTAGGGCTTTCATCCAGTATATGTTACTTTCCCGTTAGGTGAATATAAAAAAGAGGACTCCTTTTCAAAAGGAGTCCTCTTTCTTTTTGTATAATACAATTAAGTGCGGCTCTCAACTTGCTGACAAATTTCATCTGTTGTTAAACCATGAGCTGCAATTACCGATCCCTTAATTGATGCATCTGCAATACCCATCATATTAGAATCTTGCCCAGTTACAACACAACAATCGCACCCTTGTGCATCATGTTCGGAGCCCAGGGTAACAACTTCATGTCCCTGTTGCTGAAGAGCTTGTTGAACATCTGTTAATGAGTTTTCAACGCCAATTCTAGCCATAATTCTCACCTCCTACCATCTAGTTGCTAGTATGCCCAAGTCCACTGCATATATTTATGAAAAGATGGTAGGAAGTAAATCTTTGTTTAGTCGTTATATACACCAGTAAGCATTTGACTTACGAATTGATCGTTTAAAGTATCTTGGGCAGAAGAAGTATTTGAATGAATGTCAATTGAAGCAATAAAATTATTATGTTCTTTATTATTTGGTTCTACCTCTACATAATTATCGAATTTACAAAAACCTTTCGTATCCATTAGATCAAATAGTTGAAGCATTTCTACTACCTCTTGTCTCGTTCCTTTAATTTGTACACATGCCATATTGATTTCCTCCTTCATTTTGACAAATTGTTTTTTAAAAATAGGATTATGATTACGAAACGAAAAATATGAATGTTATTTTTAGACAGCTTAATTTTTATTATTTTCCCCCTTTTTCAGCAAAAGTCGTTGTATATTCCTGAATTTATAAAAACGGACGTCCGTTTATTGAATACAATAGATTCGTATCAATTGATGAAAATCCTTCTTTTAAACAAATATTTTTTTTAGTGAAAATTGGCGAAAAAAAATTTTTGACTTTTTGTAAACGTTAACAATGCTGTTAAATCAATATAATCAAAGATGTACGTACGATTAAAAATTATAAATTTTCTAAAAATTCACTTGATTTATTTAGAAAGGAGAGTAAACTAGGAAACAATAAAAAATTCATAGAACATAGGAGGCGCTTTCCAGTGAACGAGCAATGGATTTTCTTAAATGGAGAATTTGTTCCAAAAGACGAGGCAAAAGTTTCAGTATATGATCATGGTTATTTATATGGCGATGGAGTATTTGAAGGAATTAGAGTATATAGCGGTAATGTTTTCCGTTTGAGAGAGCATCTTGTCCGGTTATATGAATCAGCAAAATCCATCATGTTAGAAATTCCATATTCTTTAGATGAAGTAACGAATATTGTTGTTGAGACGATTCGACAAAATAAATTATCTAATGGATACATTCGCCTTGTTGTATCGAGAGGAGCAGGAAATCTTGGATTAGATCCTGATTCTTGTAAGAAACCGAATGTAGTAGTAATTGCAGAACAACTATCTTTATTCCCGCAAGAATATTATGAAAAGGGGATTCCGGTTGTAACAGTTGCAACGCGCCGAAACCGTCCAGATGTTTTGTCGCCTCAAGTAAAATCTTTAAATTACTTAAACAATATTTTAGTTCGTATTGAAGCGAAATTAGCTGGAGTACAAGAAGCACTTATGTTAAATGATCAAGGATACGTAGCTGAAGGCTCAGGAGATAACGTGTTTATTGTAAAAGGAAATAAATTAATTACACCACCAAGTTCTGCTGGAGCGTTAGAAGGCATTACACGAAACGCTATTTTAGAAATCGGTGAAAAACTTGGATATGACGTTAGAGAAGAGTTATTTACAAGACATGATGTATATGTAGCTGATGAAGTATTTTTAACAGGAACGGCTGCTGAAGTAATTGCTGTTACGACAGTAGATGGTAGAACGATTGGTTTAGGGCAAACAGGTCCACATACGAATCGTTTATTAGAAGAATTCCGAAAGTTAGTTATAGAAGATGGAGAGAAGATTTACGAAGAAAATAAAGTTGGATAACAACTCTTTATAATATACGAAAGCGTTGAGAGGGAGGAGTAGTTGATTGTGAAGCCTCACAGAGAGTCGGTGGCTGCTGAAAACCGATGGTTCACGTCGACGAACATCGCCCTTGAGTGCTAAGCTGAAGCATTTGTCTAGGCTTAGACGGTAGCTCCGTTATTAGCTAGACTCATTTATGGGTCACTGAGGCAAGAGTATTCTTGCGAAGAAGGGTGGTACCGCGAAATCTTTCGTCCCTTCAGCACATAGCTGGAGTGTGGACGTAGGATTTTTTTTATTGATAAAAGTTTTCAAAAAGGGGGCTTATAAGAACAATGTCTTCAAAAACGGAAGAGAAACTGGCAACTGGTGCACAGCTATTGTTAGAAGCGCTAGAAAAGGAAGGAGTAGAAGTAATTTTCGGTTATCCTGGTGGTGCTGTTTTACCTCTTTATGATGCACTCTATGACTGTGAAATTCCGCATATTTTAACAAGGCATGAGCAAGGAGCTATTCACGCCGCTGAAGGGTATGCCAGAATTACTGGTAATCCAGGGGTTGTCATTGCAACGAGTGGACCAGGTGCTACAAATGTTATTACCGGTCTAGCAGATGCGATGATTGATTCATTACCACTTGTTGTATTTACAGGGCAAGTAGCAACGACGTTAATTGGAAGTGATGCTTTCCAAGAAGCGGATATTATGGGGCTTACGATGCCGGTAACAAAACATAACTATCAAGTGCGAAAGGCTTCAGATTTACCTCGAATTATTAAAGAAGCATTTCATATTGCTAGAACAGGAAGACCAGGCCCAGTCGTTATTGACCTTCCGAAAGATATGGTAGTAGAGCAAGTAGAACGATGTAATGACGTACAAATGGATTTACCAGGATACAACCCTAATTATGAACCGAATTTACTCCAAATAAACAAATTATTACAAGCAATTAAGGCTGCAAACAAGCCGTTAATTTTAGCTGGAGCAGGTGTATTGCATGCGAAGGCTTCGAAAGAGTTAACAAGTTTTGCTCGTAAATATGAAATTCCTGTTGTGCATACATTACTTGGTCTTGGTGGGTTTCCGCCAGATGATGAACTTTTTCTAGGGATGGGAGGAATGCACGGTTCTTACACAGCCAATATGGCGTTATATGAATGCGACTTACTTATTAATATAGGTGCAAGATTTGATGATCGCCTTACTGGAAATTTGGCTTATTTTGCTAAAGAGGCGACTGTTGCGCATATTGATATTGATCCAGCAGAAATCGGAAAAAATGTGCCGACTGAAATTCCAATTGTTGCAAGTGCTAAGCGAGCGCTGGAAGTATTACTTCAACCAGAAGGAAGGAAAGAAAATCATCATAATTGGCTCTCTTTATTAAAGAGTAGAAAAGAAAAGTATCCACTATCTTATAAAAGGAATTCGGAAAGTATTAAGCCTCAATACGCAATTGACATGTTATATAAAATTACGAAAGGAGAAGCGATTGTAACAACAGATGTTGGGCAACATCAAATGTGGGCAGCCCAATATTATCCGCTCAAAACTCCTGATAAATGGGTAACTTCAGGAGGATTAGGAACGATGGGCTTCGGATTTCCAGCAGCAATTGGTGCGCAAATTGCAAAGCCTGAGGAACTAGTTATTGCAATTGTAGGTGACGCTGGATTTCAAATGACCTTGCAAGAATTAAGTGTGTTAAAAGAACACTCATTGCCTGTTAAAGTATTTATTTTAAATAATGAAGCTTTAGGAATGGTAAGACAATGGCAAGATGAATTTTATAATCAAAGATACTCGCACTCTTTACTGTCGTGTCAACCAGATTTCGTTGCTCTTGCGAATGCGTATGGCATAAAAGGAGTTCGTATAGATGATCCACTTCTTGCAAAGAAGCAAATACAGCAGGCGATTGAATTACAAGAACCAGTCGTAATTGATTGCCGTGTACTTCAATCAGAAAAGGTAATGCCGATGGTTGCGCCAGGGAAAGGTGTTCACCAAATGGAGGGAGTGGAAAAAAGGTGAAGAGAATTGTTACAGCGACAGTTCGAAATCAAAGTGGTGTGTTAAACCGAATTACGGGTGTTATGACACGAAGACATTTTAATATTGAAAGTATTTCAGTAGGTCATACGGAATCATCGGACATATCGCGGATGACGATTGTTGTACACGTTGAAAATGAACAGCAAGTGGAGCAGTTAATTAAACAACTTCATAAGCAAATTGATGTTCTGAAAGTATCAGATATTACAGAAGAAGCGATGATCGCAAGAGAACTTGCACTTATTAAAGTAGCAACATCAGTAGCAAGAGCAGAATTATATAGTTTAATTGAACCGTTTCGAGCCGCTGTAATAGATGTTGGGAAGGATTCCATAGTTGTGCAAGTAACTGGTACGCAGGAGAAAGTAGAAGCATTAATTGAATTACTTCGTCCGTATGGTTTGAAAGAGATTGCTAGAACAGGTGTAACAGCATTTACGCGTAGTATGAAAAAACAAGATAAGCAAGTTATGTTAATTCAATAATCATTTAAATATAGGGGGAAATGAAAATGACAAAAGTTTATTATGAGAAAGATGTAACGGTAAATGTATTAAAAGAAAAGAAAGTAGCAATCATTGGATATGGTTCGCAAGGTCATGCGCATGCGCAAAACTTACGTGATAACGGATTTGATGTAGTAGTAGGTTTAAGAAAAGGGAAGTCTTGGGATAAAGCGAAAGAAGATGGGTTTTCTGTATATACAGTAGCAGAAGCAGCGGAAAAAGCTGATGTAGTAATGATTCTACTACCAGATGAACTCCAGCCAGAAGTATATGAAGCGGAAATTGCGCCAAATTTAAAGGCAGGAAATTCTCTCGTTTTTGCACACGGATTTAATGTTCACTTTGATCAAGTGAAACCACCAGCTAATGTAGATGTATTTCTAGTAGCGCCAAAAGGTCCAGGGCATCTTGTGCGCCGTACATTTGCTGAAGGCGGAGCTGTTCCTGCATTATTTGCAGTATACCAAGATGCAACAGGAGTTGCGACTGAAAAGGCACTTTCTTATGCCGATGGAATTGGAGCGACGAGAGCTGGTGTATTAGAAACGACATTTAAAGAAGAAACAGAAACAGATTTATTTGGAGAGCAAGCTGTACTTTGCGGCGGAGTAACTGCGCTAGTAAAAGCTGGATTTGAAACGTTAGTTGAAGCTGGTTATCAACCGGAACTTGCATATTTTGAATGTTTACATGAACTAAAACTAATCGTTGACCTTATGTATGAAGGCGGACTTGAAAATATGAGATATTCAGTTTCAGATACAGCGCAGTGGGGCGACTTCGTATCAGGACCACGCGTTGTAACGGAAGATACGAAGAAAGCGATGGGTACAGTGCTAGCAGAAATTCAAGATGGTACATTTGCAAGAGGCTGGATTGCAGAGCATAAAGCAGGAAAACCAAATTTCCATGCGACAAATGAGAAAGAGAATGAACACGAAATTGAAGTAGTTGGACGTAAATTACGTGAAATGATGCCGTTTGTACAGCCGCGAGTAAAGGCAGGGGTCAAATAATATGAAGCAGATTTTGTTCATGGATACGACGCTACGTGATGGCGAACAATCACCAGGAGTGAATTTAAATGAACAAGAGAAATTGCAAATTGCAAGGCAATTAGAGAGACTAGGTATTAATGTCATGGAAGCTGGTTTTGCAGCAGCTTCCGAAGGGGATTTTCAATCGGTAAAACGCATCGCAAATACCATTCAAAATGCTACAGTTATGAGTTTAGCTAGAGCGAAAGAAAGTGATATTCGAAGAGCATATGAAGCGGTGAAAGGTGCTGTATCTCCTCGTCTACACGTATTTTTAGCTACAAGTGATATTCATATGAAATATAAACTTTGTATGTCAAAAGAAGAGGTATTAGATAGTATTCACCGCTCGGTTACACTCGGGAAATCATTATTTCCGACAGTACAATTTTCTGCAGAAGATGCGACAAGAACAGCAAGAGATTTTTTAGCTGAAGCAGTTGAAGTTGCGATTCGTGCAGGAGCGAATGTAATTAATATTCCAGATACAGTTGGATATACAAATCCAGAAGAATATTATTCTCTTTTTAAATACTTACAAGAATCCGTTCCTTCATATGAAAAAGCAATTTTCTCTTGTCATTGTCACGATGATCTTGGGATGGCAGTAGCAAATTCATTAGCTGCGGTTGAAGGCGGAGCGTTGCAAGTAGAAGGAACAATTAATGGAATTGGAGAAAGAGCAGGTAATGCGGCGCTAGAAGAGGTCGCAGTTGCTCTTCATATTAGAAAAGATTTCTATAAGGCGGAGTCTTCTATGACGCTAAAAGAAATTAAAGCGACGAGTACATTAGTAAGCAGATTAACAGGTATGGTTGTACCGAAAAATAAAGCGATCGTTGGAGCGAATGCATTTGCTCATGAATCCGGAATTCATCAAGATGGTGTTTTAAAAGAAGTGACAACATATGAAATTATTGAACCAGCGCTAATAGGCGAATCTCAAAATCTATTCGTACTTGGAAAACATTCTGGACGTCACGCGTTTACAGAAAAAATGAAAGAGCTTGGCTATGAATTTACAAAGGAAGAACGAGATGCGGTGTTTGAAGCGTTCAAAAAATTAGCTGATCGTAAGAAGGAAATTACTGAGGAAGATTTACGTGCACTTATGCTTGGTGAAGCAGCATTTGCAGCTCAGCAATATAACATTACGCAACTACAAGTTCATTTTGTATCAAATAGTACACAATGCGCGACAGTTGTACTAAAAGACGAAGAAGGAAATGCATACGAAGATGCAGCCACTGGTTCTGGTAGTATTGAGGCGATCTATAATGCAATCCAAAGAATTTTAGGATTAGAATGTGAATTGGCGGATTATCGCATACAATCTATTACACAAGGTCAAGACGCACTGGCTCATGTTCATGTTGAATTAAAAGAAGGAACGCATCAAGTATCAGGTTTTGGTGTTGCACAAGACGTATTGGAAGCTTCGGCGAGAGCATATGTCCATGCAGCAGGGAAATTGAAATCTTTTATCCAGCTTGTGAAATAAGTGTTTGATAGGTGAGAGAAGCTTTCCTCACCTATCAAAAAAAGTTCTGAAAATTCAGTTAAAGGAGTGTTGAAATTGGAAAAACGTATCGTTTGTTTAGCTGGTGATGGTGTTGGCCCGGAAGTTATGGAAAGTGCGAAGGAAGTATTGCATATGGTAGAGAGGTTATATGGGCATCATTTTCATTTGCAAGATGAGTATTTTGGCGGGAGTGCTATCGATTTAAATGGGCAACCATTACCACAACGAACGCTTGCCGCTTGTTTAGCAAGTGATGCGGTTTTACTTGGAGCGGTTGGTGGACCAAGGTGGGATAGCGCGAAAGAAAGACCGGAGAAAGGATTATTAGCTCTAAGAAAAGGACTTGGAGTATTTGCAAATGTTCGCCCTGTAACGGTAGAAAGCGCAACGGCACATTTATCGCCATTAAAAAATGCTGATGAAATTGATTTCGTTGTCGTTCGTGAATTAACAGGCGGAATTTATTTTTCTTATCCGAAAGAACGAACGGACGAAGTAGCAACAGATACACTTACGTATCATCGTCATGAAATTGAACGGATCGTTTTTTATGCCTTTCAATTAGCGAGTAAGCGGAAGAAGAAAGTAACATCTATTGATAAGGCGAATGTTTTAGAATCTAGTAAACTATGGAGAACTGTTACGGACGAAGTAGCACTTCGTTATCCAGATGTTGAACTAGAACATATTTTAGTAGATGCAGCTGCGATGGAGTTAATTCGGAATCCAGGACGGTTTGATGTAATTGTAACGGAAAATTTATTTGGGGATATTTTGAGTGACGAGGCTTCAGTATTAGCGGGATCATTAGGAATGCTTCCATCAGCAAGTCACGCGGAAAAGGGGCCTTCATTATACGAGCCTATTCACGGATCAGCACCGGATATTGCCGGGAAAAATAAGGCGAATCCAATTGCAATGATGCGCTCTGTTGCAATGATGCTTGGGCAATCATTTGAGTTAACGAGAGAAGGGAATGCAATTGAATCTGCGATATCTGCAGTTCTTAAATTAGGAAAATGTACAGCAGATATCGGAGGAGATGAGACGACAACTTCATTTACGAAGGCAGTTATACAAGAGATGGAAGAGCAAGCGTTAGTAGGGAGAGGGAGATAATGGGAAAAAGGCTGCTAGATAAACTTTGGGAAAGACACGTAGTTACGACAAACGAAAATGGATTAGATTTATTATATATCGATCTTCATCTTGTTCATGAAGTAACGTCACCGCAAGCCTTTGAAGGCTTGCGGCTTACAAATCGAACGGTTCGCAGATCGGATTTAACATTCGCAACGATGGATCATAATATTCCAACGAAAGATGTTTGGAATATTACCGATCGCATTGCGAAGCAGCAACTAGATACACTCCGGGAAAATTGTAAACAATTTCAGGTGCCGTTAGCGGATATCGGGGATGAAGAGCAAGGGATTGTTCATGTTATCGGACCAGAACTTGGACTTACACAACCAGGAAAAACAATTGTTTGTGGTGATAGTCATACAGCAACGCATGGTGCGTTTGGCGCACTAGCATTTGGCATTGGTACGAGTGAAGTGGAGCATGTATTGGCAACGCAAACGTTATGGCAACGAAAGCCGAAAGCGATGGGTATTGAGTTAAAAGGAAAATTACAGAAAGGTGTTTACGCAAAAGATATTATTTTGCATTTCCTTTCAAAGTACGGTGTAGCAGTTGGAACTGGATATGTAATGGAATTTTACGGAGATACGATTGAGGCTATGGAGATAGAAGAGAGAATGACGCTTTGTAATATGGCAATTGAGGGAGGAGCAAAGGCTGGTATTATAGCACCAGATGAAAAAACATTTGCTTATGTAAAAGGACGTAAATATGCACCGAAAGAATTTGAAACATTCGAGAAGAAATGGTCTGAACTTTATACAGATTCAGATGCAATTTATGATTTGCATATTTCGATAGATGTGACGGATTTAGCACCGTACGTTACATGGGGAACAAACCCGAGTATGGGTGTTCGTATTGATGAAAAATTGCCAGAAAAGCAGGATGCAAATGACGAAAGAGCATTTTCTTATATGGGATTAAGCCCTGGACAAAGCACGTATGACATTCCTGTTCAGCATGTTTTCATTGGATCTTGTACAAATTCCAGGCTTTCTGATTTAGAAATTGCTGCATCTGTTGTGAAAGGGAGAAAGGTAAAAGAAGGTGTGCGAGCGCTCGTTGTGCCTGGATCGAAAAGAGTAAGAGAAGCTGCGATGCAAAAAGGGCTACATCACATATTTGAAGAAGCTGGATTTGAATGGAGAGAACCTGGATGTTCAATGTGTCTTGGAATGAATCCAGATCAAGTACCTGAAGGAGAACATTGTGCTTCGACTTCAAATCGTAATTTTGAAGGAAGACAAGGAAAAGGGGCACGAACACATTTAGTTAGCCCAGCAATGGCGGCAGCAGCTGCGTTATACGGTCATTTTGTTGATACTAGAAAGGAGAGTTATGATGGAGCCATTTCGTATTCATAAAGGTACTGCTGCAGTACTGATGAATAATAACATTGATACAGATCAAATTATTCCGAAGCAATATTTAAAGAGAATTGAAAGGACGGGATTTGGAAAATATTTATTCGATGAATGGCGTTATGATAATAACCGCCATGAAAACCCTAATTTTCCGCTTAATGCACAAAATAGAAAAGGAGCAAGTATATTAATTACAGGTGATAATTTTGGTTGTGGTTCTTCAAGAGAACACGCTCCGTGGGCGCTTGCTGATTATGGTTTTCGCGTTATTATCGCCGGCGGGTTTGCAGATATTTTTTATATGAATTGTATGAAAAATGGTATGTTACCAATTGTAATGGATAAAGAAATGCGAGAACAACTTGCCAAAACGGATGCGAGAGAACAAATAGAAGTAGATTTAGAGAATGAGGTAATTACAACGAGTACGCACAGATTTTATTTTACAATCGAGAAAATGTGGAAAGAGAAATTATTAAATGGTCTAGACGAAATTAGTATTACGATGAAATATGAACAAGAAATTGTAGAGTATGAAAGGAAAGTAGCTTTATATTAAGAAATAACGGAATGTTCAAAAAGTATTTACATTCAGAATTAAGTATTATATACTATGTAAAAATCAGAGGAGAAAGGGAGTAAGTATTATGAATATCATGCAATCTATTAAAATGCTTACACAACTACATCATCATACATAAAGCCCTTGAACCTAACGTGAAAACGTGTAGGCACAAGGGTTATTCCCGTTGTACCTACACTCTACTAAAGAGCCTTGTAGGTATTTTGTCTACAAGGCTCTTTTTATTTTCGGTTTAGGTGAATGAAATGGGCATACATTAGAAAGTGAAAGGTGTGAGAATTTAGATGACAAAATGGAAACGGGCAAACCCAAATGGAACGAGAGACTATTTATTCGAAGAATGTACGTTAATTGAAGAAGTGGAGCAAAAATTAAGACGTACTTTTTTAGGGCGAGGTTATGAGGAAATAAGGACACCTACAATTGAATTTTATGATGTTTTTGCCTTTCAAAATAGACCGATAGATGAAGAAAAGATGTATAAATTTTTTGATGAAAAGGGACGGATTATCGTGTTACGTCCAGATATGACAATTCCTTTAGCGAGAGTGATGGGAACGCAGAGGTGGGATACGCCGCTTAAACTGACGTATGGCGGGAATGTATTTCGGGCGAATGAGTCCCTTGCTGGAAAATATAATGAAATTGTACAAAGTGGTATTGAAATTATAGGTATTGATAACGTAAGAGCTGAAATTGAATGCGTCATAAGCGTCATTCAATCACTTCAAAAGGTGAAGGTACAATCTTTTACAATAGAGATTGGGCAAGTGCAATTATATAAATGTATTGTAAAAAAACTCTCCATTCATGAGGAAGAAGAGAGAGTACTTAGGACATACATTGAAAGTAAAAATTATGCGGCTCTATCAAATTTTATTAGAGAAAAGAAATTAGATCGATGTGATGAAACAGTAAGATTACTTGAGAAGTTACCAAGGCTATTTGGGAACTTAGAAGTGATTGAGGAAGCAGAAAAACTCGCCTCAAGTAATGAAATGAAAATGGCGATTGCAAGAGTGAAAGAAATATATGAAGCAATTGAAAAACTAGGCTATGGATCTTACATATCAATTGATTTAGGTATGATCCAACATTTAGATTACTATACGGGAGTTATTTTCAAAGGGTATATATATGAAATAGGAGAAGAAATTGTTAGTGGCGGAAGATATGATGAGTTAATTGGAAATTTTGGAGAGATGCTGCCAGCTGTTGGACTCGCGGTGCAAGTCAATCAAATTGTGAAGGCGCTGCAAGAGCAACAAGAACCATATGAACGAAAGGGAATAGATATTATTATTCATTATGAGTTAAATAGATTAGCAGAAGCGGAAAGATTACGAAATTTACTTCAAAAGGACGGGAAAAAAGTAGAGCTATCCTTATTCTCTAATGTAAATGACACCTTTCAATTTGCAAGAAAAAATCAAATAGTAACGGTCGTTGAGGCGAAGAACGAATCATTAGTGGAATATGTATGGAAAGAGAAATGGGTAGTCCAGAAAGAAGGAGAAACTTCATGCGTAACATTCAAATTGCGTTAACGAAGGGAAGATTAGAAAAACATGTGATTCCGCTCTTTGAGCAGATTGGAATTGATTGTTCGGAGCTCAAAAATAAAGGACGAAAGCTTGTTTTTCAAAGTAAAAATACAGATATCTCATTTATTTTAGTGAAAGCAGTAGATGTTGCTACTTATGTAGAACATGGAGTAGCTGATATTGGGGTCGTTGGAAAAGATATTTTAATGGAAAACGAGAAAGATATTTATGAAATGTTAGATTTAGGAGTGGGCGTGTGTAAGTTTTGTGTTGCTTCTATTCCTACGTATAATCCGAAGAGCTACCGAAAGAAACGCATTGCGACGAAATATCCACATATTACTTCTAACTATTTTCATGATAAAGGGGAGGATGTAGAAATTATTAAAATAGAAGGTTCTGTAGAAATCGCTCCTATTCTTGGATTGGCAGATGCAATTGTTGATATTGTGGAAACAGGAAAAACATTACAAGAAAATGGGCTCATTGTATTTGAGGAAATGTATTCTATATCTGCTCGGATGATTGTAAATAAGGCGGCATTAAAAACTAAAAAAGACGAAATATTCAGTATCGTAAATATGATGGAGCAAGAAATTTTGTCAGGAAAATAGGGGGACTTGTAATGGAGATAGTTTGTGAAGATTTTCAAAAGGCTTTATCGAAAATAAAATTGCTACGAGAAAACGCTAATATAATAGAAGAAACTGTTCAAAGAAGTGTAAGCGAAATCGTTCGAAAGGTAAGGAAGAGTACGGATGAGGCTCTATCTTTTTATACAAAAAAGTTTGATGGTGTGGAGATTAAAGAGTTTCGTGTAAGTGAGGAAGAAATAAAACGAGCGGGTATGTTTGTAGAGAATTCATTTTTAGAAGCGTTACAAGAGGCGAAGAAAAACATTATTTCTTATCACGAAAAGCAAAAAAGGCAATCCATGTTCGATTGCACGAGTGAAGGCATTATTAGAGGGCAAATCATTCGGCCGTTAGAAAATATAGGGGTATATGTGCCGGGCGGAACTGCTTCGTATCCTTCGTCAGTATTAATGAATGTATTGCCAGCAAAACTCGCTGGTGTGAAAAAGATTGTAATGGTAACACCACCAAGGCAAGGGGGGATTGATCCACATATTTTAGTTGCTGCAAGCCTTGCAGGAGTAGATGAAATTTATACGATAGGTGGTGCGCAAGCAATTGCTGCTTTAGCATATGGGACGGAATCGATTCCAAAAGTAGATAAAATAGTTGGACCAGGAAATTTGTACGTCGCTCTGGCGAAACGAGAAGTATACGGAATAGTAAATATCGATATGATTGCTGGACCGTCAGAAATTGTAGTTATTGCTGATGAAACCGGTAATGCAAAATATATCGCTGCTGATTTATTATCACAAGCAGAACATGACGAGAGAGCAACAGCAATTTGTATTACAACGAATATAGAGTTAGCAAAAGAAGTAGAAAGAGAGATAGAAAGACAGTTAGAAACATTACCAAGAAGCGAAATTGCACGTGAATCGATAAATAGAAATGGAGCTATCTTTATCGTGCCTTCTTTAGATGAGGCGCTACAATTATCGAATGAAATCGCTCCAGAACATTTAGAGTTACATATAAAAGAACCGATGAATGCTCTAGCTTATGTGAAACATGCAGGGTCTATCTTTCTTGGTCCATATGCACCGGAACCGCTCGGTGATTATTTAGCAGGACCGAATCACGTGTTACCGACAAGTGGAACGGCAAGGTTTTTCTCACCGTTATCAGTCGATGATTTCGTGAAAAAATCAAGCTTTCTGTCTTATACGGAGGAAGCGTTAAGAGATGTACAACATCATATTGTAGAACTTGCCAATAAAGAAGGATTACATGCGCATGCGAGAGCAATTCAAATAAGATTTGAGGAGGAAGAATAATGCGTGAGTGCAGTCAAATACGTGAGACGACAGAAACAAAAATCAAATTAAGTTTGCAGCTTGATGAAGGCAAGAACGTTTCTGTACAAACGGGAGTTGGATTTTTTGATCATATGCTAACTTTATTTGCAAGGCATGGAAGATTCGGTTTACAAGTGGAGGCGGAAGGCGATGTATTCGTTGATGCGCATCATACAGTTGAAGATGTTGGAATTGTACTCGGAAATTGTTTGAAAGAAGCATTGCAAAATAAAGAGGGGATTAACCGTTATGGCTCCGCATATGTACCGATGGATGAATCTTTAGGTTTTGTCGCAATTGATATTAGCGGGCGCTCATATATTGTATTTCAAGGAGAATTAACGAATCCGAAGCTAGGGGATTTTGATACAGAACTAACAGAAGAATTTTTTAGAGCAGTCGCGCATGCTGCTAATATTACATTACACGCTCGTATTTTATACGGAAGCAATACACATCACAAAGTTGAAGCGTTATTTAAAGCGTTTGGTAGAGCGCTTAGAGAAGCAGTCGAAAGAAATGCCAGCATTACTGGTGTAAATTCCACGAAAGGGATGTTGTAATTGATTGCTATTATAGATTATGGAATGGGAAATATTCGCAGTGTGGAACAAGCATTACAATATATTGGAGCAGAGTACATCGTAACGGGTGATAAAGAAAAGATTTTTAGAAGTGATGGAGTGATCTTACCGGGAGTAGGTGCATTTCCGAAAGCGATGGATGTATTGGAAGAAAAAAATTTAGTGCGTGTGTTAAAAGAAGTCGGGCGTTCAGGAAAACCGCTTCTGGGCATTTGCCTAGGGATGCAGCTTTTATTTGAAAAAAGTGAGGAACTACAAGACTGTAACGGATTAAGTTTATTGCCAGGTGTTATTCGAAAGTTAAAGGTTCCTCATAAAATTCCACATATGGGATGGAATGAGTTAAAGAAAGAGGGAGAAATATCACTTTGGAATGGAGTAGAGGACGGTTCTTTCGTATATTATGTTCACTCTTATTATGCAGATTGTCCAAATGAAATTGTGTATGGAATAAGTGAATATGGAGTGAAAGTACCTGGTTTTGTAGCAAAAGGAAATATATACGGCGCACAGTTTCATCCTGAAAAAAGCGGTGACATTGGAATGCAAATGT
Source organism: Bacillus sp. AY3-1 (assembly GCF_008368785.1). Lineage (NCBI taxonomy): Bacteria > Bacillati > Bacillota > Bacilli > Caryophanales > Bacillaceae > Bacillus > Bacillus sp. AY3-1. The sequence goes on along the minus strand of NZ_QORZ01000003.1, from coordinate 43,445 downwards.
TGAAAAATTTCAAAGGGGTGGTAGAGGCATGGAAATCTTCCCAGCTATCGATTTAAAAGAGGGGCGATGCGTTAGACTTTATCAAGGAGAGTTTAGTAAAGAAACAGTAATGAATGAAGATCCGGTTGCGCAAGCGATTATATTCGAAAAATTGGGAGCGAAAAAGTTGCACATTGTTGATTTAGATGGCGCAATTGCTGGCGAGTCAGTAAATTTGCTCGTTATTGAAAGAATATGCAAGGCAGTACGTATTCCTGTGCAAGTTGGAGGAGGAATTCGATCACTTGTAGCGGTAGAGAAGTTATTGTCAGTAGGTGTAGATAAAGTGATTTTAGGAACAGCTGCTCTTTATGATAAGGAATTTTTAGAAGAAGCAGTTCTTCTATATAAAGAGAAAATCATTGTTGGAATTGATGCGAAAAATGGTTTCGTAGCAACGAGAGGCTGGCTTGATGTGTCTGAAATTTCTTACATTTATTTAGCAAAGCAAATGGAGAATGTAGGTGTTCAAACGATTGTGTTTACAGACATTTCGAAAGACGGGACACTTGCAGGACCGAATTTAGAGCAATTGGAGTTACTACAAAAAAGCGTGAGCATTCGTCTTATTGCTTCTGGAGGAGTGGCATCTATTCAAGATGTGAAAAAATTAAATGATATGAATATATACGGCGTCATAATTGGTAAGGCTCTTTATGAGAAAACAATTGATTTAGAAGAAGTGTTAGAGGTAACAAAGTTATGTTAGCGAAACGCATTATTCCATGTCTAGATGTGAAAGAGGGCCGAGTCGTAAAGGGTGTAAATTTTATAGGGTTACAAGACGTCGGTGATCCTGTTGAAATAGCCGCTTTATATAATGAGGCGGGAGCAGATGAAATTGTATTTTTAGATATTACAGCAACGCATGAAGGACGAAAAACAATTATAGATGTTGTAGAAAAAACAGCTTCGAAAGTATTTATTCCTCTTACAGTTGGCGGGGGGATTTCAAGTGTTAAAGATATGTACAATTTACTAAGAGCTGGAGCGGATAAAGTTTCAATCAACTCAGCGGCAGTGCGAAATCCAAAGCTAATTGAAGAAGGGGCAGAACACTTTGGCTCACAATGTATTGTCGTAGCAATTGATGCTAGAAAAGTAGCAGAAGAAAAGTGGAATGTTTATGTGAACGGTGGAAGAGTTGATACGGGTATGGATGCAATCGGGTGGGCAAAACGCGTTGCCGAGCTAGGGGCAGGCGAAATTTTGTTAACGAGTATGGATGCAGATGGAACGAAAAACGGGTATGATCTTCGTTTAACAGAAGAAATTTCAAAAAGCGTTTCCGTACCAGTCATCGCGTCAGGCGGATGTGGTCACGTTGATCACATTATAGAAGTTTTTCAAAAGACAACAGTTGATGCAGCACTTGCGGCATCCATCTTTCATTATGGTGAGGCGACAGTGCAGGACGTAAAGAGAAAATTAAGAAATGCAAATGTTGAGGTGCGGTTATGAAACCTAACTTTTCAAAAGGATTATTACCAGCAGTTGTAATTGAAGAAGGGACAAAAGAAGTTTTAATGCTAGCTTATATGAATGAAGAAGCATATGAAAAAACGCTAGAAACGAAAAGAACATGTTTTTATTCTCGTTCAAGACAATCGTTATGGAATAAAGGAGAAACATCAGGAAATGTCCAATATGTGCAATCTCTTTATTTAGATTGTGATCAAGATTCAATTGTTGTTGTCGTAAAGCAAGTGGGACCTGCTTGTCATACAGGAGAGAAAACATGTTTTCACTACCAAATTATATAGGGGGATACATATGGAAAATGCCTTTAAATTACTATTTGAAACAATTGAAGAACGAAAGGGAAATCCACTTCCTGAATCGTATACAAATTATTTATTTTCAAAAGGCGAAGATAAAATTTTAAAGAAAATTGGTGAAGAATGCACGGAAGTAATTATCGCATCTAAAAATAATGACAAAGAAGAATTAGTGAAAGAAATGGTTGATGTATTGTATCACTGCTTTGTTTTATTAGCTGAAAAAAATATATCATTAGAAGATGTTATGGAGGAAGTGACAGAAAGAAATGGGAAGCTTTCGCGAGTAGGGGACAGAAGTGAAATAGATACATTATAAGGGGGAAATGTAGATGAAGGTGGATTATCACATTCATTTAGAAGAAGGGCCATATTCAATAGGATGGCTAGCTAAAATAAATGAAGTGTTACAACATTATGAACCACTTAAAGAAGAGAAACATTCTATGGAATGGCTTGTGAAAACACAAGAACGCCTGCAAAGACGTGTGAAAGAAGGGCCATTTACAATGAAATGGATTGATTTATATTTAGAAGAAGCTTTGCAAAAAGGTATAAAAGAAGTTGGTATTGTCGATCATTTATACCGTTTTTATGAAGCGAGAGAATACTATGAAAGATATGTCGATATTAGTGATTCGAGGCTTGGTCGTTTACAGAAGGAATGGTTAGACCAAGTAAGGGTAACATCACTGCATGATTTTACAAAGGCAATTGAAGAGGCGAAAGAACGATGGAGTAAACGAGGCGTGACGCTAAAACTTGGAATTGAAGCGGATTATTTTATTGGTGGTGAACAAGAATTACAATCTTTACTCGCATTAGGAGATTTTGATTATGTAATTGGTTCTGTTCATTTTTTAAATGGATGGGGATTTGATAATCCAGATACGAAAGAATATTTTAAGGAACATGACTTATATGCTTTATATGATACGTTTTTCAAAACGGTTGAGTGTGCAGTTCGCTCTAATTTATTTGATATTATAGCTCATCTTGATAACATAAAAGTATTTAATTATCGGTTAGATGAAAATGAACAACTTTCTTATTATAAGGAAATTGCGCGTGCGTTAGTAGAAACAAATACGGCAACGGAAATAAATGCGGGATTGTACTATCGCTATCCTGTGCGCGAAATGTGTCCGAGTCCGCTATATTTACAAGTACTAGCTAAGCATGGCGTTCCGGTTACTCTCTCCTCAGATGCTCATTATCCGAATGATTTAGGAAAATATGTGGCAGAGAATATAAAGACGTTACGTAATCATGATATTTCTCACGTAGCTACATTTACGAAACGAGTAAGAACGATGAGATTACTGGAAGAAGAAGTAACAATTTCAAAATGATCACGATTTTTTGATGAAAACCACCCTTTTTGTTCAAAATAAGAAAGAATAAAAAGGAGGGTAAGAAATGGCGAAACAACAAAATAAACAAAATGTACAAGATGCACAGCAACAAGCTTATACTTCTGAAACGAATGCTACATCTCAATCAGTTATTGAGGAACAAATTAGCGATACAGTTGCAGAAGGAACGATCGATGCAAAGCTTGGACAAGAATCGCAAGAGAAAGCGTAAGAAAAGGGGAGAGATGAATCTCCTCTTTTCTTATGGGTAAAAAATGTCGATTTTCAAAACTATGATCAAATTCCTTGGTTTTTATAGGTGGATTTCTTACAATGAAAGATAAGAGATATCTTATTTTTTATAGAAGAGGTGTTAGTAGTGGCAAAAATATTAGTAGCAGGGAAAATTCCAGCAATCGGATTAGAACTATTAAAGGATCATGATGTAGAAATGTACGATAAAGATGCGTTAATTTCTTTAGATGAATTAACAGATCGTGTAAAAGATAAAGATGCATTGTTAAGTCTACTTTCTACAAAGGTGACAAAAGAAGTTATTGATGCGGCACCTAATTTGAAGATTGTTGCAAACTACGGTGCTGGTTACGATAATATTGATTACTCGTATGCCGGAGAAAAAGGGATTGCGGTAACGAATACACCGAAAGTATCAACTGAAGCGACAGCAGAATTAACATTTGCACTTCTTTTAGCAGCTGCACGTAGAATTCCTGAAGGCGATACATTATGTCGTACAACTGGATTTAATGGATGGGCGCCATTATTTTTCTTAGGCCGTGAAGTACATGGTAAAACAATTGGAATTATTGGCCTTGGAGAAATCGGAAAGGCAGTTGCAAAGCGTGCGAAAGCGTTTGGAATGAATGTTTTATATACAGGTCCAAATCGAAAGCCTGAAGCTGAAAGTGAACTGGAAGCAACATATGTAACATTGGAAGAATTATTACAAACAGCAGACTTTATTACAATTAACTGTGCTTATAATCCGAAATTGCATCATATGATTGATGATGAACAGTTTAAAATGATGAAGAAAACAGCGTATATTGTAAATGCTTCACGTGGACCAATTATGAATGAAGCGGCACTTGCTCATGCATTAAAAACGAATGAAATTGAAGGAGCAGCTCTTGACGTGTTTGAATTTGAACCGAAAATTACAGAAGAGCTAAAAGAATTAAAGAATGTAGTACTTGCTCCTCACGTAGGAAATGCAACATTCGAAACTCGTGATGCGATGGCTGAAATGGCAGTAAGAAATATTTTAGCCGTATTAAACAGTGAAGAGCCTGTAACACCTGTAAATCAAAAAGTAGTAGTTACAAAATAAAAAGAAACCTTCCGGAATCGGAAGGTTTCTTATTTTTCTTTATTTGCTCTTTTAGATGGTCTTTGTCTAAGAAATTGAGATAGCATATACAAAATATATAGTGGAATAGCAATGAATAAGAAAACAGAAAAATTACCGAACCCTGTTTGGTACATTGTGATAATGATTCCGACTAGAAATAGTGTAATAATGATGCTATATCGTGGAATTGGTACATCTTTTAAACTTGGGATACGAATGCGGCTCACCATTAAAAATGCGAACGTTACAAATACTGTAATAAGAACGATTTTTGGAATGGTATGTGAAAATAATGTTAAGAAAGCAACAAGCCCTCCCGCTGCTGTAATCGGTACCCCAGTGAAATATTTCATTGAAGTAGAAGATGGTGTTACATTAAATCGTGCTAAACGGTATGCTCCGAAAAGAGGGAATAGTCCCGCTATGTATAGTCCGATGATTCCGTAATTGGAGAAAGATGTGTAATACATGAGAACAGCAGGTGCTGCACCAAATGTTACGACATCCGCCAGCGAGTCAAGCTCTTTTCCCATTTGTGAATCAACACGTAATAAACGAGCAACACGTCCATCAAGACTATCTAACATCATCCCGATAAGTACTAAAATAGCAGCTGATTTATAATATCCTAAAGATGCATAGCCGATTGACAAGAATCCACTATATAAATTTCCGAGCGTAAATAAGTTTGGAATAGCTGCTCTATACAAAATCTGATCCCTTGCTTTCTGTAATAAATTCTTAATTAGTTTATGAAATTTTACTTATTTTATCATACCATAAATTTCTTCCTCATACGAAAAAAATTCCCAATTTGTGAAAGATTTCATAGCGGAATGATTTGAAAAATAAGTAAAAAAAGAAGCAACTTTTATAAAAGTTGCTTCTGGCGTTATTCAAATTTCGTTGTCATTGTTCCGGTTTTATAACGATTGTTAGGGTCGAAACGTAATAAGTCTCCATAAATGAGTTTGTCGGAGAGTTTCAATTCAGTTTTTGCTTTTTCAATATTTGGTTGACATAATGAAATGTCCGCTTCTTCACCTGTATTTCGTTTATAGCACATGTTTTTTGTATAAACATAGTTTTCCGAAACGAAGCTACCATCACGCATTACCATAAGTGGATCTTCTTCTTTAATAAATAGGTCAGTTCCAAATTCAACTGATTGATTTGTTTTAATACCAAGTAAATGAAGTAGCGTTGGTTTAATATCAATTTGACCAGATACTTTAGAAATGACTTTTCCTTCTTGACCAGGTACATGAATAATGAGAGGGACGCGTTGTAATTGCATAGAATCAAACGGTGTAATAGCGTCTTTCCCAAGGAACTGAGCCATAGCTGCGTTATGGTTTTCAGAAATACCGTAATGATCTCCATAAATGACAATAACGGAATTATCATACAGTCCTTCGTCTTTTAATTGTTTAATAAATAATTTCAGAGCTTCATCCGTGTAACGAACGGTTGGGAAGTAGCGGTTTACAACACCACTTTCCGAATTAAACTCATCAACATATTGATCTTCTGGATTTAGAAGAAATGGAAAATGGTTTGTTAAAGTAATAAATTTTGTATAGAACGGTTGTGGTAAAGATTTTAGCTTTGGAATCGATTGTTCAAAGAACTCTTTATCTTTTAATCCCCAACCGACAGACATTTGTTCTGTGCCTACGTAATCATTTAAATTAAAGTAACGATCATATCCAAGTGCAGGATACATTACATCACGATTCCAAAACGTTTTATCGTTTGAATGGAAGACGGCAGAAGAATATCCGTATTTTTTTAATTGTTCTGGTGTAGCTGTATATTCATTTGTTGCGTGAGTAAAGAATACAGAACCGCGGTCTAACGGATAAAGTGAATTTTCAACGATAAATTCAGCATCAGAAGTTTTACCTTGTCCTGTTTGATGATAGAAGTTATCAAAATAAAAACTATCTTTAATAAATTCATTTAAAAATGGAGTAATTTCTTTTCCATTTATTTTTTTATTAATGACAAAACTTTGTGTAGATTCCATTGAAATCAAAATTACATTTTTACCTTTTGCAGCTCCAAATAAGTTTTTATCAACTTGCTTATCTTTTGAGTCTGTATAGTTTTTAATTTCAGAGAACCCGTCACCACTTGCAAATACACGTTCAGCCGAAGATTTAGATTGAAGTGTAATATCAAATAGATGATATGTGTATAAACCTAAATTTTTCACGACAGTTTGACGATCAAATGAGCGTGAGAACATTTGTGGCTTATAAATAACTGAAACGACAATTTGTAATGCTAATAGAGCTGTTACACCGCTAAAGAAAGTTCGCTTCTCAGAGCGAGAAAGTGGCGTCTTGTCGCAAAATGCTGGGAATTTACGTGAAAGAAACATTAAAATAATTGCATCTGCAAATAAAAGTAATGTTTTGTACGTAAAGAGTTCTTTTATACTTGTCCCTAAATCAGCCATATTATTTGTTTGAAATAAAACTGGGAACGTAACGAAATCGTTATAAAACCCATAAAACATTGCATTTCCAAATAAAATAAAGGACAGTATAAAACTGATTCCAACTATAATGCGGTTTCGGTGTTTAGATGCAAGTAAAGCAAAACCGAAAAATAAAAGTAACGCAGCTAGTGGATTAATAAAAAGCATAAATTCTTCAAAGAAGTTATCAATTTTAATATCAAATGCTAGCTTGTACACAATATATGTTTTTATCCATAATAAAACGACTGCAACGAGTGCAAATCGCAGTTTTGGAAACAGACGTTGTAGCATAATATACTCCTCTCCTAAAAAGCATGACAGTTCTTGTGAGCCGGTTTGATTAGCGCCTCATTTTATATATACGAACAGTCCTTTGTTATTATGTTTATTATACTATGAGTATCATTATACGAAAATAAAAGAGAGTTGTGGACTTTTTTATAATAATTGAGTAGAAAAAGGGCAGTGGGAGACAATAAAACGGAGTTTCTATGTATGATAATTATCGTGCGCAGAAAGAATCGTGTAATAATACGGAGGTTATAATGCGAAAATTATTATATTTTATAGTATGCAGTAGTGTTATACTTTTTGCTTCACCGAGTGTGTCGGTAGCCCAATATGATGCACCTCTTATGGAAGATGCCCTTTATTCTGTTTTATTTCCGAAAATAAATAACGCAATTGAAAAACAATATGGGAGCTTGAAGCCATATCAATGTCCTAAAATTATTAGTTTAAAAAAAGTGTATAGCGGCACATATTTATTTCAAGCAAGTATTGAAGTAACGAAGTATGAACGAGTTGCTGGGAAAATTGCTCCACCATTTGAGAAGGTAACGATTACATTTAATAATGAAGAAGGCGAATGGGAAGTGTCAAAGATTTCAGTAAAGCGCTTACCAAATGATACGAAATTAAACTGTAAAAAAACAATATAAAAAATTGTTTGACAAATAAAATGGTCCTTTGGTATTGTTAATAGCAACAATTAGATGTTTGAAAATTAAATAGACTTACCTCATCTACTCTCAAAGGTAGAGGCCGCGATAGGAAAGAGTAAGCTATGGGAGATTTAATGGAATCTGTGATCATAGGTTGAAAGGGACTATTGCCGAAATATAAGAATAACCATCTTATTCATATATTGGGACTGCATTGAATAAATGTAGTACTGTCATAATATTTATTTTATGGAGAGCTATTTGGAGATGTTGATGCGGTTTCTTATTTTGAGGAGATAACAACTCGTTTATTTTTTCAATATATATTTTTCCTAATAAGAAACGCGTGTGAACATTGTTCCGCGCGTTTTTTGTCTATCTAAAAGCGTGCTGCAATGAATAGAAGATTGGGGTTATGAGTTTTAGAGGAAATAAGGGAGGAATTCAAATGTATTTACACGGCACAAGCCGAATCAATGGGCAAGGACACTTAGAAATTGGAGGGTGCGATACGACGCAGCTAGCAAAACAATACGGAACACCACTTTATGTATACGATGAAGAGTCAATTCGAGGAAAGTGCCGCGCGTTTCATCGTGCGTTTAAAGAAAGTGGTTTCTCTTATCAAGTAGCATATGCAAGCAAGGCGTTCTTGTGCATGGAGATGTGCCGAGTGGCTCGTGAAGAGAATATGTCATTAGATGTTGTTTCTGGAGGAGAATTATATACTGCGCTGCAAGCAGGATTTCCGGCATCACGCATTCATTTTCACGGCAATAATAAAACAGAAGAAGAAATTGTGATGGCTCTTCAGGCGAATATTGGTTGTTTTGTCGTAGATAATTTCTTGGAATTAGAAATTTTGCATGATTTAGCAGTGCAACATGGGAAATTTGTGAACATATTAATTCGTGTAACGCCCGGAGTAGAGGCGCACACACATGAATATATTACAACAGGCCAAGATGATTCGAAATTTGGATTTGGCGTGTCAAATGGTCAAGCGATGCAAGTGATTGAGATTGCTTTACAAAAATCAAATTATAACGTGTTAGGGATTCATTCACATATCGGATCACAAATATTTGAAACGGCCGGCTTTGTGCGAGCGATTGAAGTTCTTCGTCAATTTTTAGAACAAGTGAGAGAGCGAACAAACTATGTAGTAAAAGTGCTAAATGTAGGCGGAGGATTCGGAATACGCTACACAGAGTCAGATACACCATTAACTCTTGAGACATATGTGCGAGCTGTAACAAGTGCGGTGAGGGAACAATTTACGGTATGTAATTATCCCTTGCCAGAAATATGGGTTGAACCAGGCCGTAGTATTGTAGGGGATGCTGGAACGACAATTTATACAGTCGGATCTGTGAAAGACATTCCTGGTATTCGGAAATATGTATCAGTGGATGGTGGGATGACTGATAATTTAAGACCTGCTTTATATAACGCTCGTTATGAAGCGATGTTAGCGAATCGAGGGAATGATGAGAATGAGGAACTTGTTTCGATTGCTGGGAAGTGCTGTGAGAGTGGAGATATGTTAATTTGGGATATCACTCTACCGAAAGTTGCTTCAGCCGATTTACTAGCAATTTCTTGTACAGGGGCATATGGGTACTCGATGGCGAATAATTATAATCGGATTCGTAGACCAGCTGTCGTCTTCGCGAAGGGCGGCACATCACAAATTGTTGTAGAGCGTGAAACATATGAAAATATTATTGGGAACGATCGCATACGTATTAAAGAACTTGTTTAAATGAGGAAAAAGGAGTTGTTCGGATGGGCAATTCCTTTTTTATAAAATAAAATAATTAAAATATATCGGAAAACTAGGATTGAAAAAAATCAGAATTGTGATAAAATACAAATACAAAGCTTATCAAGAGAAGCGGAGGGAACTGGCCCGACGAAGCTCGGCAACCTGCTTATAGAAAGCAAGGTGCTAAATCCAGCAAAATGGAATCCATTTTGAAAGATAAGGTAAAATATATTACCGAACAGTCTTTTCGAAATGGGAAAGATTTTTTTTATGAATAAAAAGGGGGGCTGTTCGCGTGAGTGTACGGGAACATTTTGAGGAAGTATCTGAGAAAATTCAAGCGATGCTTGCTGATATGAAATATGGTTCAATTACAATTGTTGTGCAAGATGGGAAAGTCATTCAATTAGAGAAAAGTGAAAAGGTACGTTTAAAGTAAAAAGCGCTGACTAGAAAAACTAGAGGCGGTTTTAACCTATTATATTAGGTTAAAACCGTCTTTTTGCTTTTACAGGGGGAAAGAACATGTTGACGTATGAAACGTGGGAAGAAAATAATATTTCATTTTCAGAAGAAGATGAAACGAAAGGCGCGCTATCAGTATTAAGTTGGGCTTATAAAGAATATAAAAGTGAAATTGTATACGCATGTAGCTTCGGAGTGGAAGGGATGGTATTGCTGCATCTTATAAACCAAGTAAATCCATCTGCTAAAGTTGTATTTTTAGATACGAATGTTCATTTTCAAGAAACGTATGAATTAATTCAAAAAGTGCGGAAACGATTTCCTTCATTAAATATTATAGAAAAACAGCCGGAACTTACGCTTGATGAACAAGCGAAGTTGCATGGTGAGAAATTATGGGAAAGTAATCCGAACCTTTGTTGTAAAATTAGAAAAATTTTACCGTTAGAAAAATCATTAGCAGCGGAAAAAGCGTGGATTTCGGGCTTAAGGAGGGAACAATCAGAAACACGTAAGCATACAAAGTTTATAAATCAAGATCATCGCTTTCAATCTATTAAAGTTTGTCCACTCATTCATTGGACGTGGAAAGAAGTGTGGCGGTATGTATACAAACATAGCTTGCCGTATAACCCGCTGCATGATGTTGGATATCCAAGTATTGGGTGTGAGAAGTGTACGTTACCTGTAGGTGAGGGTGGCGATTCGAGAGATGGTAGGTGGTCTGGGAAAGTGAAAACAGAATGTGGTCTTCATTACCAATAAGATGAATTTGAAAATAAAGCTAAGAGAGGAAATAGAAAATGAGTACAAGAAACGAATTAATAAATCGTATAGACGAGACTTACGACTTATCACAAATCGAAAAAGAAATTGAACTAGACAACATTGCGTTAAGTGATTTAGAGCTATTAGCGACAGGGGCATATAGCCCACTTACTGGTTTTTTAGGAAAGAAAGATTATGATTCGGTCGTAGAAACGCTTCGCTTAGCAAACGGGAGCGTATGGAGTATACCGATTACATTACCAGTAACAGAAGAAGTAGCAGGGAGTCTGAAAGCTGGAGAGGAAGTAAAACTTGTTAATGCTGAAAATGTATATGGTGTCATTCAAATAGAAGATATTTTTGTACCTGACAAGGAAAAAGAAGCGTTACTTGTGTATAAAACGACGGATGAGGCTCATCCAGGAGTGAAAAAATTATATGAACGACCGAACGTTTATGTCGGGGGAGCCATTATTCTTACAAAACGCTTTGAAAATAATCCGTTTCCTTCTTATCATTTAGATCCAATTGAAACGAGAGAAGAATTTAAAAAACGTGGTTGGAAAACAGTGGTTGGATTTCAAACGAGAAATCCGGTACATCGTGCCCATGAATACATTCAAAAATCTGCCCTTGAAATTGTAGATGGTCTCTTTTTAAATCCACTCGTTGGGGAAACGAAGTCGGACGATATTCCTGCTGATGTAAGGATGGAAAGCTATGAAGTATTACTTCAAAACTATTATCCGAAAGATCGTGTCTTTTTAGGTGTATTTCCTGCAGCAATGCGTTACGCAGGACCGAGGGAAGCGATATTCCATGCATTAGTCAGAAAGAATTTTGGTTGCACCCACTTTATCGTAGGGCGCGATCATGCAGGAGTAGGAGATTATTACGGGACTTATGAAGCACAAGAAATTTTTACAAACTTTACAGTGGAAGAGTTAGGGATTACACCGTTATTTTTTGAACATAGCTTTTACTGCACGAAATGTGAAGCGATGGCTTCGACGAAAACATGCCCACACGGAAAAGAGGATCATGTCATTTTATCAGGTACGAAAGTAAGAGAACTATTAAGAAACGGTGAGGTTCCGCCGAGTACATTTAGTCGTAAAGAAGTAGTGGAAGTGCTAATTAAAGGTTTGAAAAAAGAAGTAGTAACAGAATAGGGAGAGAATGACATGGATACGAATATTACTTGGCATACAGCATCTGTTTCAAAAGATGAGAGAAGAGTAAGGAATGGGCATCATAGTTTTGTAGTTTGGTTTACTGGTCTATCAGCTTCAGGTAAATCTACGGTGGCGAACGCGGTTGCTCGTAAACTATTTGAAAAGAATATTGGAAACTATGTACTAGATGGAGATAATGTACGCCACGGTTTAAATAAAGACTTAGGTTTTTCTGAAAGTGATCGTATGGAAAATATAAGACGGATTGGTGAAGTGGCGAAGCTATTTGTAGATCAAGGTACTGTTGTTCTTACAGCGTTTATTTCACCGTTTCGAGTAGACCGAAAACAAGTTAGAGATCTATTAGCAGCAGATGAGTTTATAGAAGTGTTTGTAAAATGTCCAATTGAAGAGTGTGAAAAACGTGATCCAAAAGGGTTATACAAAAAGGCAAGACAGGGTGATATTAAAGAGTTTACTGGTGTTGATTCACCGTATGAGGAGCCAGAGAAAGCAGAGTTAATTGTAGAAACGCACAAGTATTCTATTGAAGAATGTGCAGAACAAATCGTGAAGTACTTACAAGAGCGTGGTTTTACCCCGCTATTTGCCGGGCAGTAGAACTCCCATCTCAAAATTTGGCTAGGGCAAAGAAGTTAGGTGGGAAATGAACTGCCCGTTAATGCCCGATTGGTTCAACTAATAATCAGTGGGGGATGAACACTCCCTACTGATTAAAGTTTCACTTTATATAGGGGGATAAAAAATGAGTTATGAAAAAGTATGGGCTAGCAATGAAAAATTAAATCAGACTGAGAAAAATAAATTGAAAAAAGATGGATTGGAAATCTTTAATGATATTCCTTACTATGCAGAAAATGGCTTCGAATCTATTCCGAAAGAAGAGTGGGACGCATTCAAATGGGCAGGGTTATATTTACAAAGACCGAAAGAAGCTGGATATTTTATGATGCGTGTAAATATTCCTTCAGGGATTATTACGAATGCACAGGCAGAAGTGCTTGCTTCTATCGCTGAGGATTATGGGCGTGACGTAATAGATATTACGACAAGACAGGCGATTCAGTTTCATTGGTTAGAAATTCATCAAATTCCAGATATTTTTAAAAGATTAGCAAGAGTTGGGTTATCTTCAGCGGGGGCGTGTGGTGATATAACGCGTAATATTACAGGGAATCCACTTGCTGGTATTGATGCAAATGAACTGTTTGATACAACGGGTATTGTGAAAGAGGTATATGATTATTTCCAACATAATGAAGAGTTTTCTAACTTACCGCGTAAATTTAAAATGTCTATTAGTTCTAACATTTATAATTCAGCAAACGCAGAGATTAACTGTGTTGCATTTACACCTGCTACGAAAGAAATAGATGGTGAGAAAAAAGTTGGTTTTCATATAAAAGTAGGCGGTGGATTATCAGCTCGTCCATATTTAGCTAATGAATTAGATGTATTCGTTTTACCAGAAGAAGTGAAGGGGGTAGCAATTGCGATTGCTACAATATTCCGTGATTTTGGATACCGCGAAAAACGTCATTTAGCCCGTTTGAAATTTCTAGTTGCAGACTGGGGAGCAGAGAAATTTAAAGAAAAACTAATAGAGTATATAGGACCATTGCAAAGTAAAGGAGAAAGTGCTCTCAAAGGATGGAATGCGGGATACTTTTATGGTGTTCAAGATCAAAAACAAGATGGACTAAAATATGTAGGTTTTAATGTGCCGGTAGGACGTCTACATGCAGAAGAAATGTTTGAGATTGCAAGAATTGCTAAGCAGTATGGAAATGGACAGATTCGTACATGTAATTCGCAAAACTTCATTATTCCGAATGTTCCGCCAGAAAATGTGACGGGTTTACTAAATGAGCCGTTGTTTGAAGCCATATCAGCAAGTCCAAAATCGTTTATTGGTCATGCAGTTTCCTGCACCGGTATTGAATATTGCAATCTTGCTTTAGTAGAAACGAAAGAAAGATTGCGAAAAATTGCCGAATACTTAGATACACAAATTGCACTCGATGTTCCAGTTCGTATTCATATGGTAGGGTGCCCGAATTCATGTGGTCAACGTCAAATTGCTGACATTGGATTACAAGGGGTGAAAATGAAAACGAAGGAAAAAGGAATTGTTGAAGCATTTGAAATATACGTAGGTGGAACATTGTTAGATGGCGGTGCTTACAATCAAAAGTTAAAAGGGAAAATAGATGGCGAGGATCTACCTGATGTACTTGCATCATTTATAGGTTATTTCAAAGAGAATAAATTACCAGCTGAAACGTTTTATGATTTTGTCGGCCGTGTTGGTATAGAGACATTACAAATAGCATTAAATACTGTGTTAGAAGAAGTAATAGCGTCTTAGGAGGGACAATATGGATTTATATCGATTTGAAGCTGTGTTAGTAAATAGTATTGTTCCGATTGTTGTTGTTGCTCAAAGTGAAGAACAGGCATTTAAGCTCGCGGAGATAGAGCTTGAAAAGCATTTTTTACCGTTACCAGAAGTAAAGGAGATTTCCCTATTTGAAAAAAAGAAGATTCGAAAAGGTGCAGCATTTGTTATTCATGAGTAGGGAAAAGGTAATACGAAATAATGAAAACTTCCATTCGTATATAAGGATGGAAGTTTCACTTTAATAGTAGAAATGAGGAGAGATGATGGGGAAGGTTTATATCGTTGGTGCAGGTCCTGGTGATCCAGAGTTAATTACTGTGAAAGGGTTGAAATGTATTGAGAAGGCAGACGTTATTTTATACGACCGTCTCGTGAATAAAGAGTTACTTTCATACGCAAAGCCTGAAGCAGATTTAATTTATTGCGGAAAACTACCAAATTATCACACGATGAAGCAAGAGACGATTAACACGTTTCTTATTAAATATGCGAAAAAGGGAAAAGTTGTAACGAGACTTAAGGGCGGCGATCCATTTGTATTTGGTAGAGGAGGAGAAGAAGCTGAAGCGTTAGCAAAGCAAGGTGTACCATTTGAAATCGTTCCTGGTATTTCAGCTGGAATAGCTGCTCCTGCTTATGCTGGCATTCCAGTGACACATCGTGATGCAAGTGCAAGTTTTGCTATTGTGACAGGGCATAGGAAAGAAGGTGCTGAAGAAGAAGTGAAGTGGGAAAATTTAGCGAAAGGTGTAGAGACTTTAGCTGTATATATGGGGGTTAGCAATTTACCCTACATATGTGAACAACTGATGAAGCATGGAAAAGACAAAAGTACACCTGCTGCTATTATTGAACGGGGAACGACATCAATGCAGCGCACAGTTGTTGGGACGTTAGGAACAATTGTGGATGTTGCAAAAAAAGAACAAATTCAAAATCCGAGCATGATTGTAATTGGAGAAGTGGTCCGTTTTAGAGAAAAAATCCATTGGTTTGAGAAACAGACAGAAAGTACCTATGAAGTAAGTGGAGTGTTATAAAATGAAAGCCATCTTATATATATGCCATGGAAGTCGTTTGAAAGCAGCTAAAGAAGAAGCGGTTGCATTTATTACGTCATGCATGAACCGTGTAGAGGCAAGTATTCAAGAAGTTTGTTTTTTAGAGTTAGCGAGTCCAACGATTGATGAAGGGTTCCGTACATGTGTGAAGCGTGGTGCTACAGAGATTATTGTTATTCCAGTTTTTTTATTAGCGGCAGGTCATGTGAAAAAAGATATACCGTTTGAATTGGAAAAGTTAAATAATCAATTTTCGAATGTTAAAGTGACCTACGGTAACCCGTTTGGTGTATCAGAAACACTTGTGAAATCGGTGTATAGCGGAAGTGGAATTGAACAGGAAGATAAGAATGAAGTGACGCTACTTCTCGCTGCAAGAGGGAGTAGTGATCCTGAAGTATTAAGAGATATAAACTGGATTGCTTCTTTATTTCAACATGAAGAGAAAATTAAAAAAGTAGAGGTTTGTTATTTAGCGGCTGCCGAGCCGAAATTTGAGGAGAAGTTAAAGGAAGTTGTTGAACGAAAAGAAAAGAATATCGTTGTACTGCCTTACTTATTATTTACAGGTTTACTTATGAAACATATTGAAAAAGAAGTGCGCCAATATGAGTTGGATGAGATAAAAATAAGTCCGTATTTAGGAAAGAATGAAGCATTTCAATATATGTTAATTCAGAAAACGAAGAAATTATTGAAGGGAGATCAATATGTATCCACTTACAGTGCGAGTTGAGAAGAAACGTGTTGTTGTCATTGGTGGAGGAAAAGTCGCGGGATTCAAAATTATTCCTTTACTAAAACAAGGTGCGGATATAGTTGTGATAAGTCCTGAATTGGATGCGAATTTAGTGAAACTAGTGGAAGAAAAGCAGATTCGTTGGTATCAAAGGGAGTATGAAAAAAGTGATATTCAAGGTGCTTTTTTAGTTGTTGCAGCGAGTAGTGATGCCGTATTAAATGAACAAATTGCTGAAGATAGCACAGAGAATCAGTTAGTAAATGTTATTACGAACCCGGAAAGTGGCAATGTTCATTTTCCGGCGGCAATTCATCGTGGATTATTGAATGTGGCTGTTTCAACTGGAGGAGCAAGTCCGAAACTGGCAAAAAAAATTCGTGATGATATCGCAAATAAATATGATGAGGCGTATGGATCGTATCTTGATTTTTTATACGAAGTTAGAATAAAAGTGAAAGAATTACAAATAGAGAAAAGAGAGAGAAATATATTGTTGCAAGAAGTATTAAAGTCGATATATGTTCAAAATGAACAAAAAAGAGAATTGTTTTTACAAGAATTAGAGAGAAGAGTTCATATAGGATAATGAATAAATTGTACTTTACAACTATAAAAATATAATTTATAATCACAAGTAACTTCAATAAATGAAATCGATGAGCAAGAAGAGTATGTATATTTGATACGTTCAGAGAGCTGGGATAAGGTGGGAGCCCGGTACGATAAAATATACAGAATGGGCTTGCGAGAGGTATGTTGAACATTGTAGTAGGCAACCCGGGTTCCGCCGTTAAAAGGATAGAGTATCGGAGTTTTCCTGTACTTGAACAAGTGGGATTTATCAATCCAATTGAGGTGGTACCACGGTATTTACATTACATATATCGTCCTCTACATGCATATTTGCGTGTAGGGGACTTTTTTATTTTCTAAAGGAGGTGTGCGAGTATGAAATGAAAGTGTATAATTAACAAAAGTTTAAATATTCAGAAAAGGAGAATTTATGATGAAAGAAACACAGCAATGGACGTCGAAAATAGGCTTTGTACTCGCAGCAGCCGGAGCCGCAGTAGGTCTTGGTGCCATATGGAAATTTCCGTATGTTGCAGGTAATGGTGGGGGAGGCGCATTCTTCCTTGTATTTTTACTATTAACTGTATTTATAGGTATGCCGCTTCTTTTAGCTGAATTTGTTATTGGACGTAGTACTCAAAAAGAGGCAGTTACAGCGTATAAAGTATTGGTGCCAAATAGCAAGTTATATCCTTGGATTGGTCGCATGGGAGTTGTTACTTGTTTTAGTGTACTCTCTTTTTATAGTGTTGTAGGTGGATGGATTTTACTGTACTTATACTATAGTGTTACAGGGAGCTTCTGGAATGGTGTTGTTGATTATGGGAAATTGTTTGGTGAAACGATTTCAAATCCAGTAAGCGCGATTGGAGCGCAATTTATCTTTATGCTTTGTACTATTTTTGTAGTAAGTAAAGGTGTAGAGAAGGGAATAGAAAAGGCAAGTAAGTATATGATGCCGCTATTATTTATTTTGTTTATTGCAATCATTATTCGTGCGTTAACACTCGATGGTGCTTTTGCTGGGGTAGAGTTCTTCTTGAAACCAGATTTTTCAAAGCTGACAGCAGATACGATTTTATACGCGATGGGACAATCGTTCTTCTCGCTAACAGTAGGTGCCTCAGTAATGGTCACGTATAGTTCGTACTTGAAGAAAGAAGAACATTTAGCTAAATCAGCAACATCTATTGTAAGTTTAACTGTTTTTATTACAGTACTTGCAGGATTAGCAATTTTCCCGGCAATTTTCGCATTAGGCGTTAAGCCGACTGAAGGACCAGGACTACTGTTTATCGTCCTTCCAGCAGTATTTGCGAAAATACCATTTGGACAATTTTTCTTCATTATGTTTTTAGTTTTATTTTTCTTTGCAACTTTAACATCTGCGATTTCCATGCTTGAAATTGTAGTAGCATCTGTTGCGAAAGATAATGAGAAAAAGCGTCCGTCAGCATCATTATTAATTGGTATTCTTATTTTTGCAGTTGGAATCCCGTCAGCATTATCGTTTGGAATTATGAGTGATGTGAAAATATTTGGTAAGACATTCTTTGATTTCGTCGATTTTTCGGTAAGTAATGTATTATTGCCGCTCGGAGTACTAGCCATTTCACTATTCGTACCAAATAAAATGAGTAAAGAAATGTTAATGAAAGAATTAGAAGTTACGGAAACGAAAGGGAAAACATTATTTAATATTTGGTTCTTCTTGCTTCGTTATGTTATTCCAGTAACTGTAATTATTGTATTTTTAAATGCGATAGGCGTATTTAAAATGTTTGCATAATAAAAAGACGGAGATTTCTCCGTCTTTTTATTATGTTGTAGGTGTATTCACTAAACGATTATACGCTTTATAGGCTGTGACGACAGCAATGAATGATCCGATTAAAAATAATGCTGAGCCGCCAAATGTAAATAACCGGCCAATGTAAGTTTCTCTAGCTTCTTCTATTTTCTGTTGTAATTGTGTATTCATATGATTCACCTCGTAAAATATGGGCATTTAGTTGTAGTCTATGTGGAATGCCTATAGTGTGTGAAGTGGAAATAAAAAAAACTCGGTATGAACCGAGTTTTTTTATAATCCGATATAAGAAGATGGATCCACTGCGTTTGTCTTACCGACATTCCATTCTCCAAGGTGAAGTTCGAAGTGTAAATGCTGCCCGTATGATTGGCCAGTATTTCCCATGAATCCAAGTTGAGTGCCTTGTTTTACAGTTTGTCCATTTGATACAGAACGGCTACTCATATGAGCATATACTGTCGTATATGTTTTTCCGTTTATACGGTGAGATAAGTACACAACGTTTCCGTAACTAGATGATAATTCCGAGCGGATAACAACGCCATCAGCAGCGGCAATAATTGGAACGGTTCCTGAAGCTGCGATATCGATTCCTTTATGGTTATCTATAGAGCGCACGCCAAACCCAGAAGTTTTTGATCCAGCTGCTGGCTTAATAAACCCGCCAATATTTGTATCGTGTGGTGTTGGAGCTGCTTGAGCTGTTTGAGCAGATGTAGTAGCTTGTTTACGAGCTTCTTCCGCCTTGCGAGCTTCTTCAGCTTTACGAGCCTCTTCGGCACGTTTTTCTTCTTCAATTGCTTTTTGAACAGCTTGACGCTGATTTTCTAAAATGCCTTTAGATTCTTCTAATCCTTCAATCTCTGAATCTACTTTTGCTACTTTCGTATGTAGATCGCTAATAAAGGTTTGCTGCTGTTGTTGGTTATTTTGTAATTCTTGCTGTTTTTGTTCTAATTTTTGCTCGGATTCTTTCAGTTGTTGCTCTTTTTTCTCAACAGCCTCTTTTTCTTTCGCCACAGCATTTTGGTCAGTTGTTTGTTTTTTCACAATATCTGTATCATTGTTTAAAATTAAACTTACAGAGTACATATTATCAACAAGATCAGCAATGTTTGTAGAATTTGTTAATACCTCTGTAATGATGTTTGTACGAGGTTTTTCTTGCATAGATTGTAAACGTTGTTTAATAACTTCCTGACGCGTATCTATGTTTGTTTGTAATTGCTCTATATGTTTCTTTTTTTCAGTAATTATTTGTTGTGTTTTACTAATTTCTTTTTTTGTATCGTTTAATTCAGCTTCGTTTTTATTAATAGAAGTAGTTAAGTCATCAATTTTCTTTTGTAATTCTTGAATTTCTTTTTCTATTTGTTCTTTCTCAGCTGATTTATTTTGTAAGTCATTTTGTTTTCCTTCTAATTCAGATTGAATATTAGATAATTTATCTTGATTCGTTTCAGCGTATACGGGTGAAAGTAACGGAGAAACAAAAAGTGTTCCTGCTGCTAAAACACTAAACGCTGCAAATTTCTTTTTCATGGTTGTCTGGCTCCTTTCCCTATGAATGTTATATATCATAAGAAGAAGAGTGTCTATCGTTGTAACCATAATGTAAAGAAAATTTTATAAAGTTGCTAAGTTTTGTCGGAATTTATCATTTTTCAACAGTATTTGTAATGGTGATTTTATTTTTTTAGTTTGTACAACAAAGTTGTATTCTAGATTTTATCTGTAAAATAAAGGGAAACAATCGTGATTTTATATAGTGAAATTCAAGTTGAAAACCCACTAAAATACTAGTGAGGAATCGTTCTCATGTTAGGTTTTCTGACATGGGTTTTATTTTTGTCAAGAAAATTATTTGTGTTCAGGAAAAGTTATTTTGTTGTCAGATTTAATTTTTTGATTTATGATTTTTAACAGGGACAAAATGTAGTGAATTGTCGAATAATATGTAATACTCTTAATTTCAAGTTTTATAAATATAGAATGAGAGGTAGAGTGACACATCGAAGAGGGGGTTACAACAAATATGAAAAGAATAGGACTTGCATGGCAAATTTTAATTGGACTTGCTCTAGGTATCGCGGTGGGGGCAATTTTTTATGGCGATAGCACAGTTGTAGGGTACCTAAAACCAATTGGTGATATTTTTATCCGATTAATTAAAATGATCGTTGTGCCGATTGTTGTAGCAAGTATTGTTGTTGGAGTTGCTGGTGTTGGCGATGTTAAAAAACTAGGCCGATTAGGCGGGAAAACAATTCTTTATTTTGAAATTATTACAACAATTGCAATTGTTGTTGGTCTACTGGTAGCGAATATTTTCCAACCAGGAAAAGGCGTGAATATGGATCAATTAACAAAGACTGATATTTCTAAATATGCAGAAACAACAGCTCAAGTACAAAGTCATTCGTTTGCAGATACATTTGTGAATATCGTTCCAACGAATATTATGAAATCATTGGTTGAGGGCGATATGCTTGCGATTATCTTCTTCTCTGTACTATTTGGTTTAGGTGTAGCAGCAATTGGTGAAAGAGGAAGACCGGTTCTTCAATTTTTCCAAGGTGTAGCAGATGCGATGTTTTACGTGACTAACCAAGTTATGAAATTTGCACCGTTTGGTGTATTCGCATTAATTGGTGTAACAGTTTCGACGTTTGGTTTATCTTCATTAATTCCGTTAGGGAAATTAGTCATAGTTGTATATGGTGCGATGATTTTCTTCGTTGTAGTCGTACTAGGACTTACAGCGAAACTATTTGGAATTAACATTTTCCAATTCTTTAAGATTTTAAAAGACGAGCTGATCTTAGCATACTCAACAGCAAGTTCAGAAACAGTTTTACCGAAAATCATGGAGAAAATGGAGAAGTTCGGTTGTCCGAAGGCAATTACATCTTTCGTTATTCCGACAGGTTATTCATTTAACTTAGATGGATCAACTTTATATCAAGCAATTGCAGCTATTTTCTTAGCGCAAATGTACGGTATTGATTTATCCATTACACAACAAATTACATTATTACTAGTATTAATGGTTACATCAAAAGGTATTGCGGGTGTACCGGGCGTATCATTCGTTGTATTATTAGCGACACTTGGTACAGTAGGTATTCCAGCTGAAGGTTTAGCCTTTATCGCTGGTATTGACCGTATTTTAGATATGGCTCGTACAGCAGTTAACGTTGTAGGTAACTCTTTAGCAGCTGTAGTTATGTCTAAGTGGGAAGGTCAGTATGACGCTGAAAAAGGACAAGCTTATTTGAAAGAGATTTCTGAAAAAGGTCAAGCAGCTTAATTATAATTTGAACAAGCTCTCACATAATATGTGGGGGCTTTTCTATATAGAAGGGGAGCGGACGTAATGAAACGTAAATATGGTGACGGTTCTTCGTGGAAGCGACTAATAGAGAAGGATTATACGGTTAAGCAAGTAGAAGAAGGAATGCTAGGAATATTAGAAATAAAAAAGGTAAGAGAACCTAGTTGTAAAGAATATGATGGTAAAAAACTTTGTATTGTAGGGAATCAATATACGTGGATTCAATATTTCATAGACGGGAAAAACTTTGCGATTACAGCTATGTTAGATGATCAGAAAAAATTAGTGCAATATTATATCGATGTGGCGAAAGAATATAAAATTGACGACCGTGGTTTACCGTATTTTGATGATTTATATTTAGATGTAGTGTTATTACCGAACGGTAAAATGTATATATTGGATGAAGATGAGCTAGAGGATGCTTATAAAAGTGGTGATGTTACAAAAGAAGAGTATAAGTTAGCTTGGTACACTACGAAATGGATAATAGATGCAATAAAAAATAGTGAATTTTATTGGATTTCAATATTGGAAGAAGAAATCAAAAAGTTAAAATGATTGTTGTATTCAAATTTTTGTATAATTACCAAAAAAATCTATACGAAAAATAATTGACTTTTGTTTTGTAAGCGAGTAAAGTTAGGGAAGAAATTATTATTAAAAAATAAATATGAAACCTTCTTATAAAGAGAGGCGGAGGGACTGGCCCTACGATGCCTCGGCAGCGGACTCGATTTCAGAGTGCTGTGCCAAATCCAGCAAGCATGTGCTTGAAAGATGAGAAGAGCGTTCCTTATAGATGTATAAGACCTCTTCTCATTGGAAGAGGTCTTTTGTTATTCATTAGAAAAAGGTTGAAACTAGGGAGAGATGGTACTTTGAAAGAAACGAGAGGAAATGGTTTGGCTTTATTACCACTTGGGATATTTTTGGCGCTATTTATTGGTTCTGGAATTATTACAGGTGATTTCTATAAATTGCCGATACTTGTAGCAATTTCAATTGCTGTAGGAGTCGCTTTAACAATGAATCGTAAAGAAAGTTTTAATGTAAAAGTAGAACGATTCGCTAAAGGTGCAGGGAACCCGGATATTATGATTATGGTTTTAATTTTTGTACTGGCAGGAGCGTTTTCTGAAACGGCAAAAGGGATGGGCGGCGTTGATTCTACAGTTAACTTAGCGTTATCCATTTTACCGCAAGGATTTATCGTAGCTGGAATTTTTGTTATAGGGGCATTTATTTCATTAGCAATGGGAACTTCAATGGGAACAATTGCTGCATTAGCACCAATTGCTGTAGGTATTAGTGGGCAAACTGATATCTCCATTGCACTTACGATGGCTACCGTTGTTGGCGGAGCGATGTTTGGTGATAATTTATCATTTATTTCAGATACAACAATCGCAGCTGTACGCTCACAAGGAACAGAAATGAAAGATAAGTTTAAAACGAACTTTTTAATTGTATTACCAGCGGCTATGATTACAATTGTACTATTAGTAATCATTACTTTAGGGAGCGATACGCAGATTAAAGCGCATAGCTTTGACTGGATAAAGATTTTACCGTATGCAGGAGTACTTATTACAGCATTGCTTGGTTGGAATGTACTTATTGTGTTAACTGGTGGAACTGTACTATCCGGCGTTATAGGTCTTTTAGATGGAAGTTACACGTTAGAGAGTTTCTTTAAAAGTGTAACGACTGGAATGGGCGGTATGATGGAGTTAGTATTACTTGCTATTTTAATTGGTGGTATGGTCGAACTGATTCAATATAATGGTGGTATTCAATATTTAATGAATATTTTAACGCGTAACATTCGTTCGAAAAAAGGAGCAGAGTTCGGTATCGCTGGTTTAGTAGGTATGACGAATATGTGTACAGCGAATAATACGATTTCTATTATTTTTACAGGTCCACTTGCGAAAAACATTGCAGATCAATATGAAATTGATCCTCGTAAATCAGCGAGTGTATTAGATCTTTTCTCATGTTGTGTGCAAGGGTTAATTCCGTATGGTGCGCAAATGTTAACGGCAGCAGGATTTGCGGCGTTATCTCCGATTGAATTGTTACCATATGCGTTTTATCCGATCTTAGTTGGAGTATGTGGAATTATTTCTATATTAATTGGTTTCCCGAGGTTTTCTAAAGTAGCGGGAAAGAAAGAGTATCACAAAACAGCATAATTTAAAATGAAGTTTATGAATAGTAACGAAAGCCGTACAGAGAATGTTCTCTGTACGGCTTTTTATGTGCGATAAAAGAGTGAATCATCCTATCCTACCGCATATTTTTACAAAAGGCTGAATGCAACTCAGTCTTAAGTCTGAGTCGAAAACGGTTCTTAAGCTCGTTATGGAAAAGTGAAAAAATAGTTAAGATAAGAGTATCAAATCGAAGGGAGGCAAGCACAAGATGAAACAATTTCTAGCGTTTATCGCGGCTGGTATTTTAGCTTTAATTGCTCTTGGCAGTCTTGCTGGTATTATAGGATTCGCAATTGGAGCAGGAGTTGTGTACTGGAGCTATAAATCATTTGTGCGAGCACAATCATTTTTTGGAAAGTTAGCTTGGGGTATTGTTGGTTTAATCGGCTTGTCCATCGCCCTTTCTCATTCCCCAGCATTAATCGGTATCGCAGCATTAGCAGTTTTATACTACGGATACCGTGAGTGGAAAAAAGAAAAAAATGTAGTTGTTGATTCTGCACCAGAAAGTTCTAAACCATATAGCAACTTTGAAGATGAGTGGAACAAGTTAATGAAAAACTAATAAAAAATTAATAAAAACCAAATTAAATTGATAAAGTAGAAGAGAGGAAGATTATAATGAAACAATCTTTATTCGGACGTGTACGCGAGGCAATTTTAGCAGATTTTCATAATGTGTTAGATGAGAAAGAAAGAAAAAATCCAATCGCGATGTTAAACCAATATTTACGCGATAGTGAGCGTGAAATAACAAAAATTGAGAAGTTAATTGAGCGCCACAAAACATTAAAATCTAATTTCGCTCGTGAGCTTGAGCAAGCACGTTATTTCGTTAATAAAAGATCAAAGCAAGCGATCGTCGCTCAAGAAGCAGGCGAATTACAACTACATGAGCGTGCGTTAGAAGAAGTAGCGTATTATGAAGGGCAAGTAACTCGATTAGAAGAAATGTATGCAGGTGTTGTAGATCAAATTGATGAGTTAGAGCGTCGTCTTGCTGAGATGAAAAATAAATTAAAAGAAATGCACGCAAAACGTATGGAATTAATGGCACGTGAAAATATGGCACATGCAAATCGTCGTATGAATACAGCGATGCATAAAATGGATGAAAATAATCCGTTCTTACGCTTTGAAGAAATTGAAGATCATATTCGCGACTTAGAATCTCGTATAAATGAGGAGCATGAACGTGACACATTTGATATGAAGATTGCAAAGCTTGAGCGTGAAATGAAAGAGAAGAATGATGTATCGTTAACGAAAGAGTTAACAAAATAATAGTAGTATATTATAAAACAGGCTTATGATATAGTGATAGGAGAAAAGGTGTTGGAAAGCAATGCCTTTTCTTCTATGTATATGTAACAAGAAGGGGGGAGCTGAAATGAAGAAACAATTTTCAAAAACACAATTAATGGGGATGCTCCTCATCATATTTGGATTCGGTCTTTTTCTTGATATGATACTTGGACATTTTGAACCAGGTGGTCTCATTTTTGCATTTATTATGCTTATGTTTGGAAGGCATTATCGTAAGAAGAATCGTTATGTAAGGGGAAATGTCTTTTTATTTGTTGGTGGTATCGTATTTTTATTCTTCTTATTTTCATCAGCAGCATTTGTTCTTGTCGTCTTTGCTTGTTTAGCTTTAATTGGTTATCAATTGATTCAACAAGGACATCAGAAAAAAGCAATGAAGGTTGAAATTAAAGAAAAAGGATATATAGATGAAGAGAAGCAAATTTATCGTACAGAACCATATTTAAAAAACATGTTTGTAGGTAATGTGCGAATGATGGATCATATTTATGAACTTGAGGATATTAATGTTCAATATGGTGCTTGTGATGTGGAAATAGATTTAACAACTGCTATGATTCCAGAAGGAGAAACGGTAATTGTTATCCGAGGTATCGTTGGTAATATTCGTTTATACGTGCCATATGATATTGAGTTGTCTTTAAATCATTCTGTTATTGTCGGACGTGTGCTCCTGCCAGGACATGAAGAGACAGGATTTAATCGTAATGTTACATTTAGAACAGAGCAGTATAAAGAAGCTCCTCGTCGTATTAAAATTATTTCTTCGCTTGTCGTAGGCGATACGGAAGTGAGGAAAGTATAATGAAGAAACAAAAAAATATTTCGTGGATGTATATTCGTTATTCTATGTTGTCTTCCGTTAGTATTGCACTCATTTGTACAATTGTATATGTATGGAAAAGCGAGCAACAAGTGTATGATTTATTATGGAAGGAATCCATCGCTTCTGTTCCAATTGGCTTGTTTATTATGACTACAAGTTTACTTATCGGGGGAATTGTAGGATATGCAATCGGTTACTATATAGAGCAGCGTATACAAGGATTAAATACTTTTCTATTTGAAGTGGAGCGAGGGAATTTTCCGAGCGATGTTTCGTTTACTGCAGATGATGAATTTCATGAAGTAGAACGAAAAGTAATCGGTCTTGCTCGTCGATTAGAGGAGCAAGCTGGACTCTTTCAAAAAGTAACGAATGAACGAGCTCATTGGAATGAAGAGATGAGACAAGAAGCGATATCCCAAGAAAGGCATCGATTGGCGAGGGAGCTGCATGATTCTGTAAGTCAGCAGCTTTTTGCAATGTCGATGATGATGTCGGCTATTAATGAACAAGTAGCTGAAATTCCAGAAACGACAAACAAGCAGTTGCAGCTCGTTGAAAATATGGTTGTAAATGCACAATCAGAAATGAGAGCATTGCTTCTTCATTTACGGCCTGTACAATTAGAAGGTAAGAAACTGACACAGGGTATAGAGGAATTATTGACGGAATTATCGCGAAAGCAACATATGAAAATTGAATGGCTAATCGAGCCAATAGAATTGAAAAAAGGTGTAGAAGATCATTTATTTCGTATTGTGCAAGAAGCTTTATCCAATACTTTACGACATGCGAAAGCGAAGAAAACGGAAGTACGTCTGCGGAAAATTGATCAATATGCAATTCTAAAAATTATTGATGATGGCGTTGGATTTGAAGTCGGAGTGAATAAGGCTGGTTCATATGGTTTAAGATCAATGCAAGAGCGTGTTCATGAAATTGGTGGGACATTAAAAGTACTTAGTTTCCCCGCTAAAGGGACGCAAATAGAAGTAAAAGTACCGATTATGATTGAGAAAGGGGGAGAATCATGATAAAAGTGTTACTTGTCGATGATCATGAAATGGTTCGAATGGGTGTATCAGCATATTTATCAACGCAGCCAGATATCGAAGTAGTTGGAGAAGCTGAAAATGGAAGAAAAGGTTCAGAGTTAGCACTGCAATTAAGACCAGATATTATTTTGATGGACCTTGTCATGGATGAGATGGATGGGGTTGAAGCAACACGTGCTATTATTCAGGAATGGCCAGAAGCGAAAATTGTAGTTGTAACGAGCTTTTTAGATGATGAGAAATTGTACCCTGTTATTGAGGCTGGAGCGACAAGTTATTTATTAAAAACATCAAGAGCAAGTGATATAGCAGACGCTGTACGAGCTACTTATGATGGAGAAACGGTATTAGAGCCGAAAGTTACTGGTAAAATGATGTCTCGTATGCGTCAGAAGAAAGAACAACCTTTGCATGAGGAGTTAACAGAAAGAGAGTCTGAAATTTTGTTATTAATTGCAGAGGGGAAAAGTAATCAAGAGATTGCAGATGAATTGTTTATTGCTCTCAAAACAGTAAAGACACATGTGAGTAATATTTTAAATAAGCTAAATGTAAGTGACCGGACACAGGCGGTTATTTATGCGTTTAGACATCAATTGACGAAATGATAAAGTGAAACTTTAATCAGTGGGGGGCTATTCCACTGATTATTAGTTTACGCCAAATCTTTTTATTGACGTTAATAAATGTAAGCGTTATCATTGAGTTGTTAACAATACATACAAAGGGGAGAGAGTGTATGTTAGTTCAAACGATATTTGGCATGGATAAGTCTAAAAAATTAGGGGATTATGTGAACGCATTACAAGCGCTTTGTGAACAATATAATGTTGAAACAGATAAAATTGCAATTGTTGAGGCGAAAGAAGAGTACTATTTATTTTTAGT
The DNA here is from genome assembly GCF_008368785.1 of Bacillus sp. AY3-1. Taxonomy (NCBI): domain Bacteria; kingdom Bacillati; phylum Bacillota; class Bacilli; order Caryophanales; family Bacillaceae; genus Bacillus; species Bacillus sp. AY3-1. The sequence goes on along the minus strand of NZ_QORZ01000003.1, from coordinate 15,034 downwards.
AAAGCAAGAAGATTGCTACGATGTTGTCAAAGTAGAAACAGTGGATACAAATATCGAATATTATACGAAAGCGTATAAAATAAGCAGTTTTAATCATACTGCTTATCAAAAGTAAAAAACTCCCTTTCGGGAGTTTTTTAGGATGCTTTTACTTCGCGGGAATCGGTTATTAAGGGAACTTTTTTCGCACCGCTTAACTTAGCGATTGTAAAGCCGATAATAGCCCCGGCTAATGCTGGTATTAGCCAGCCAATTCCTTCATTATATAAAGGGATAAATTCAAAATATGGTGTGATAAATGAAACTGAAATACCACCTTGTTTTAATCCGTCAAATACGCTTACGATTGCTGCTCCAATTAAAGCACCTACATAAACAGAGCGATATCCACCGAAATATTTATGAAGTAACGATAGTAGAACGAGTACAATTGCAACTGGATATACAACAAGTAGAATTGGAACAGAGATGGCAATAATTTTCGTTAAACCTAAGTTGGCAACTAATAATCCTAATGCACAAATGATACTCGCGAACATTTTGTATGAAAATTTAGTCAATAATGTTGAGAAATATTGACTACACGCAGATACAAGTCCAACACAAGTTGTTAGACAAGCGAGTGTAACGATTAGAGATAATAGAAGTAAACCGTATGGACCGAATAATTGCTGTACGATAACAGTAAGTAATTGTCCGCCATTTTGTGCATATCCGAGCGAGACGCTAGTTGCACCGAGCCAGCCAAGTGCACCATATACAAGTACGAGACCAGTAGCGGCAATAAGTCCTGCTTTCGCTGTTGCGATGGCAATGGATTTACGATCCTTCACACCTTTAGAGCGAATGGCATTTACAACGATAATTCCAAATGCAAGCGCAGAAATGGTATCCATCGTTAAGTATCCTTCCATAAAGCCTTTGAAGATTGGAGAAGTTTGATACTCTTGCATTGCTGGTCCTGATTGCCCGAGTGGTGTAAATACACTTTTAACAAATAGTAAGAGAATAGAGAGTAATAAAATAGGTGTTAAAATATTTCCGATGCGATCGACAAGTTTAGATGGATTTAAACTAAGCCAAAATACGATAGCGAAGAAGACGACTGTGTATAAAAATAGTGCTAGGTTACTAGAACGAATTGTTTCTGGTAAGAAAGAACTAACACCCATTTCATAAGCGACATTTGCAACGCGTGGAATTCCCATAGAAGGACCGATTGCGATGTATACAACTACAGTAAAGAAAATTCCGAATAATGGGTGAACATGACTTGCGAGTTGTTGCATGCCGTTTCCTGATAAAGAGATTGCAATAACAGTTAATAATGGTAAACCGACTCCTGTTAGTAAAAATCCAATCATTGCCGGCCAAAAGTTTTCACCTGCATTTTGTCCAAGCATGGGAGGGAAAATTAAATTACCTGCCCCAAAAAATAAAGAAAATAGCATAAGACCCGTGAAAAAAATATGTTTTTTTGATACAGTGTTCATTGTTTTTCCTCCTTTTTTAAATTCATTTGTAAGAACACAAAAAACTCGTCCCTAAAGAAAGGGACGAGTTATATTTACCCGCGATACCACCCTAATTTATACATGTAGAAATGAGTCTATATGTATACGGCTTTACAACGTACAACATGATACGTGTTCCTTGTAACGGGGGACAGCCGGTAAGAACTTACTGTAACATTCGGTTCTACTTCTCGGAGATGATTTTCGGTTACGCACTGAACGTTGGCTTTCAGCAAATCGCCAACTCTCTGGGGGACAGTCCTATAACGTACTCGTTCTCGTCAATGAATTTTTATTCAAGTATTCTGACAGTATTGTCACATGTTTTTTTTTGAAAGTCAACATTTTTTTGAAAGATATATTTATATATGGAAATATCGAATGTGATATTCGTTATTGTAAAGGGAATGGTGAATTGTAAAACGGGAGTAAAAATTTGTAGAGAATTGTAAAACTTATAGAGAAAGTTGATATTTATAGGAGTAAAGAAGGTATTGTTTGAATTTACAGAGAATAATACAACAATCCACTTGCTGGAAAGAACAAACCAAAAGAGGTGACTGGAATGCTTGCGATGGGAGTATTATTTGGCATTATTGCTATAATTGGTTTTATGTGGTTATATTATTCGCGTTCGTTTAAACAAGCAGAAGTTTTACTCTTTCAAAAAGGTAGTTTGTTGACAAATCAGTCTAGATATTTAGTATGTCCGAAGTGTGGAAGTGCACAGGCCAGAAGTGGAGGATATCAAGAGTGTTGCAAAATTAGATTATGAAAGAAGGAAGCCTCACATTATGTTGTGAGGCTTCCTTCCTTACAATTTCATGGCGCTCCAAATTGTCCACCGATCTCTTTCGATAATAGGAGAGATGCTTTGTAATGCGGTCTGGACCTGTTGTAGAAGTTGAGAAAGTTCATGATCTGTTAATTCATATAGAATGGATCGACCTGTTCGAGGTGATAAATCTTGTAGCAATGCTTCTACAGAATCATGTATTTTTCGTACTTCCCATTGTGTTTGAGAGGGGAACACGTGAAGAAAATGTTTTTGTAATTCTTGCTGTATCGTGGTGGTTTTTGGCCGCCTTTTTGATTCTATTTCAATGAGTTTTGGAAAGGTAGAGAAAAAATATCCACGAATGTGTTCGGGGCTTCCAGGAATTGTACAATCTTCAATGGTTCGGTCTTGTACAATAAGTACACCGTTTTTCTTTAATATACGAGAAGCTTCACGTAGAAATGTAGGAATGTCTTGTAAATGATGAATCAATGCGCGCGAAATAACAATGTCGAATGTATCATTAGGATATGGGACGCTATGTGCATCACCGTGAATGAATGAAATATTTGGAAAGCCGCTACAATTTTCTTTTGCAGCTTGTAATATTTCTTTTGAAAAATCAAGTCCAATGACATTTTTGGTCCCCATAAGAGCAAGTTCTTTCGTATAAATCCCGCCACCACAGCCGATATCAATTATTTGCTTGTTTTGTACATTTGTAAAACTTTTTATCATTTCTCCCCAAGAAATATGGGCGTTTCGCTGTGCGTATGTGTATTTATTATTTGCATCGTGAAAATTAATGGACATGAAAAAGACCTCCTTTCAATACTTAGTATAGCGTATTTTATAGTGTGTCACGTTTTTGTTTTTTATATGAAGAGTATAAGAATTTCTTATTGTAAAAGGAGGATTAAGTTGAAAAGGAAATATGTATTGTTGTTATTTGCTATGTTACTAGCATCTTGTGGTCAAGTAGAGCAAAAAAAAGAAACAAAAAAAGTGGAAGAGACGGTGAATGAAGTGAAAGAAACGATAGGGGTAACCGTTATACAAAAAAAACATAAAGAGAAAAAGTTACAGGAATCAGAAGCTAAGTTAGTAATAGACATTATAGATAAAGCGGAAAAACAAGAAGTAACAGGTAGTTTTGGTGAACCGGAATATGAAATACAAATTAATAGGGGTGGAAAAAAAGAAACATATTATGCGTGGCTAAGAGGAGAAGACAGAAGAGGATGGATACAATATAAAAAAGCTATGTATATGCTGAATAAAAAAGATACAGAAAAGCTTTTGGCTATATTTCCAAATGTTTCAGAACAAAAAGAAGATGAGATGCAGGTAGGTCCTTTAACGGAAGTAACAAAAAAAGATTTGCAGATTACTGCGTTTCATATTAAAGCAGGCGATCAAAAAGTGAATTATACGGTGCGGTATACGATTTCACAATCACTATACAACAAGTTAGAGAAGGAACAAGAGTATTATTTACAAGTCGTTTTCCCAGAAAAAGTTCAAAAATTAATTGGAGCAAAAGAGAGTGAAAAAATTTCAGGTGAAAAGGTAAAGGAAGGGTATAAACAATATGAATTGCATGCTACTGTTCCGGTAAAAGATGCTTCAGAATCACAATTAAAGTCATTAGAAACATATTATGAAAATTATGATTTGAAAATATTAAATAGCAAAAAAGAAAAAATAGGTATTTTTCAAAATATTATTCAAATTGTTAAAGAGTATGGTGAAAAAATGGATTTACAAAGATAAAATGAAACTTTAATTAGCCCTTACGGATCGGGATGAAGGTAATTAGTAAAGTTTATATGGCCTTTCCTAGGAAATGATAATAGAGAGGGGAAAAACCCCCTCTCTATTACTTTGCTTTTGCAGATGGCTCATTCATTGATTTTCGTGTAATAAGAAAAGAAATCATAAGAGCGGAAAGGATGACAAGGGCAATAAATACGTGATTGGGCAACAAATCTAATAATAATACGTAACTAACGGTATAAAAAATAAGAGTTGAAGCTAAAAACGATAGAGCGCCTATTATGAGAGATTGTAAATTCATTTGCAAACACCTCCTTATATTTATATTTTTGGCTAAAAATGGATTAAATAAACATTATTTCTAACGATAGAAAAAAATATGTCATAATAGAGAAAAGAATAGTTTTGATGAATAAATATGATTCATTAATGAGAGATAAAGGAGAGGAATATGAAAAATAATAAAAAAGGATTATGGGGAATTATTGTTGCAATAGGGCTATTTTTACTTTCTAAGTTAAAGTGGGTATTTGCAATTTTTAAACTAGCAAAGTTTTCAACGGTATTTAGTATGTTTCTATCACTTGGTGCATACGCGGTTATATATGGTTGGAAATTTGGGGTAGCGCTCATTTATTTGTTGTTTATTCATGAAATGGGCCATTTATGGGCTGCGAAAAGAAAAGGTATACCAACATCGCCAGCGATATTTATTCCATTTATGGGCGCTCTTATTGGGATGAAAGAGATGCCGAAAAATGCAAAAGATGAAGCTTACATCGCCTTCATGGGACCTCTTTTCGGATTGTTGTCATTTTTACCTGCGATTCCACTTTATATAATAACGAAAGAGCCATTTTGGGCATTAATTATTTTACTTGGAAGTATGATTAACTTCTTTAACTTGATTCCGGTTTCTCCATTAGATGGTGGACGAATTATCTCAGTTGTAAGTACAAAGATTTGGGGAGCGGGTCTTATTGTATTGCTCGGTTATGCCATTTACTTTAAAAGTATTTTGGGAGGATTTATTTTTATTATCGGCTGTATGGAATTATATAGAGTAATAAAGAGAGAAGAGCCAATTAAGAAATTAGGATATAGAATTGATGGAATGAAAGAATATGTTGCAAGGCTTGAAGAGGAGTTAAAAGAAACAGGTGCGGTGCATCGAAATATATATATGATGCAACATGAAATAAATATATTAAGGCAAAAAGAAAGAGAGAGAGAATTAAAAGTAGGAGAACTTCAAAAGATTGAAGTGTTAGAGCATCTTTTACCAAAGTTTGAGCCGCTTGATTACGTTCCATATGAAGATGAAAAAGAAACGCATACAATTCATATAAGAGAAGCATTTGAAATGTCAGAAAGAAAATTACAGGAGTGGGAGACAGAAAAGAGACAACAGGAAAACTATTATAAAGTTGATATGAAAACGAAATGGACAGTCTTTGCTTGTTATATCGGATTAATGGCTATACTCGGTTACACAGCTTATGAAGGGTACATTGTTTTACAAGAACATTTACCAACGAGAAATGTATAGAAAAATATTGTCGAAATGATAGGAAGAATTTATACAGGAATTATATTTCTACGAGAGAATGTTACAAGTATAGTCATACTTTGTAATATCTTTAGTAGAGAAGGAGTTCTGTATATGAAGAAATTGTTAATTGTATTCGGGATTATTATCGTAATGATCATTGCGAGCTATAGTCTTATGAAATTGCTATTACATTATGCGAATAAGTCTGCTGAGGTAAGTACAATAGCTCAAATAGAAGATGCGCAAGAAGAGACAAAAGTGCTAGATTTTATTCGTATGACGCATGAAAGTTATAATAATTTCTTAAATTACGGTAAAGCAGAGAATTATACAGAAGGGGACTGGAACCAATTTAAACAATGGTTTCAACAACAAGAATCGTCTTTAAAAAATATACATACAGAAATAAAGAATGAAAAAATAAAACGTGATGTAAATAGAAGCTATGAAATTGTAAAAAAAGGTGTGGAACTTCAAAATATTGAGTATGTAGTTTATGCACATCGTGTATACCATGACTTAGATATTATAGTAAATAAATATAGAGGTGAAACGAACATCTGGGGGTATACAGAGTTTGGAGATGGAAAAGATATAAGGGTAATTGAACAAGCTATACAGTCCAAATAATAAGCTAGCTAGAATTCTAGTTGGCTTATTTTCTTTTGTAAGTGCAATGTTCATATATTATTCACAAAAACACCGTGTTAATAGTGATTAAAATCACAATATGTACTATACAATTCAGTTAAACTAAAAACAGTTAAGGAAATAGAGGAGTGGGATACAATGTTAAGTGCAAAAACAATTGAAATCGTAAAGTCAACAGTACCATTATTACAAGAAAAAGGCGTTGAAATTACAACGAGATTTTATCAAATTTTATTTTCGGAACATCCGGAGTTATTAAATATTTTCAACCATACAAATCAGAAAAAGGGAAGACAACAACAAGCGCTAGCGAATGCTGTTTATGCAGCTGCAACGTATATTGATAATTTAGAAGCTATTATTCCGGTTGTAAAACAAATTGGTCATAAGCATAGAAGTTTAGGTATTAAAGCAGAGCATTACCCGATTGTAGGTACATGTTTACTACGTGCAATTAAAGAGGTTGCAGGTGCACCTGATGAAGTTTTAAACGCATGGGGAGAAGCTTATGGTGTCATTGCTGATGCATTCATTAGCATTGAAGCAGAGATGTATGAAGAAGCGGCACATAAAGAAGGTGGATGGAAAGATTTCCGTAACTTTGTGGTTGTTAAAAAAGTGAAGGAAAGCGACGTTATTACATCATTTTATTTAAAACCTGAAGATGGAGGGCAAGTTTCTTCATTCATCCCAGGACAATATGTAACGATTCAAATAAATATAGAAGGTGAAACGTATACACATAATCGTCAATATAGTTTATCAGATGCTCCTGGAAAAGAATATTATCGTATTAGTGTAAAGAAAGAAAAAGGTGTAGATACACCGGACGGTAAAGTATCTAACTACTTACACGATCATGTAGAAGAAGGGGATATGTTACCAGTAAGTGCACCAGCAGGAGATTTCGTATTAAATATGGATTCAACATTACCAGTTGTGCTAATTAGTGGTGGAGTAGGTATTACACCAATGATGAGTATGCTAAATACGTTAATTGAACAAAACTCAAAACGTAATGTATGTTTTGTTCATGCAGCGATAAATAGTAATACACATGCAATGAAAGAACACGTTGAGGCAGTAGATAATGAATACGAACAAGTTAAAGCATACACTTGCTATTCTGCACCAACTGAAAAAGATTTGGAAATGAAGAACTTTGATAAAGAAGGTTTCATTGAAGCTGAATGGTTACAAACTATTATTCCGACAACTGAAGCAGAATTTTATTTCTGTGGTCCTGTACCATTTATGAAGCATATAAATGCTGCACTAACTAATTTAGGTGTGGAACAAGAGCATATTCATTATGAATTTTTCGGTCCAGCAGCAAGCTTACAATAGATGAAGTTTGAAATAAGTAAAAAACGAGGTATTATTTTACCTCGTTTTTTATTTGTTCTCGTAACAGCCGATTTACCGTTTCACGGCGTATACCTATGAGTTGACCGATTTCAGTTTGTGTTAATATTTCATATATAGGAATGTCACCTAAATATAGTGTGAACCATTCTTGTAAACGATGTAGACGTTCTTTCGGAGAGACGGTTGTCAATTGATCGATACGCTGTTGCATCATTCTTAATTTTGATTGTAGTTGCATAGCAATATTTGCATATGATGCAGGATTTGCCTGAAGTTGATCGTACCATTCATTACTAATTATAGGTTCAACTTCTGTTTTCATTAAAGTGATTGCTGTACCGTGATATTCCTTCGGTGAAATTAAAGAATGGTGAGGTATCGTTTCACCTGGAACGATAATGTTGAATAGAAATGGTGTTCCATCTTCTTCTATCCGTACTACTTTTAATAAACCTGTTTTTATAAAATATAAAGGACCGTCCTCGCCTTGACGGAATAGTACATCTCCTTTGTGTAGAATCAATGTTAGCCCCCCATTTAAACATTTCTATTTCTTCTATTTTAGCGTATATGTATAAAGACAATATGCTTTTAAATAGCAATTTCATTGACGAAATATATGCTATTACAGTAGTATACTATTTAGTGTGTAATAGTACTAGCAATGAATACGCTGTAGGGGGTTTAGTATATTGTTAGATGCGATAAAAATGACGGATATGAGAATTCCGGCGAATGCTATCATTCATGTAGAAGAGATGAAAGGTGGAGTCGTGTTATCCGTTGAAGTAGACGGCCAAATTATTTATACGATGGCTTATGATGAAGAAACAGATAGTTATGCTGAATTATATGATCGAAACGATAAGAGGGCGTGCCAAGTACATGAGGATTTTATGGGATGGTCACTTCTTCACTAAAAAAGATGTCAATATGACATCTTTTTTTATTAAAACGATAGAATATACAAAGAAATGAAATATAAGGATAAAATTTGTAATAAATGATTTTGCATTGTTAGCACTTTGTAACTGCAAGTGAATTATTTTTTCGCTATCATAAAGATAACAGTCGCAGTTATAGGAGTGGTCAACTTGAAGAAAGTACATATTTCCAATTATATGTTATTATGTGTTTGTTTAATTTTATTTGTTCTCTTAGGAGGATTTTTATATTCATGTGTATAAGAAAAACGCATTCTAAAAAGAACGCGTTATAAAAAAGAAGTAATGATTAATCTAGTTCCGAGAATAATTAATGTGATACGTAATAAATTAATTACGGCATTACCACTTAATTTTGTATTAATATAAGCCCCGATTTTCCCGCCAATCCATGCACCAGGAATAAGAATTAATGCGTAAACCCAGCTGACATTTCCAAGGGAGATGTGAGTTGCAGAACTTACAATTGCTGATAAAAATACGATAAACATCGAAGTTGCTACAGCAATATGTGCTGGGAATGCAAAAAGTAGCATCATTGCTGGAACAAGTAAGGCACCGCCGCCAATTCCAAATAATCCAGATATAAAACCAACTATAAAGGCGATAAAGATTGCGAGAAGCGGTGGAAATTGATAGTGTACAGTGTTTCCTTCGTTATCTGTAAAAGAACGCTTAATTACCGTCATATTTGATAAAGAAAGGGGGTTTAATTTGTCTCGTAACATAAGAAGAATGGAGACAAAAATAAGGAAAATCCCAAAATATAAAGAAAATGTATCTTGGTTTAAAAATTTGTTTGCCCACGAGCCGATGATACCACCAGGGCCACTCCCGATAAATAAAATAAGTCCACTTTTGTAATCTACTCGTTTATGCTTCATATAAGTAAGGGTGGAAGATAGTCCTGTAAAAACGACTGTTACCATTGAAGTTCCTACTGCAAGTTGTGGTGATAGACTGTGTAATCCGATTAATAACGGAACAATAATAATTCCGCCACCAAGCCCGACTAGACTCCCGACTGTCCCGGCGATTAACCCGATGAAAAGTAACATGATGTATTCCAAAATTGCCAACTCCTCTATATAACTTATCCACCAATTATTATACACGCTTTTTAATAAGAAAAAGGTTTGTTCACAAAAAAGTCGTCTTCCTAGAAAAATAAGGAAGACGACTTTTAATTAAAAGATTAAGTGTAATAAAGCGAAAAATAATGCAGCTAACGAAGCTGAAATAGGAAGTGTAATAACCCATGTAATTAACATGCGTTTTGCAGTTCCCCATTTTACACCTTTCACACGATGTGAAGCACCAACCCCTAAAATAGAAGAAGAGATAACGTGCGTTGTACTAACCGGTAAGTGAATGAATGTTGCGCCGAAAATAACAAGTGATGATGATAAATCAGCAGCTACACCATTTACAGGACGAATTTTCATAATTTGTCCACCGACAGTTTTAATAATTTTCCATCCGCCAACAGAAGTACCAAGACCCATTGCGATTGCACAACATAATTGTACCCAGAACGGGATGTCGTCAGAAGTATGATAGTTATTGGCCATAAGAGCCATCGTAATGATTCCCATTGCTTTTTGTGCATCATTCGTACCATGTGTATAAGCTTGTAATGCTGCAGTGAAAATTTGGAATAAACGGAAGTTTTTGTTCGTTTTCGTTAAATTAAAGTTTTTAAAGACCACTTTAAAAATACTGTATACGATATAACCAATAACAAAAGCGATAATCGGTGAAATGATTAAAGCTTCAAGAATTTTTATGAACCCTTTAAGATTTAATGAGCTAATACCGGCAGCAGCGATAGCTGCACCTGCGATTGAGCCGATAATTGCATGCGAAGAACTACTTGGAATACCGTAGTACCAAGTAATTAAATTCCAAGCTATTGCCGCAAGCAAAGCAGCTAAAATTACAAGAGAACCATTTTGCAAGGCAAATGGATCAACGATATCTTTTGTAATCGTTTTTGCTACACCTGTAAATGTCATCGCACCTAAAAAGTTCATAATAGCTGCCATAATAATTGCATGTCTAGGCTTTAGAGCTTTCGTTGAAACAGCCGTTGCAATAGCGTTTGCTGTATCGTGAAATCCATTGATAAAGTCAAAAGCTAAAGCGCAAATGACTACTAAAACGGTCAGTATCAAGAGTGTATCCATGATCAAACTCCTTACGCGTTCTTCATAATAATTGTTTCTAATACGTTTGCAACGCTTTGGCAGCTATCCGCTACTTCTTCAAGCTCTTCGTAAATCTCTTTGTATTGAATAATCTTAATCGGATCTTTCTCACGAGAGAATAAGTGCTTAATTGCATGACGGCGAATATCATCACATTGTGATTCGTAATCCTTAATCTTAATCGCGTTCGTACGAATGTCGACTAACTTCTTTTTAGACAGTAGTTCAACAGAATTTGCAATCTCAATCGCACATTGATTAATTGCTTCAACGAATTTAATCATGTATTCATCAGCTTCTGTAATAGAATACATTTCGAATAGACCAGCACTATGATCTAATCCGTCTAATACATCATCCATACTCATTGCAAGTTGTAGGATGTCCTCACGTTCAATTGGAGTAATAAACGCTTTGTTTAGCTCCATAATGATTTCGTGAATAAATGAGTCACCTTTTGACTCATACTCTTTCATGCGCATAGAAAACTCTTTTAAATCGCTAGCATTTTTAATTTTATACTCCACGAAAAACTGCGCGCCTTCTTTTAAATTTTCTGAAACATTCATTAACATTTCAGAAAATTTATCTTTTTTTGATTTAAATACCATTATTAGTTACCCCCACAAAAGTAATATATGTAAAATATATTGGCTAATCAATTCTAACAAAAAACTGTCGTTTTTTAAAACATTTTATCGAAAAGTTTACAAAAACTTAACATAACTCTCATTGTTGTATTAATAATATTAATAATCAATAATGAATATCTTACTTGTAGAATGTCCTTTTCTTGCAAAAAGTATGAATGTGAAAGAAAAGCTTTACACTATAGGAACGACTACGTTATTATAATAAATTTAAAAGGAGGTATATTCTTCCTTTTGAAAAGAAGAGTGTAAACAAACGAAGGAAGTGAACGAATGAAATTGAAGAACACTCACTTAAAAAAAATGCAGGAGTGGTTCAACAAGAGGAAGAAATTTCGTAATTCATTAATTGTATTAGGGAGTTTACTCGCTACTCTATTTATTGCTATAAATATAATAATTTCTATTCAAGACATATCTGAATTAAAACAAGCTGTTCCGCAACCGACCTTAATTTATGATGCAAATAATGAAGTTGCGACTAAATTAGCTTCTTCTAAAACAGAAGGTGTTAAAAGGAAAGATATTCCTGACATTATGGTTCAGGCAATTGTTGCAGTAGAAGATAAGGAGTTTTTTAACCATCACGGTATTTACTATAGTGGAATTATAAGTGCAGTTTTTAAAAATATTACAGCAGGAGAAGTTGTAGCAGGAGGAAGTACAATTACACAACAACTTGCGAAAAATGTATTTCTGACACAAGACCGCACATACTCTCGAAAAATAAAGGAATATTTTTTAACAAAAAAAATAGAGCGTACGTATACGAAAGATGAAATTATTGAAATGTATATGAACCAAATTTATTTTGGTGAAGGTGCTTGGGGTATAAAAAGGGCAGCTAAATCTTATTTTGATAAAGATGTAAAAGATTTAACGGTTTCAGAGGCTGCAACGATTGCTGGCTTGATTAAAGCACCGTCTGCGTATTCACCATATAAAAACTTTAATAAGTCAATCGAACGACGTAATGTTGTATTAAGTTTAATGAAAGAGCAAGGATATATTTCTGACGAACAGTATAATAAAGAAAAAGAGAGCGGTCTTGTGTTAAAACGTGGTGTGGATGATAAATACAAGGGGAAATACTCTCAATATGTAGATTATATTGTTAGGGAAGCTATGGACAAGTACGAATTAACACAAAATGAAATTTTAGCAGGTGGTTATCGTATTTACACAGAGCTTGATCCGAAAAAACAACAGGCTGTAGAAGACGTTGTGAATAATGAGAGTTATTTCAAAGATAATGGCTCAGACCAGCTTATGCAAACGGGTGTAGTTCTTATGAATCCAAAAACAGGTGGTGTACCAGCTTTAGTTGGAGGTAGAGGACCGTATCAGTTTTTACAGTTTAACCATGCAACCCAATTAAAAAGACAACCTGGCTCAACGTTAAAGCCTCTGGCTGTATATGTACCAGCTTTAGAGCAAGGGTATGAAGTATACGATATATTAAAAGATGAACCATTTAATATTAAAGAATATAAACCGCAAAATAGTGATCACACTTTTCACGGTGATGTGACAATGTATGAAGCCGTGGCAAAGTCGTACAATGTTTCGGCTGTTTGGCTATTGGAACAAATTGGATTGGATAAAGGATTGAAATCTTTAGAGCGATTTAGTATTCCATTAGTGCCAGAAGATCGTACGTATCCAATTGCTTTAGGCGGGATGCATGTTGGGACCTCTCCATTTGTAATGGCTCAAGCATACAGTACATTTGCAAATGATGGTGTCCAAGTGGAAGCTCATGCGATTAGAGAGATACAAAATGCTGAAGGTGAAACAATTGGAAAGTGGTATAAGAAAGAGACACGAGTGACGAGCGAGAAAATTGCTCAAAAGATGACATATTTATTAAAAGGTGTTGTCGAAAAGGGAACGGGCGAAAAGGCGAAAGTTAATAATGTTGATACGGCTGGTAAGACAGGAACTACTCAAATTGTAAATGGACCAAGCACCGGTGCAAAGGATTCATGGTTTGTTGGATACACACCAGATTTAGTAGGTGCGATTTGGGTAGGGTTTGATAAAACAGATAGCGATCATTATGTTCCAGGGGGGAGTCAAATTACGACGACAATGTTCCGGGATATTATGAAAAAAGCGAATGCCAATCCAGCTCAAAAAGCATTCCAGTTATCGCTCATATCTGAGGCTGATTATAAAAAACAATTGAATACAATAGAAGAGGAAAAACGAAGAAAAGAAGAAGAGAAGAGAAGAAAAGAAGAGGAACAGCAAAGAAAAGAAGAGCAACAAGAGTGGATTGATAAAGTGAAAGAATGGATTCCTTCATTTTGGTAAAAGAAAGAGGCGAATAACGAAATTCGCCTCTTTTTCGTATGAGAAATTAAGTGAACTTTTAATCGGTGGGAGGAGCTGTATCTATCTCTACGAGTTGTTAGCCCATATCAATTGGGATAAATAGTATTACTCGTTAAGTGTAACATTTGTACTGCCAAAGGATTGAGAATCGTATGTGACGATTATTTTTCCTTTACTAATAGGCTCGTAAAGTAATTCTTCTTCGTAATTACCATTGTTTTCATTGTGGATAGAAAGTGTGATTTCATCGATTTTTTTATTTGTATACTGATCTTTAATCGTTTCAGCAATTTGAAGTAACGCTTCGGAACTAGAAGCTTTCGTAATAAGCATTCCTTTTATAACCTTTTTTTCATTCTTTGTGGTATTGGAATAAGGGATGTTGCTTTGTTTTGTATACAAAAGTTTGTATGGAACAGTTTTTCTCTCTGCTTTTGATATAGTGGAATATTTTAGAGTTAAAAAAAATCCTACACATAAAATAATGCATACCATAAGAGAAAACCAAATGCGTATTAGTGACATAACTCTCATTTTCATCCCTCTTTCATATCTTTGACTTCACTATTTATCATACAAAATGAGGATTAAGATAGAGTAAATTTGAGGTAAAGAAACGTAAAGAAGGAGCACTTATCCTCCCAAATAAGTGCTCCTTTCTATATAAAGAGAGATTTAATGCACGGTTAAACGATACATATTATTATAAATATACTTATTGATTGAAAATTAGTAAATTCGGAATACGGATAGTGTTGCAGTTGTATCGCCTGTGTTAGGAATAGAAATAGTGTTTGCTGTAGGCTGTACAGCAATCGTTGTACCAGCTTGTAAAGTAACGATTGTAGAGAAAGAAACAGCACTACCGATAACGTTAGTTGAGAAGTTACGATTAGGTGGTTGGCCATTGAATGAAATACCGAATCCGAATGGTGAAGATCCTGGGAAAGTTGTAGACGCTGAGAAACTAATATCATATACGCCTGTTTCTAAAATTGTTAAAGTATCTGAAGTATCGTTGAAAGAGATATTAGTTAATTCAAAAACTTGATTGAATTGGATGTTTGTTCCAGGGGATATAGTTTGTGGATTTGAGTTTCCGATAGCTGCGATAGTTACAGGAATTGGAGTACCCGCTGCACCTGTTGCGCCAGTAGCACCAGTAGCACCTTGAGCACCAGTAGCACCTTGAGCGCCAGCTGGACCTTGAGCACCAGTAGCGCCTGTAGCGCCAGCTGGACCTTGAGCACCAGTAGC
>NZ_QORZ01000029.1:0-96146 GCF_008368785.1 Bacillus sp. AY3-1 | reverse complement strand
CTTATGGGCAGGTTACCCACGTGTTACTCACCCGTCCGCCGCTAACTTCTTGAGAGCAAGCTCTCAATCCATTCGCTCGACTTGCATGTATTAGGCACGCCGCCAGCGTTCATCCTGAGCCAGGATCAAACTCTCCAATAAAGTTAGTTTGTCTAGCATCTAAAAATAAAAATTGACGTTTCACGTTGTTTGTTTCGTTCAGTTTTCAAAGAACTAAAAGCGGGTGAAGAGAATCGAACTCTCGACCAGAGCTTGGAAGGCTCTTGTTTTACCACTAAACTACACCCGCGTGGTCGGGAAGACAGGATTTGAACCTGCGACCCCCTGGTCCCAAACCAGGTGCTCTACCAAGCTGAGCCACTTCCCGTTATGGCGCGCCCGAGAGGAGTCGAACCCCTAACCTCTTGATCCGTAGTCAAACGCTCTATCCAATTGAGCTACGGGCGCTTATTCATGATGTTTTTTCGTCGTTGTATTTTGGCGACTCAATTATCTTATCATACTACATTTTCAAATGCAAGTACTTTTTAAAAAGATTTTTTGATGCGGCCGAGAGGACTTGAACCTCCACGGGGTTTCCCCCACTAGGCCCTCAACCTAGCGCGTCTGCCGTTCCGCCACGACCGCGCGGAAAAAACAAAAGTGAGCCATGAAGGATTCGAACCTTCGACCCTCTGATTAAAAGTCAGATGCTCTACCAACTGAGCTAATGGCTCGTAAATGGCTGGGCTAGCTGGATTCGAACCAGCGCATGACGGAGTCAAAGTCCGTTGCCTTACCGCTTGGCTATAGCCCATCGAAATATTTATCTTCTTTCCAAAGACAAATGTTATTGTAACATAATGTCCAATAAAAAACAACTGCCAAATAGCAGAAGTTAAAATGGCGGTCCCGACCGGGGTCGAACCGGCGATCTCCTGCGTGACAGGCAGGCATGTTAACCACTACACCACGGGACCATTTGGTTGCGGGGACAGGATTTGAACCTGCGACCTTCGGGTTATGAGCCCGACGAGCTACCGTGCTGCTCCACCCCGCGATGATACTATTTATATAATTTATATGGTGGAGGATGACGGGATCGAACCGCCGACCCCCTGCTTGTAAGGCAGGTGCTCTCCCAGCTGAGCTAATCCTCCGAAGTGGTGACCCGTACGGGATTCGAACCCGTGTTACCGCCGTGAAAGGGCGGTGTCTTAACCACTTGACCAACGGGCCAGTATGTATGGCAGAGAAGAAGGGATTCGAACCCTCGCACCGCGTTAGCGATCTACTCCCTTAGCAGGGGAGCCCCTTGAGCCACTTGGGTACTTCTCTGTATGGCTCCGCAGGTAGGACTCGAACCTACGACCGATCGGTTAACAGCCGATAGCTCTACCACTGAGCTACTGCGGAATAATAAAGACAATTTGTATCTTATAAAATTTCTTATCGTAAGTCAAGATGTTTTTTCTCAACATCTTGTACAAACGTGACATGTTTATAATATACTGGATTGCGTTTTCACTGTCAAGATGTTTTCTTTATCAGGTTCAGTTTCCCTTTACACTTTCCGCAGACATATCTTTTTGTATTTATTTGACGTCTTCTTACATATTGAAGCAAACAGCCCATACATTCATACGTATAAACCTTTTTTTCCTTCTCTTCATTAATTATTCGTTTACAGAAGCGTGGCGCATCAACTTCTTTTAACAATTCACGAAAATCTCTATCCCGGTGCTTATAGCCCCTTCCTGTAATATGTAAGTGATAATGACAAAGCTCATGTTTAATGATTCCGACTAACTCTTCTTTCCCATACATTTCGTAATACCGATAATTCAGTTCAATGTTGTGTGTATTCAATAGATAACGTCCACCAGTTGTACGCAACCTACTATTGAACATAGCTCTATGTAAAAATGGCATTCCGAAGTATTGTAGTGATACTTCTTCCACCAGACGCTGTATTTCTTGCTCATCCACTCTCATTCCTCCTAAACTAAAAAATATTTTTACACTTTTCTCCTCCCTTATACATATATTAAATAGTACATATACCCATCCTCATTCAAGAAGCGTGGTTTCTAAAAATATAGCATAAATAGAAATCCACTCACCAACCTCTCATCAATAGTACCTTACATTTTTGAGAGTAGGATTAAACAAGGAGGGATTCCTATGCCTACGTGGCTAAAAAAACAAATGCAACGCGCATATTTTGAAAAAAACCGGTATCAAATTAAATTACTAAATGAATGCTGGTTTTATTATAGCAAAATACATCAAAGCTCATAATCCATTACACGTTTTATCCCATAAAAAAAGAGCAGTTTCATCTGCTCTCTTCTCTTACTATTCAATCGGCAACATGGATAGTGCAACGCGACCTTTTTTCGTATCAATATCATCTACCCATACCTTGACGATTTGTCCGACAGATACAATATCTAACGGATGCTTCACATACTGTTTGCTTAGTTTAGAAATATGTACTAAACCATCTTGTTTTACACCTACATCAACAAAAGCACCAAAATCAACAACGTTACGAACTGTTCCTTCCAGTTCCATACCACGTTTTAAATCTTCTAATTTCAAAATCCCTTTTTTCAGAAGCGGTTTAGGCAACTCATCCCTCATGTCTCGCTCTGGACTAATGAGCGCATCTATAATATCAACTAATGTTGGCTCCCCAACTCCCGTTTCTTGCGATAACTTAGAAATCTCCACTTCTTCTAAGCTCTTTTGTAATTGCAATTGCCCTACGTCATCTTTTGATAACCCTAGACTCTTCAATAACAATTCAACATTTTTATATTGTTCTGGATGAATACCCGTTCGATCTAACGGATTTGCCCCTTCTAATATACGTAAGAAACCTATGCATTGTTCATATGTCTTCGCACCTAGACGCGGTATTTTCTTTAAGTCTGTTCGTTTTGTAAATTTCCCTTCTTCTTCACGCTTTGCCACAATATTTTTCGCAACAGTTTTCGATAAACCCGAAACATATTGCAATAACGCAACTGAAGCTGTATTTACATTCACACCAACTTGGTTAACTGCCGTCTCTACTACAAATGTTAATGATTCATTCAACCTCTTTTGAGATACATCATGTTGGTATTGTCCAACCCCAACTGATTTAGGATCAATCTTCACAAGTTCAGCAAGTGGATCTTGCAGACGTCTCCCAATAGAAACAGCACTTCTTTCTTCAACCTGTAAATTCGGAAATTCCTCACGAGCTAAATCAGAGGCCGAATACACACTCGCACCAGCTTCGTTCACAATAATATAGAAGACTTCTTGTTTCACATTTTGTAATACATCAACTATAAATTCTTCCGATTCTCTAGAAGCTGTACCATTCCCAATCGCAATCATTTCAACTTGATATTTATCTATAATAGAAAGGACTTTCGTTTTTGCATCTTCATATTTACGAACAGGTGGATGCGGATAAATAACATCAATATATAGAACCTTCCCCGTATCATCTACAACAGCTAATTTACAACCAGTTCTATATGCAGGATCTACAGCTAACACAACCTTTCCTTTCATTGGAGGTTGTAATAACAAATTACGTAAGTTCTCAGAGAAAATATGTATCGCTTGTTCCTCAGCTGTTTCTGTTAATTCTTTTCGAATCTCTCTTTCAATGGAGGATTGAATTAATCGTTTATAACCATCCTCAATTGCTAACTTTACATAATGTGCACTTTTAGAATCGTTATCACGAATTACTCTCTTATATAAGAAAGTTACTATCTCATCTACTGGTGGAACAACAGAAACTCTCAATATATCTTCTTTCTCACCGCGATTCATCGCTAATACACGATGCGGTACTACTTTCTGCAACGGTTCTTCATAACTGTAATACATTTCATATATATTCTTTTCATCTTTCTCTTCATCTTTTACGGACGAAGACATAACACCTTTTCTAAAAGTAACATTCCGAATCCAACTACGATAAGCTGCTTCATCTGAAACGATTTCTGCAATAATGTCTTGGGCACCTTGTAATGCTTCTTCTGCAGATTGCACTTCTTTCTCTGCGTTAATAAACTCCACTGCCTTCTGATTTGGATCTTCTTTCTTATATAACAATAACCATTCAGCTAACGGCTCTAGTCCTTTTTCTTTTGCAATCGTTGCTTTCGTTCTTCTTTTCTCTTTATATGGACGATATAAATCTTCTACTTCTTGCAACTTTACAGCTTTAACAATTTGCTGACGTAACTCTCCTGTCAGTTTCCCCTTCTCATCAATAAGACGAAGAACCTCTTCTTTCCTATCTTCAAGCTGCATCATATATTGCCATCTCTCTAAAATTGTACGAATTTGCACTTCATCTAAAGAGCCTGTCCATTCTTTTCGGTAACGAGCAATAAATGGAACTGTGTTACCTTCTTCTGTTAATTGAATAACATGACGAACTTGCTTTTCGGTAAAGCCTAATTCCTTCACTAACATTTTCATTAACGCTTGTCGATTATCTACCATTTCCATATACAACCGTAACCTCCTCTATAATAAAAAAAAGTTGCCCTGTAAAGAGAGCAACTTAAACTGCCGATTTAAAAATCTATTAGTCCTAAACTAATTTGTAGCGCTTCATCTACACGAATCATCATCACTTCATCTAAGTGAGTGATTTTGTCCGTTAAGCGCTGCTTATCGATTGTTCGAATCTGCTCAAGTAAAATAACAGAATCTCTCTCAAAACCGTACTTTTTCGCATCAATTTCCACATGAGTGGGTAATTTAGCTTTTTGAATCTGTGCAGTAATAGCCGCTACAATCACCGTTGGACTAAAACGATTTCCGATGTCATTTTGAATGACAAGAACCGGACGAACGCCTCCTTGCTCAGAACCAACAACTGGGGAAAGGTCTGCAAAATACACGTCGCCGCGTTTTACAATCAAAATATTACCCCCCGCTAACTAAGCGTTCTACTGTATGAGCTGCTTCATACTCTGCTAAGAAAGCTTCCGATGCAATACCAAGATTAATTTTTCCCATTTCAATGTACCCACGTCGCATTGATTCATGTTGGTAGCGTTTCTTCGTCTTATGTTGACGCAATAACAGTTGTGTTGCCTGGCAAATTAGTTCATGGCGATTCTTATTCTCTTGTTTTCCAATTCCGTCCAATTCCGTTACCATTTGCTTTGGCAACCGAACCACGATTTCAGTAGTTACACTTGATTCGGACACAAAAATACACCTCCACCGTCAACTACACACCCAAATATATATATGACACCTATTGTAATAATACCATTGTATGGAGCCTGTTGCAAAGACTTCCTTATTCCTTGCTTATGTTTTCCAATTCACAAACAAAACATTCATATTCTTTTATTTTTATCTTATTACAAACAAGAAACAAAAGAGTTTCCCAGCAAAATTCACGTTAAATTATGTTAAAAGTAATGATAAGTAAAAAGCTTCTCATCAAAAATGAGCTTATTCTTAACCAATGAACAGTCCTCTCAAATGACAAGAAGCAAACCATACTACCTTCTATATATTGTTCAAATAATTGATTACTTCTACAACCTTGCCGTGCCGTATGAATATTCTCGGCACTCGGAAGCTTATCGTTGCAATAATTTCATAATTAATAGTCCCAGAATATTCAGCAACCTCAGTAGCACTAATATACTCATCACCTTGTTTTCCAATGAGTGTAACTTTCGTACCAAGCGGCACTTCACAAGGAAGGTGTATCATGAATTGATCCATTGTTACTCGACCTACAATCGGTACCCTTTTACCATTTATAAGCACTTCGAACCCTTGTAATCTTCTAAGCCATCCATCTGCATATCCAATCGCAACAGTTGCAATCCATTCTTCCGTTTTCGTTCGGTAAGTGACGTTATAACTAATCCCATCCCCTTTAATCACCTGTTTAATATGAGCAACTTTCGTATGCAGTGATAGCGCTGGTTCTAATTTAAACGGTAAAAAAGGGCGTATTTCTACAGACGGAGATAACCCATACATCGCAATGCCAATTCGTACTGCATTAAATGTAATCCCTTGAAAACGTAGCGTTGCAGCACTATTAGCTGTATGGACAAACTTAGGATCCACTCCAAACTCTTTCAACCAACTTAACTGCTGCAAAAATGTGTTATATTGCTTATCAAAGTAAGAAGTCTCCACCTCATCCGCTGTTGCAAAATGTGTATAAACTCCTTCTAGTTCTAAAAATGGCGCACCTTCTAAACTTTTTAAAAACCCTTTTAATTCTTTCCGTTCGCGTATTCCAATTCTTCCCATACCGCTATCGAAATTAATGTGGTATTTCATTGTAGATGAACCATCCCAAAGTTTGATCGCTTCATCCACCCATTCTTTTTGAAAAACAGTTAATGCTACATCATTTTCAGCAGCTACATTGACATCACGAGGCGGGGAAGGACCTAACACTAAAATCGGCATAGTAATACCAGCCCTTCGAAGCACTAGAGCTTCATCTAAAAAGGCAACCGCTAACCTTGTCGCCCCTGCTTCTAATGCCGTTTTAGCTACCGGTACATAATCGTGTCCATATGCATTCGCCTTGACTACAGCAAAAATCTCTACATCACTTGGAATGAAATCTTTAATGTGTGTAATATTGTTATAGATCGCATCTAAATCCACTTCCACCCAAGTGTCACGGTAAAATGGTGCTTCTTCCATAAATACACTTCCTTATACACGATATGCGAAGCTTATTCTTTTATATGCTTCTTTTATGAAATCCACCCTTCAAACTAAGAAAAGACGTGGTGCACATATATCACCACGTCTAAGAAGTTTACTTCACTTGCTTCTCTGTAACTGAACGAGCAACCATTAATAGCTCCTTCGGCTCTAAACCTTTAGACACGAGCATATATTCTACTCCGTTATGCGACCACGTTAAAGAATCTTTCGTCAATGCCCCAATTGTAAAGCCAAGATCAACCAATTCTCCGCTCACACTTATCGCTGACGAAGCCTCTGCAACTTTTGCCTTTTCTTGTATCAAAGTAAAGGATTTCTTACTTCCAGTGTATGTGAGTATCGCACGCTTGCCACTGTCTGTCTTCAACTCTTTTTCATCTTTCAAAACCATACCTTGCGGCGTATCACGCGGATACAAAATAGCAAATGGTTTGTCTTCTTTCGCTGTTGTTTGAACATCTACTTGCGCTCTAGACATATTTTGTTTCGTATCAAATGCACCTTTATCAAATTTCGCATCAAATTTCACTTTTGAGAAATCTACTTTCACAAGAACATTTTGATCATTATCCATTAACTTCACCGAAACTGGTGTTAAATCACTTTTCTTCAATGTAATCTCTTGTTTCGGCAACATGTTTTGATGTTGATAGTTTGTTTTTGTTTTAAAAATATAATACTTATCTGTTTTTTCAAAAGTAAGGTTTTTCTTATCCTGCAAAATATCTCTCACAAGGGATTCATATAAATAAGCCTGGCTACTATTTTGCGGCCAATCACTTTGGAAACGGAAACTCTTATTAAGTGCTGGCGTTAATACAAATACCCCTTCTTCATTTCTTAAAATAATTTGGCTTTGATCTTTTTTCGCATTCTGCAAATTCACACGATAAAAAGAAGGTTCCTTATGCCATATTTCTACCTTGTACTCCTGAGGCTCATTCCCTGTTTTAATAGATAATTTTGCTTCAGCTTGATAACTTTTCATCCCTTTTACTTTCGCCTCTAAATCTCTCACAACATCATCTTGTTTCTTTTCCATACAACCCGCCAACACAAAAACGGTTAATAAACCGACAAGAACTAAAAACAGACGCCTTTTCATCACTTCAGCCCCTTTGCCCCTATAAATGAATGGAAGATGTACCTTCCTTATCGCTACATCAAATATATGAGACAAAGATATAAAATATGCAGACTAGCGTGACGAGCTTTCTAAAACAACTTGAGCAACAGCAAATTCCTTACTATGACTAATTGATAAATGAACAATATGCTCTGTACTTGTAACGAGAATCGGCTTACCTCTATCATCATTCCTTACTTCAATATCTAAAAAACTTACTTCTTTTCCAATACCAGTTCCTACCGCTTTTGAATACGCCTCTTTCGCTGCAAATCTTCCAGCTACAAACTCTGTAAGGCGACTTCCCTTCAGCTCCTTAGCAACATTACGTTCACTTTCAGTTAAAATACGCTCCATAAATTTAAGTTTTCCATCTAGCATTTTTTCAATTCGATTCAATTCAATAATATCGATTCCAATCCCTACAATCATTTCAAAATCCCCTTCTTCTATTTAGCTTTCTTTTTTCATATTGTAAGAATAACAGAGAATCTTTCTGATGCAAAAGGAGTGATACTCACAACATGCTAATACCTTCTGCCCGCATTTCCTTACAACCAATCGTCATCGCTTTACTTCTCATACAATTAGTCATGATTATGTTAGGCGACTTTCTTCTCTTTCCCATGGCATCCTACAATGAATATATCGCTAAAGGAGAATGGTGGCGTCTCATAACTTCCTTACTTGTACATGTAGACTTACAACATTTCCTTTCTAATAGTATTTGTTTATTTGTGCTTGGCTCTTCTATTGAAAAACAACTAGGGCACTTTTCTTTCATCATTATTTTTTTCCTTTCTGGAATTCTTGGAAATATTTCTTCTTATCTCATTATGCCTCTTGAATATATTCATGCCGGGGCATCTGGTGGTATTTTCGGATTGCTAGGTGCACAATTATTTCTATTGTATAGTCGATATCGTTCTTCCAATCCAAGAGACATTGCTATTTTTTCAATCATGATATGTATATTACTACTATTCACTTTCTTCAATCCCTCCGCTAACCCTATAAGCCATTTAACAGGATTGATTATTGGTGGTATTTTCACTCCTTTATTAACAAAAAAATTCGATGGTGCAGAGCTTATTTAATATAAAAGCTCGCACCATCGACAATTTCTACATCTGTTTGTTTACTTAAATCTCTCATTAGTTGAAATAAAGACTCATCCTTCTTCTTCGCTTCAATCATACAATCAATTTGCGGAACACTTCCCTTTATCTTTTTTAAAAAAGATAAAAAAGTATCTACATCAATAAAGTCCGCATGCGCTCTCGGGTCTTTTCCCTCTCTAGGACTAGAAATGTGCATTTTCACTGGTAACAAAGACGATTCCCACGTATGTACAACACGCGCCCAATCTTCATGCCAATCTTCTCGATCATTATTCATCATATGGTGATGCAAATCAAACACGACTGGAATATCTAATTTTTCACCTAAATACAATGTTTCTTCTAAAGAAAAGGTCGTATCATCATTTTCTAATATGACCATCTCTTGGATACTCCTTGGAACACTTGACCAATTTTCTATAAAGCGTTCTAATGCGAGTTCCTTATCTTTATAACCTCCACCCACATGTAATACGCATCGTTGCTTATGTTCAATTCCCATACCTTTTAATAATTTTTTATGCATCTGCAATGTCTTTACAGATTGTTTAAAAATATTCTTCTCAGGTGAATTCAGCACAACGAAATGATCTGGATGAAAATCAATACGCATGTTCATTCGAATAGCGTAATCACCTAGTACTTTTAAATTTTCTTTTAAGGGGCGAATATAGTTCCACTCTAATAACTCCTCATGATTCGCTAAAGGAACAAGCTTGGAACTAAGCCGAAAGAAAGATATGTCATGCCCTTTATTATGCTTTAATAACCGTAAACAATTTTCTAAATTCGAATTAGCAATTCTTTCGAGTTTACGAATTGCAGCCTCTCGATCACCAATTCGTTGAAACTGCGCATATGTCATCGTTTGAGATGGAGATGCATTCTTTAAATGTACACTCATCGCAACATATCCAAGTCTTACAAGCATGTAGCACCTCTTTTCTACACAAGTTATTATGTAGTATGTACAATTACAGAAATAAAAAAAGAGAATGCCAGCAAAGGGCATTCTCTTTTTTATTAAGCTTGTGGACGGCTATGATGTTTTCTTTCGCCACGTCCATTTGAAGATCCAGGGCGACCTTGACCTTCACCTTTACGACCACGGCTACCACCATCACGATTGCGATCACGGTTACGGCCATCGCCACCACGGCTACCACCATCACGATTGCGATCGCGGTTACGACCATCGCCACCGCCGCGTCCGTCACGACTACGATTACGGTTACCATCACGGTATCCGCCTCCGTTACCGCCGCGTTTTTTAGAACCGCCACCTCTTGAAACAACTGGTGGTTCTGACGTTAAAGCGATTGGAGTTGTATCTGGCTCTTTTGTCATCATTTTTAAAGCAGCAGCTACTACTGTTACAGAATCATTCTCTTCTAACATTTCTTCTGCAATACGCTTGTAGTATGATAAATTATCATTTTCAATTGTGCTTTGAAGTTTTTCAGCGATTAAACGTTGTTGACCTTCTAATGCCTCGTCAAGTGTCGGTGCTTCCATACGATCAACTTTACGTTTTGTAGTGCGCTCGATATTTTTTAATTGTCCTGATTCACGTGGTGTTACAAATAACATTGCAATACCTTTTTTACCTGCACGGCCAGTACGACCGATACGGTGAACGTATGATTCTGGATCTTGTGGGATATCGAAGTTATATACATGTGTTACGCCTGAAATATCAAGACCACGTGCAGCAACGTCTGTTGCAACAAGAACTTCAATAGCACCTTCTTTAAATTTACGTAATACAGACATACGCTTCGCTTGTGTTAAGTCACCGTGAATACCTTCTGCTGCATAACCACGTAAGTTTAATGCTTCTGATAATTCATCAACACGACGCTTTGTACGACCGAATACGATTGCAAGCTCTGGAGATTGAATATCTAATAAGCGTGTTAACACGTCAAACTTTTTCTTTTCTTGCACTTCTAAATAGAACTGCTGAATGTTTGGCATTGTTACTTCTTTTGCTTTTACTTTAATGTGTTGAGGCTCAGTCATGAAACGCTCAGCAATACGACGGATTGGATCTGGCATTGTCGCTGAGAATAATAATGTTTGATGTGTATCTGGCACATCTGTTAAAATCGCTTCAATATCTTCAATGAAGCCCATGTTTAACATTTCATCCGCTTCGTCAAGAACAACTGTCTCTACGTTTTGTAAGCGAAGTGTTTTACGGTTAATATGATCTAAAATACGACCCGGCGTACCAACAATAATGTGTGGGTGTTTTTTTAGAGCACGAATTTGGCGGTTAATATCTTGACCACCATAGATTGGTAAAATACGAACGCGTTTATGTTTACCAATTTTGTACAGCTCTTCTCCAACTTGAATTGCTAATTCACGCGTTGGCGCGATAACAATACCTTGAACTGCTTCTTTATTTGTATCCACTTTATCTAATAGTGGTAATCCGAATGCTGCTGTTTTCCCTGTACCTGTTTGCGCTTGCCCAATAATATCCTTACCTTGCAATGCATGTGGAATTGTTTCAGCTTGAATCGGCGTAGCCTCTTCAAAGCCCATACTTTCAACAGATTGTAGTAAAGACTCACTTAATCCTAATTCTCGAAATGTTGTCAATGTTACTTCTCCTTTTCTATCCTATACTTATCATTTAAAAAAAGGCGTTTTCCGAATTTGCGGAAAAGCCCTTTTCCTGAATGCTCACGTATATAAACGGGCGTATATTCTTCGCGAAAATACTTCTAAACGTTATTACACTTTATCAATTATAAGTTTTGTATGTGCAAAAAGCAAACCCAACTGTTACCTTATTTTCATATTCAGAGTTTTTTTCTTCACTTTTATTTTTTTATATTTACTGTAAGCGCTTATTATAAGTTTCTTCTATTTTCGCATCTATCATCCCTATTTATATACACCAATTATTTCAACATCGTAATTACTTCTTCCAATTTCATGCCGCGAGATGCTTTTATTAATACAACATCTTTCACATCAACTACTGCTTGTAACTCTTTTACTAGCTCCTCTTTATTATCATACGCTTTTACACGCTCAATAGGGAAATTAATTTTCGCTCCTTCAGCAATTTGAGCCCCTAATTTACCATATGTGAACACATATGAGATTTTTGCTGGATCGATTAATTTACCTACCTCATAATGGAATTGTACTTCTTGATCACCAAGTTCTAGCATATCACCAAGTACAACAATTTTTTTAGCAAATCCATCTAAACCATTCATTAGGTGGAACGCTGCTTCCATAGCCGTTGGACTTGCATTATAAGCATCATTGATAATTGTTAAACCACTATTTGTTTTTACAATTTCCATACGCATGCCTGTCATTTGAAGTGTTACTAAACCTTCTTTCATCTCTTCCCACGTTACACCAAAATATTTCGCAATTGCCATTGAAGCAAGCGTATTGTACACGTTGTGTTTTCCTAATACTGGTAAGTAGAATGAAATATTTTCTTCTCTATTCATTTTAAAATGTGTCCCAGTTGCCTGTAATGTTACAGTCGTTGGATAGTAATCATTTGCTCTAGCATCACCAAACGTAACTGTTTCAGCTATTAAATTCATTTCAGGAACACGATTTGTTAATAATGGCTCATCTCCGTTATATACGAATACTCCACCTTCTTGTAATCCTGTCACAATTTCTAATTTCGCTTCAGCAATTGCTTCACGAGAGCCTAAGTCCATTAAATGTGCCTCACCAATGTTCGTAATGATAGCTGCATTTGGACGTGCTAACTTAGATAAGAATTCAATTTCCCCTCGGCTGGACATACCCATCTCTAATACAGCTACTTCTGTATTTTCTTCTAAGTTTAAAATAGTAAGAGGTAACCCAATATGGTTATTAAAGTTTCCTTCTGTTTTTTGAACTTTGAATTTAGTCGCAAGAAGACTTGTTACAATATCTTTTGTAGATGTTTTACCGTTACTCCCTGTCACACCAATAACTTTCACATCCAATTGATTGCGATAGTTTTTCGCTAACATTTGTAATGCTGATAACGTGTCTTCCACAAAAATAACGGGAAGATTCTCAGGTGGATTTGCTACATCTTTCATCCATAATGTCGCCACAGCTCCATTTTCAACGGCTTTATCTACAAAAGCATGTCCATCGAAACGTTCACCTTGAATCGGAACATATAAGTTTCCATTTTCAATTTTTCTCGTATCAATAGAGACTCCTTGTATAGTAATTCCCTCATATTGCTCTGCTAATCCCGTACCATTTACCATCTGTTCTACTTGTTTTAACGTTCGATTTATCATGAGAACACTCCTTACATAGAGGAAGCACTATTCCTGCGAATAGTGCTTCCTCCTTTTTTGTTAGATTGTATATTTAATTTTTTGTTTTTCTTCGTGACGCTCAATCGCTAAACGAATTAGCTCTTCAATTAATTCCGGATACGGTAATCCAGTATGTTGCCATAGTAGAGGGAACATACTAAACGGCGTAAACCCTGGCATCGTATTCACTTCGTTAATATATACTTCTCCGTCTTTCGTTAAGAAGAAATCAGCTCTTGTTAAGCCAGCACTATCTAAAGATTGGAATGCAATAATCGCATCTCGCTTAATGACATTAGACTCTTCTTCTGTCATTTCAGCCGGAATGATTAATGCTGTATCACCATCGATATATTTCGACTTATAATCATAGAAGTCCTTTTTCGGTACGATTTCACCTACAACTGAACATTTCGGTTCATCATTACCTAATACACCAACTTCTACTTCACGTCCAACTATATTTTCTTCTACAATAATTTTGCGGTCAAATTGGAACGCCTCTTCAAATGCATTCTCAAGCTCTTCACGATTTTTACACTTATTAATACCAACACTTGAACCAAGGTTTGCTGGTTTTACGAAGCAAGGATATCCTAAAACTTCTTCTACTTTTTCATATGCTGTTTCACGATCTTTTTCCCATGCACTACGAATAAACGATGCATACTTCGCTTGTTTCAATCCAGCTTCTGCGAAGATGTTTTTCATAACAACTTTATCCATACCAGCAGCAGATGCTAGAACACCATTTCCTACATAAGGAATGTTCATTAATTCTAATAATCCTTGAACCGTTCCATCTTCACCATTTGGTCCATGTAGTAATGGGAAAATAACGTCGATAGCGTTTTCCTCAGAAGCTGCAGATGGAATGATTTCTGTGCTTAATGATAACGGAGAAATCGCATTTTCTGCGCCGCTCATTTTTAGAACTTCAACATCTGTTACTTCACCTTCAATACGCTCACCGCGCACCCATTGACCTTGTTCTGTAATATAAATTGGATGAATCTCGAATTTATCTTGATTTAATGCTTTAATAGCAGCAAGAGCCGTTTGTAGCGAAACTTGATGCTCAGCTGATTTTCCACCATATAATAAACCTAATTTAATTTTTGTCACTGAAATCACCCTAACCAATTGTTTTCATTTTTCTATTTTAGCACTTTTTATAAAAATAGGTAGTTCCTATTTGAAATAAAATGTAACTTCCACAAATAATTAAATGACACCACTTATTGGTTTTCTATACTTTTTCTACTTAACTTTCTTCATAAATATACAAAATTAAATTCTAAAATACAGTGAAACTTTAATTAACGAGGGGCCATCCCCACTAATTATCAGCCCGCACCAATCGGACAGTTATCTCCCGCCGAATTTTGAGGTGGAAGTCTTACTGCCCATAAATAGCGGGATAAAATTGTAATCCAATCTAGTTATGTACCTAAAATATGTAGAAATCCCCTTTTTGTGTATGTCATCTACTCATTAAGAAGACTGTTTGGTCAGTGTGCCTTTTTGCCTTTGCTCAACGAGACGATCTAAAGAAACATATACAATACCTGCAACTACACATCCTACAGCTAAAATTGTAAATAGAAAGTGGCCAAGTAATCGATCCAATAAAAAACCGCCAAGAAGTGGACCGAATGCGCCTCCTGTAATCCACTGCAAACTGGCAGCTCCCATATAAGTCCCTCTCAAGTGCTCAGGGGCCAAATTCGCTACAAACGTCATCTGTACAGGCGACATAATCATCTCACCTAACGTATATATGGCATAAACGAACAGCAACGTTATTAAAATAATCGTAGCATTTGCATCAAATTCTCCAAACCACTTCGGTAACCATCCTATAAAGAACAAACCAACACCGAACAAACATGCACCATATAACATCGTCTTTCCGACAGGTTTATCTGTGGCCCATTTTGAAATTTGAAATTGGAACAACACAACTAATAGTCCATTTAAAGCCATTAAATATGGATATGGATTGTTAGTTCCAAAAATGCCTTTCATTTCATTATCAAAGTGCAGCGGCAACATGCCCTCTGTTTGAGAAAATCCCATCGAAATAATGATACCTGCTAACAAATAAATCATTAGTGCCTTATCTCTCATTACAATTTTCCAAACCGCCTCTGATTCCTTTTCTTTATTTTCTTCTTTATTCGCACTCTTTGGCATTGTCTCTTGAATAAGAATGAATACAAGTAATGCATAAAATAACATCGTAGACGAGGCAATAATAAACACAAGGTTCTTCGACAACATAACTACTGAAGCACCCATTATCGGTCCAATTGCAGCACCTATATTGTGCCCCATTCGTAATAAACCATATGCTTCTGTTCTTTTTTCAGGTGCTGTTACATCCGCAACCATTGCTGATGCAGCGGGATGGAATAATGAATTGCTGAGCCCTAAAAAAATAGATAAAATAGCATAAGGAATAAATCCTTCTATAAATAAAAAACCTAGCATGAACAAAGCATTACTCACCATTGAAAAAATCATTATTGGCTTTCTTCCATATATATCAGCAATCCTCCCACCAAGAAGAGAACCGAAACTTGCGGCAATCGGAGAAAGTGCCATAATAACCCCTACTTCCAATAACGAATCCACCTTATCTTTTAAATATAGGGCAAAAAAAGGCATCAACATCATCATTGCAATTCCATTTAACGTTTCGCCAATAAACCGAATCCATATGTTTCGGTCCATCTCCCTTAACTCACGCCACGTATTTTTCATACATTCCCCCCTCATTTCCCCAACAATTATATTATATACACAATCAGAAAAATGTAAATTTTCAGAACAAAAAATCCATCCTAACAGAATTAGAATGGATTTTTCAACTTATAAATTCGCTGCATCTTCTTCGTCTTTACTATTATTTAAAGCACTATGTTTTCGGCTATATAAGAAGTAAACCGCAATACCGATAACCATCCATACCCCAAAACTAATCCAAGCAGTTCCGGATAACTGAAGCATTAAATATAAACAAAAAATCACCGTTAATGCTGGTAAAAATGGTACAAGTGGTGCCTTAAATGCTCTTGGTAAATCCGGATGAGTTCTTCTCATTACAATAACAGCAACAGCTACAAGTGCAAAGGCTGATAAAGTCCCCATATTTACAAGATGCGCTAACACATTTAAATCTATTAATCCTGAAATAAGTGCTGCAATAATTCCTGTTGTCCATGTATTTAAAAATGGTGTTTTAAATTTCGGATGGACTTTAGCAAGGCGCTTCGGCAATAATCCATCTCTACTCATTGCATACGAAACACGTACTTGCCCATACATCATAACTAACATTACTGTTGTGATTCCTGTAATTGCTCCTACTGAAATTACTCCCGCTAAACTATCTTGTCCAATAAATTGAAGTGCAAAAGCAACTGGATCTGATATATTTAACTGTCCGTATGGAACAATTCCTGTCAAAATAAGTGAAACAACAATATAAAGAACCGTACAAATTAATAAAGATGCAATAATGCCAATTGGTAAATCACGTTGTGGACGTTTCACTTCTTCTGCTGCCGTTGAAACTGCATCAAACCCTATGAATGCAAAAAACACTGTAGCAGCTCCAGCCATTACACCATCTAAGCCAAACGGCATAAAAGGTGTCCAATTTTCAGGTTTTACATAATTAAAACCAGCAAAGATAAATATGAGAACAACCGCTAATTTAATAAACACCATAATGTTATTTATTCGTGCACTTTCACGAACACCTCTAGATAAAAGAACTGTCATTACTAAAATAATTAGAACCGCAGGCAAATCAATTATTCCACCCTTTCCTGTACCAGGGGCCGAGGAGAGAATGGTAGGAATATGGATCCCAAATCCCTTTAATAAAGATTGAAAATAAGCGGACCAACCGTTTGCTACAGCAGATGTAGCGAGTAAATACTCAAGCATTAAGTCCCATCCAATTAAAAATGCGAATACCTCTCCCATCGTCGCATATGTGTACGTATACACACTGCCTGAGACAGGAACTGAAGAAGCGAATTCAGCATAACAAAATGCAGCAAAGGCACAGGCTAACGCGGCTATCGCAAATGATAATATAATAGCTGGCCCAGAATGTTTTGCTGCTACCACGCCCGTTAGAACAAAAATACCTGTTCCAACAATTGCCCCGATTCCAAGCATAGTTAAATCCAATGCACCCAATGTTCTTGCTAACGTCTTTTGCTTACTCTCTTGCATTAGCTTTGCAATAGGCTTCTTTTGAAAAATTTGCTTCATAGCATGCTCCTCCAAGTTTTAAATTTTCTGAAAATTTTTAATTCGCTTTTTTATTTTACTCATTGCACTTTCCCCAGTCAATACTTTTGTCGAAATAAGTAGAAATCTTTCGGAACATACAATATCCTTATCGTTGTTTCTATATATCTTTCCGTATTTTTTTTGGTATTATTATACATGTCGATTCCACAAAAGAGGCATGCTCACTTATTGAGCATGCCTCTTTTTACCTATTTCACAGTATGTGAACCTTCTTCAATCCAGCTATACATATATTTTTCATCTTCTGTTTCATGTGCTTGCTTTACAATACGAAGCGGACGGAACGTATCTATCATAACAGCTAGTTCAAGTGTTTCTTTCTTCCCTATACTTCCCTCTGTTTTCCCAGGATGCGGCCCATGAGGAATTCCGCTCGGATGAAGTGTAATAGAACCTTCTTCCACACCTTTCCGGCTCATAAAGTTTCCTTCTACATAGTACAGTACTTCATCACTATTCACGTTACTATGATAATATGGTGCCGGAATAGATTCTGGATGATAGTCGTATAAACGTGGTACGAAAGAACAAATAACGAAATTGTGACCTTCGAACGTTTGATGTACTGGAGGTGGCTGATGAATACGACCTGTGATTGGTTCAAAGTCCTCTACATTAAAGACCCACGGATATAAATAGCCATCCCAACCAACAACATCTAACGGATGGTGCCCTAAAACATGTTTATGCATATAGCCTCGCGACTTTGTCATTACGACAAACTCACCTTTTTGATCATACGTCTCTAATTTTTCAGGACCACGAATATCTCTCTCACAAAACGGACTATGCTCTAACAATTGTCCATATTCATTCCGATAACGACGCGGCGTTGTGATTTGACTATTTGCCTCTACAACAAGAAACTTAGTCTCTCCCTCATCTGGAATAACACGATAAATCGTTCCAATTGGGATTGTTACATAATCACCTTTTCGATAGTGAATCGTTCCAAACATCGTTTCAATTTTCCCTGTTCCGTAATGAACAAATAACATTTCATCACCATCACCATTACGGTAGAAATAGTCCATTTTTTCTGTTGGAGCCACTACTCCAATTAATAAATCCTCATTCCCAAGCATAAAATTCCTTCCGCTTACTGCATCGCCAGTTTTTTTATTTTCTTTCGTGCGAAAATGACGATGAGCAAGAGCTACATCTTCTTCATACTGCAACTGACAAGAATGAGATAATGCCGCATGACCTACTTCCGTTGGCATATAATGATGGTACAAAATAGATTGCGTACCAGAAAAACCTTTTGTTCCCATTACCTGTTCGCGATAAAGCGACCCATCTTTTTTACGGAATTGTACATGTCGTTTATGAGGTAGCTCCCCCATGTGACGATAAAACATGCCCATCACCTGCTTCCATTTCTTTTTTGACCGTATTACGTAACGTACCTAAACCAGTAATCGTAAGTTCTACAACATCCCCATCTTGCAGCCACTCTTCCGTACCCAGTTCTAAAACACAACCTGTTCCTACTGTCCCAGAACCAATCACATCGCCTGGATATAACGTAACGTCTTCCGAAGCACGTTCAATCATTTCAGCAAATGTATAGTAAATATCTTGGAAGTTCCCCTTTGATAATAGCTTTCCATTTACATGAGCAGTCATCTCTAACTCATAACGGTCACCGTTACGATAAACATCCAATTCCTCTTTCGTAACAAGGTGCGCTCCTAATGAAGTTGCAAAATCTTTTCCTTTTGCTGGACCAAGTCCTACCTTCATTTCTGTTGCTTGTAAGTCCCTTGCACTCCAGTCGTTCATAATACAATAACCAAAAATGTATTCCTCTGCTTGCTCACGAGAAATATTTCTTCCTTCTTTCCCAATTACGCAAGCGATCTCTAACTCATAATCAAGCTTTTTAGATTTCTTCGGACCAATTACAAAATCATCTGGACCAATTACAGCACGATGGTTCGTAAAATAAAAAACCGGGATATCGTACCATTCAGGTACAACCTCTAGCCCTCTCCGGCCGCGGGCCGTTTTTACATGCTGTTCAAACGCGTAAAAATCCCGAATACTACTCGGATTAGGAATTGCCGCCGCTAATTGCACTTCCTCTAAGGAATATATACCCTTTTCCGGATTCTCCATATTACGCAATACTTCTACATACTCATCCGCTTTCTCTAAAAAGGCGAACATAGAAGAAGGTAATTTTCCATCACTAGCAAGATTCATATCAATTACTTTGTCACCTTCAAGCCATCCAGCTCGCATTTCTTTCGAAGGAAGACGAAATGTAACAAATTTCATCATGATTCCTCCCTATGAAAATGAAATTTCCACCAGCAAAGAGACTTTTGCTGGTGGATACAAATCTTATAAGTTTCCGCGACGTTCCTGTTCTCTTTCAATTGATTCAAATAATGCTTTAAAGTTCCCTTCTCCAAATCCGCGAGAACCTTTACGTTGAATAATTTCAATAAATAAAGTTGGACGATCTACAATTGGTTTCGTAAAGATTTGTAGTAAGTATCCTTCCTCATCGCGATCTACTAAAATCTTTAATTCTTTTAACCTATCAATTTCTTCATCAATTTTCCCAACTCGCGCACTTAACTCATCATAATAAGTATCAGGTGTATCTAAAAACTCCACGCCATTTTCACGAAGTGCTTCCACTGTTTTAACGATATCGCTTGTTAATAAAGCAAGATGTTGTACACCTGCTCCATTATAGAATTCTAGATATTCTTGAATTTGCGATTTTCTCTTTCCATCTGCTGGCTCGTTAATAGGGAACTTAATACGACTTCCATTTGTCATAACTTTCGACATTAATGCTGAATACTCTGTACTAATATCGTCATCATCAAAATGAATCATTTGTTTAAAGCCCATAACATTCTCATAATAGCTAACCCATTCTTCCATTTTCTCAACATTACCAACTACGTGATCTACAGCAATTAAACCTGACTCTTCAAATGGAATGTTAAACTCCACTTGTTGGAATCCTGGCATAAATGTTCCTTTATAATTTTTACGCTCTACAAGCGTGTGAATTGTATCACCATACGTACCAATAACTGCTTTTTTCAGTGTACCGTTCTCGTCTGTTAATTCCACAGGTGGAGCAATTGCAACGGCACCACGTTTTACAGCTTCCGAATATGCTTTGTCAACATCGTCAACAAGTAAAGCAACATCTTTTACACCATCACCATGTGTCTTTACAAATTCTGCGATACGATTATCGCTACTTAAAGCTCCAGACACAACAAAACGCATATTTTTTTGCACAAGAACATAAGATACCTTTTCACGGTTACCAGTTTCTAATCCAGAGTAAGCCACAATTTTGAACCCGAATGCTCTCGCGAGGTAATAACTTGATTGCTTTGCATTTCCTACGTAAAATTCCAAATGATCTACATCACGTACCGGAAAAAAGTCCTCCATTTGTGCAGCTAGCGTATCCATAGATTTTTGTTTCATAAAATCCTCATCCCCCTGTAAATAGATTAAATGGTTCATACTTAAAACCAACCGAAAACGCTTCCAACATCAATTAATAGAAATTAGTTAGCAAGCTAACAAATTCTGACCTTTAAAATTTTCTATCTTTTCTGTCAAATTCCTCTTTTTTTCTTACATATAAAATTCGACTTTTTTCTCTTTACATGACGGAGGGAATATTCATACTTGAAGGTATATAGGAGAGGAAAACAAAAAAGACCCCAACATATTAACTACTTACTAATATGCTAGAGTCTTTATTTTTTTTGAATGATTGTATTTATATGTCTCATACTAATACATTTGCAAGGAATAAAATAAATGATGTTAATACTACCGCTCCACCTAATGATCCTAATAAATCTGTTTTTGTTACTTGTAACACTTGTTCACTGTTCATATTCCTCATTCTCCTTTCATTTTGTATAATTTAAAACTTCTATTATACTAATACGCTTGATAGAAATACGATTAATGCCGTTAATACTACTGCTCCACTTGCTGATCCTACGAAGTCACCTTTTGTTACTTGTAATACTTGCTCTTTCATTTTGCATTCTCCTCTCTTTTTCTTTTATTACAAAACTTCTATTATACTAATACGCTTGATAGAAATACGATTAATGCCGTTAATACTACTGCTCCACTTGCTGATCCTACGAAGTCACCTTTTGTTACTTGTAATACTTGCTCTTTCATTTTGCATTCTCCTCTCTTTTTCTTTTATTACAAAACTTCTATTATACTAATACGCTTGATAGAAATACGATTAATGGCTGATCCTACGAAGTCACCTTTTGTTACTTGTAATACTTGCTCTTTCATTTTGCATTCTCCTCTCTTTTTCTTTTATTACAAAACTTCTATTATACTAATACGCTTGATAGAAATACGATTAATGCTGTTAATACTACTGCTCCACTTGCTGATCCTACGAAGTCACCTTTTGTTACTTGTAATACTTGCTCTTTCATTTTATGTATCCTCCTTTTTAATAAGTTATCTATATGTAATTTCTAAGAAATGTTTATTTCATAGTTTTTATGTTAGCGTTACATTAAAGTTATTAACGTAACGTTTGTAACATTAATGTAACATAACTATTGTTACGTTGCAATATAATTACGTAAATTTTATTACACTTTTTTTACGTTTTTTATAAACACCCTTAAAAACCCTGTTTTAATGCACTTTCTACTAAGTTGACATTTGTAATGTTATTGTAATATTACAGTCATATAACGAAACACCCTCATACCTACCTCTATTTTTGTTACAAATTAAAGTGCATATTCAAAGTAATAAGATGGCGCCTATCAACTTTTTACTGACGGTTCACGCAAGATAAAATACGATCTTTCCAAGATAAGTTTATATGTTTCCTCTATATAACTATGTATAATAAAAGCAAAGAGGTGGTCATTTTGAAATTAATCGCATTAGATATGGATGGTACGCTACTATCATCTAATCTTGAAATCTCCAAGGAGAACTTACAAGCTATCCAAACTGCAAAAGAGGCTGGTCATATAGTCATGATTTGTTCTGGTCGTGCAAAAGAGGATGCTTTAAAATTATTGGAAGAATATAAACTATCTCTTCCAGTTGGAGCGAGCAATGGGGCAATTGTTTATGTGGATGGAAAAGTAATTAACTCGCGTTGTTTACAAAACGATAAAGTATACAAGCTTGCAAAATTACTAGAATCTGAAGGTTTTCCTTATAAGCTATATACGAATAAAGGAGTTTATTCTCCATATACATGGCAAGATCAAGTCATGCAAGCGTTCGAAGAAAACAAGCATGCACTAGATGTTACACTTGAAGAACTTGAAAGAATTACAGAAAAACAAAAGAAATCAAACTTAATTACTGATTTCCAAAAAATCGAAGATGTTGTAAATAATCCAGAATTAGAAATATCTAAATTCTTCATTTTGACATTTAATGCAGCGCATCGTGCACAGCTATTAAGCATGTTACAAGAAGACACTGATATTTCAGTTACAGCATCAGCTCCTACTAATGTAGAAATTATGGATAAGCACGGTCATAAAGGGAACGGTCTACAAGAAATGGCTGCTTATTTCAATATACCAATTGAAGATACTATTGCGATCGGGGACAACTTTAATGATGTGCCAATGTTACAAGTAGCTGGCTTATCAGTTGCAATGGGAAATGCTGAAGAAGATGTAAAAAAACTATGTGATGTCGTAACATTAACAAATAATGAGCATGGTGTTGCTCACGCAATCGAGAAATTTGTATTGAAACAAACTTCATCTAGTAAATAAAAAAAGGACTCTTTCAATTTGAAAGGGTCCTTTTCTTTTATACATGATGACAAGCAACAAAATGCTCTTCACCAACATTACGGAATTCTGGCACCGTTTGTTTACAAATATCTGTTGCAAACGGGCAACGTGTATGAAAGCGACAACCCGAAGGTGGATTTGCTGGACTTGGAATATCACCCTCTAGTATAATCCGCTCTCGCTTCACTGTTGGATCTGGTATTGGCACAGCTGATAACAATGCTTTTGTATACGGATGCAGTGGGTTCGTAAATAACTCATCACGCGGCGCTGTTTCCACAATCGTTCCTAAATACATAATTCCAATTTTCGTACATAAGTGCTCTACTACGCTTAAATCATGAGAAATGAACAAATAAGATAGTCCCTTTTTCTCCTGTAACTCACTAAATAAATTAATGATCTGTGCTTGAATAGATACATCTAGTGCTGCCACAGGTTCGTCAGCTACTATAAATTCCGGATTTAATACCATAGCTCTTGCGATAACGATACGCTGACGTTGTCCACCAGAAAACTCATGAGGATACCGGTCAATATGATATGGGGCTAAGCCACATAACTCTAATACTTCTGTCACTTTTTCACGAACATTTTCTTTCGTCGCTAGTCCGTGAGCCAACATCGGCTCGCCAAGTGCTTCTCCAATCCTCATTCTCGGATTTAATGAGCTAAATGGATCTTGAAACACAAGCTGCATATTAGGACGATGTTTTCTCAATTCCTCTTTTGATAGAGAATGAACATCGTGTCCTTTAAACTTCACTTCTCCCTCCGTTTTTTGAACGAGACGTAAAATTGTTTTTCCTATCGTCGTTTTTCCGCTTCCTGATTCACCAACGAGACCGAACACTTCGCCTTTATTAATAGTAAAACTTACTCCATCAACTGCTTTCACATGTCCAATCGTTCTACTAAATATGCCGCCTTTAATTGGGAAATATGTTTTTAAGTTTTTTACTTCTAATAATGGTTCACTCATTGTCCCGCACGCTCCTCATATAACCAGCAAGCTACTTTATGATTCTCATCATGTACATTCAGATTTGGCGCTTCTTCTTTACATATTTCCATACAATGCTCACAACGACCGCTAAAGTAGCAAAATTCATCCAAACCAACTAAATTAGGAACCTGCCCTGGAATAGAATATAATTTATCTATTCGTTTTCCCATCACTGGTTTTGATTTCAACAACCCTTTCGTATACGGGTGTTTCGGATTTTGGAATATTTCTAGTACTGGTGCCTCTTCAATAACTTTCCCGCCATACATAACGACAACGTAATCAGCCATCTCAGCTACAACGCCTAAATCATGTGTAATTAATAAAATGGATGTTTTAAATTCTTCTTTTACTTGTCTTAATAAGTCTAATATTTGAGCTTGAATCGTAACATCAAGAGCCGTTGTCGGTTCATCCGCAATTAATAACTTCGGATTACAACTAAGTGCAACAGCAATCATAATACGTTGTAACATGCCACCACTCAGTTCGTGCGGATAAGAATGGACGATTTCATCTGCACGAGCTATACCAACTTTACGAATTAACTCAATTGCCTTCTTATACGCTTCATTTTTGCTAAGTAATTCATGCTCTCTTAACGTCTCTACAATTTGTTCACCTACAGTGAAGACAGGATTTAGCGATGTCATCGGTTCTTGGAAAATCATCGCAATATCATTTCCTCGTAAACTACGAAGCTCTTTCTCTTTCATTCCTAAAAGGCTTTTTCCTTCATATAAGATATCTCCACCTACTACACTGCCTGATTCAGCAATAAGTCCCATAATAGATAAAGCTGTTACACTTTTCCCGCAACCCGATTCGCCTACAACACAAACCGTTTCACCTTCTCGAACTGTAAAACTAACATGATTCACAGCCTTTACTGTTCCTTCTTCTGTCTGAAAGTGTGTTTGTAAGTCTTTCAGCTCTACTACCGCTTTACTCATACCTTCTCACCTACCGTCTCATCTTTGGATCTAACGCATCACGAAGTGCATCACCAAGTAAATTAATTGATACAACTGTTATAAAGATTGCGAAACCAGGCGGAATCCATAACCACGGCCGCTTTTGGAAATCAATTAATGAGTTAGCTGCGCTAATCATATTCCCCCATGATGGTGTAGGTGGGACGACGCCGAGACCTAAGTAGCTTAGTGCGGATTCACTCAAAATTGAACCTGCAACGCCCAAAGTTGCTACAACAATAAGCAACGGAAAGACGTTAGGAATTAAATGATGAATAATTTTCCGAGAATCCTTTAATCCTAATACATCTGCTGCTTGCATAAAGGCTTGCTCCCGCAATGTTAAAATTTGTCCTCTCACAAGCCGGGCAAGTCCTGGCCATCCTACTAAACTTAAAATAATCATTACAACATATAAACGGTATTCCGATGGTAATTTCCATTCTGATAAAATTGCTCCCATTATAATAAGTAGCGGTAATCCCGGAATGGACATTAACACATCCGCAACACGCATAATTAAATGATCTACAACCCCTCGATAAAAACCAGCAATTGCTCCTAATAAAGCTCCTAGTATAACGGATAATAGCATCGACGCTAAACCAATTGTTAATGAAATACGCCCTGCTTGCATAAGTCTAGTTAAAATATCCCGTCCCAATTGGTCTGTTCCAAGCCAATGTGACAGGCTGGGTGGTTTATTAATTTGTGTTACTTGTACTTTCCCATCAGCATACGGCGAAAAGATTGGACCGATAAAACTAAATAAAAACATAAATATTAAAACGTATAAGCCACACAGTGCCATCTTATTTTTCTTAATTTTTTTATACGCTTGACGCCATGGTGATGATTCATTTCTCTTTTTTCGTTCTTTCTTTTTCTCTATTATTGGTGTAATAGTCTCCATATCTTTCCCCCCTTACTTCAATCGAATTCTTGGATCAACAAACGCATATACAATATCAGCTAAGAAATTAGCCATAATTGTTAAACAAGAAAGAAACATCGTAAAGGCCATTAATACCGTATAATCACGGAAGTTTAATGCTTCTAATTGAATACTCCCAATCCCTGGCCAATTAAAAATCTGTTCAATAATAATCGCTCCTGAAAATAAACCAGGTAATTCAAAAGCAAGTAATGTAATTGCTGGCAAAATTGCATTTTTCAATGCATGTTTATAAATAACGGTTCTTTCTTTTAAACCTTTTGCACGAGCAGTACGAATATAATCTTGCCTAACAACATCCAACATGCTAGTTCTAAAATATCGTGTTAATGATCCTACACCAAGAAGCGTTAAAATAAATACAGGTAGAATCATATGACGTAATACTTCTAATATGTATGCTATTCCTGTTGAGTTACTTCCAATATCAATCATGCCACCAATAGGTAATAACTTTAAATCAACCGCTAATAATTTAATTAAAAATAATCCGATAAAGAATGATGGAAATGACATTGCTGCAAAGACACCGATTGTTACCAATCTATCAAACCAAGAGTGCTGCTTTGTTGCAGAAATAACCCCAATAATAAGAGCAATAATCCAAGTGAAAAATAAAGCTGCAACAGCAACGATAAATGTATTCCAAATAAATTTATTAAGTAATGAAGTTACAGGTTCTTGATACTGTAGAGAAAATCCAAAATCACCATGCAAAGCATTCACTAACCATTGAAAATATCTTTCAATAATTGGTTTGTTTAAGCCATACAATTCCCTTAACTCTTGAGCTCTCTCTGGTGTTAACTTAGGATTTGAATCAATATAATCCCCCGGCAAAAGTGCAAATAAGAAAAAAATAATAATAGATGTACCAAACAATGTAGGGATCATTTGAAGGAACCTACGAACGATATATGTTTTCACCTTTTGTCTCCCCAATCCTATTTACTTAAAAATAGAAGAACATTTTTTCAAAACAGCTACTATCCCATCGCTGTATGAAAAAACGCCTTCTATTATTTAGGTCAACCCTTATTGTTCAATAGATAACACTGGTAAGTTGGAACTAATGCTATCGTACTTTTCTGGATCAATTCCTTTTATACGTGCATTATGAGCATAAAGTAGTTTACGATAGTTTAATAAAATAACTGGTGGATCATCACTTAACTCTTTATACAGTTCTTTATAAATTGCTTTACGTTTTTCAATATCTGTCGTCCCTATACCTTTTACAATCAAGTCATCTACTTTCGGGTTGTTATAACCCGTATCACTTTTTGGATTAGTTGATAAGTAATCACTTACAACTTCACTTGGATCACTAATTCCTGGTGTTGAAACTGCCGCTAAATCGTAGTCACCTTTTCCTACTTTTGAAAGCATCGTATTAAAGTCCATCAACTCTGGATTTAATTCAACACCGATTTCTTTGTAACTTTCTTTTGCAATTGGAATAAAGATATCATTTGTTTTACCTGTATTTGATGCGTAGTATGTTAATTTTAGTTTTTGACCATCTTTTTCACGAACCCCGTCAGAACCTACTTTCCAACCAGCCTCATCCAATAATTTTTTAGCCTTTTCTACGTCGTGTGGATATTTATTAATACCTTCTTCTGTATATGCCCATGAAACTGGCGCAATTGGTACGTTAGCAACAGATCCATATCCTTGTAAAGCTGTATCCACATACTTCTTACGGTCTAATCCATAAGTAAGTGCTTGACGTACCTTCTTATCTTTCAAATACGATTTCTTATTATTTACATAGATATAAGCAATATCACTTGATGACTCAAGATTAATATTTGCAAACTCTAATCCTTTTAATTGGTCTATATTCTCAGGATTTGCTCTAAATCCACTATAGTCCAGTTCACCTGTTTGGAATAATTGGAATCCAGTATCACCTGATGTGATTTTGTAAATAAAGTTTTTGATTTTTGGTTTACCTGCATAATAATTTTCATTAGCAACAAAGCGTACTTCTTGACCTGGAACATATTTTTCAAATTTATATGGACCCGCTGCAATTGGTTGCCCATATAATGCTTTTAAATAGTCTAAACTTGTATTTTGTTTATAATCTTTTCCATAATAAGCTTTTGATAGCACTGGGCCACCTAAATTAGTTAGCGCCTGTGAATTAACTTTTTCAGTCGTAATTTTAATTGTCTGTGGATCAACAACTTGAATTCCTTCAATAGAAGTTGCTTTTCCTTCTTTATATTCTTTTCCACCTTTAACAGCATACTGAGCAATATCCATTCCACCTTCATACGCTTTATCATGAAGTAGTGTTAATGTAAATGCTACGTCCTCCGCCGTTAAAGGCGA
The DNA here is from genome assembly GCF_008368785.1 of Bacillus sp. AY3-1. Classification (NCBI taxonomy): domain Bacteria; kingdom Bacillati; phylum Bacillota; class Bacilli; order Caryophanales; family Bacillaceae; genus Bacillus; species Bacillus sp. AY3-1. Next base: position 67,446 of record NZ_QORZ01000029.1, on the reverse strand, counting down.
ACCATCACTAAATTTTAGATTTTTACGTAAATGGAATGTATAAGTTAACTGGTCAGCAGAAATATCCCATTTTTCTGCAAGATCCGGAATAGGTTTACTTTGTTTGTCTGTTGTTACTAATGACGCAAAAATAACAGATGTTACATTTCCATCCCAACCATTATCTTGAAAATACGGAAGAAAAACTCCCCCTGGCTTAGAAATGGCTGTAATAAAAGTATCTTTTCGCTGATTTGCTTTCTCTGGACTTTTCTTTTTATCTGTAGCTGGGATTGATTCAATCTTAGCGTCTTTTAAATCCTGCTTTTTTACCGGTTCTGTAGAAGCCGTATCTTCCTGTCCCCCACAAGCAGATAACACAAGCGAACTACTCAATAATACTGAAAATACACCAGCCCATTTTTTTGTCTTTTTCTTCATTGTCCCCACCCTAACTTTTTTAATAATTAAACCTTATGAATTGCTTGCCTTATGTATGCCTCCCACAGCAATATTTTATAGCCAATCGGAAAAGTCGGTTTTAATCGTAAAAAAATAGATGTTTTTGAGGGGTAACAATCCTATTCCGACCTTTCCGGTAGACTTTATGGTTATTAGCTTATATCGTCCGTTATATTTTGTCAATTCTTTCTAAATAAATATTTTTAGAATTTTTTCAAAATTATTATTCTATCTTTAATTTAGGTAAACTTAATAAAATACCGTTATAGTTATCTTCTTGTAATCCTTGAATTCGTGCATTATGTGCAGACACCACTTTGCTATTATTCAAGAAGATTACAGGCGGGTCTTCGCTTAATTCTTGATATAACTTTTTATAAATTTCTTTTCGCTTTTCAATATCCAACGTTTCTAATGCTTGCTTAGCTAATTCATCTACTTTCGGATTATAATATCCATCATAATTTCGTTTACTTGTTGAAACAAACTCTTCAATCGTTCTGCTCGGATCATCAATCATTGGCGTAGATACCAACGCTAAATCATAATCACCTTTTATCACTTTTGAAATCATCGTATTAAAGTCCATATATTCTGGGTTAAACTCTACACCCAACTTTTTATAATCTTCTTTCATCACAGGAATCATTACATCATTTATTTTACTTGCTGACGAGGCAAAATAACTTACTTTCAATTTTTGTCCATCTTTTTCACGAATTCCATCCGAACCCGCTTTCCATCCAGCCTCATCCAGTAATTTCTTCGCCTTCTCTAAATTATACTCATATTTATTAATGCCCTCTTCTGTATACGCCCATGAAACTGGCGTAATCGGTACATTAACGAGTGACGCATATCCTTGGAAATACGTATCAATAACCTTTTGACGCTCTAATCCGTAAATAAATGCTTGGCGGACACGTTTATCTTTAAAGTATGGCTTCTTATAATTCATTTTAATGTAGCCATAAGAGCTTCCTGTATACACATTAATATTAGCAAAACCTAAATCTTTTAATTGCTCAATGGTCTCCACGTTTGTCGTAAAACCATCATAATCTACTTCTCCTGCTTGAAATTGTTGTAACTTCGTATCACCCTTTGTAATTTTATAAATAAAGTGCTCAATCTTCGGTTTTCCTTCAAAATAATTTTCATTTGCTACAAATCGAACCTCTTGACCAGGAATATATTTATCCAATTTATAAGCTCCTGCTCCCACCGGCTTTCCATATAACTCTTTTAAGTACTCCAAGTGTCCTTGTTTATACTCTCTCCCATAATAAGCTTTAGATATAACTTCTCCACCGATTAATGATAATGTTTGAGCATTTACCTTTTCAGTCGTAATCGTAATTGTTTTCGGATCAATGATTTGAATTCCTTCAATAGAGTTTGCCTTTCCTTCTTTATAAGCTTGCCCACCTTTTATTGCTGTTTGGCTTATATCAGTCGCACCACTATAAGTTGGATCATGTAATAACGTTAATGTAAATGCTACATCATCTGCTGTTAGCGGTGAACCATCACTAAACTTTAAATCATCTTTCAAATGGAACGTATATGTAAGCTGATCCTCCGAAATATCCCACTTCTTCGCTAATATTGGAATCGGTTTTCCTTCCCTATCGAGTCCAACAAGAGGAGCAAAGATAGCCTGCGTTATGTTACCATCCCATCCATTCTCCATAAAGTGCGGAAGGAATATCCCTCCAGGACTTGGCATTCCAACTACAAAAGTATCTTTTCTTTCTTTTACTTTTGTAGGACTTTTTGCTTTGTCGCTTGCTTTAATAAATTCATCTTTTACTTTTGGTACGTTCCCGGCTTCATTTGTACTTGCTTCCTCTTGACCACATCCGGCTAGTAATACTGACACACTAAGAAATGTAGCAAGTGCTCCTTTAAAAACATTTTTCATTGCACTCTCACCTTTACCTTCCTAATTTTTAAAGATGTAGGAACATAGGCCTCCTTTCTGTAACTATCTTTATTTTTCCTATAAAAATAGTATGAATTAATTTCAAGATTATTCCATTCCTTTAAGCATGTCAATCACTCTCTTTTATTTCTTATTAAAAAATTAAAAATTCACTTCTATTCGTTCCATATGAAACATAGACTACTAATAACCAATTACCAAAAAGGGGGCGAAAACATGGACAACCTATTCCAATACGTCCTGCACTACGTATTATTAACAATTATGATAGTCGGGGCTCTATTACTATTCCCATTCTTCCCAAAGTTCGTCCTCTTTTTAGCTTTTTTTATTATGCTCGGGATCGCTATTATCATTTCAACAAGGGAAGATACCACACAAAAAGAAAACAGAGTTCAGCGTGTAAAGCTGTAACTCTGTTTTTTTATTTTCAATCCTGATTCGCTGTTACACATACTTATGTCTCGGGAAATAAGTAACCAATCCAAAAAAATCCCTAATATCATTTATGTTTTACAATCTATGTAAATTACGGAACAACGATTTATCAAATTTACTGTTTCACGTGAAACACAATTTTTATTTTTTCTTAAAGTAAAATATCAGTACAAAAAAGCGAATTCCTTCAGCAAAGCTGAAAGAATTCGCTTTCTATTTTTTACTCCACAATACTCTCTAACTCATTATATAACTCCGCTCGTAACAACTCTTTCTTCGTTTTTTCTTCATACAATTGTTCAAGCATTTCAACATCAACTACATGTTCCATCTTACACTCAAGCATATATATATCCTCTTCTACATGCATTAACTCCGTTTCAATATCCTCAACATTCCTAACTTCTTTCTTTTTTACAGGAGCTGTTGCCATACTTTTTCTTCCTTGGCGTTGCTGCTTTATTACTTGTTTCTCGAGCTTTTCTTCCCACTTTTGACGAGCCCATGCGTAGTTCCCTGCAAACTCAAATAATTTATGCTCATCAATCCAATACGTCTTTTCAAATAACTTATTTAAAAAATAACGATCATGTGAAACAGCTAAAATCGTCCCATTATATTGCTCAAGAGCTTCCTCTAAAACTTCCCTTGATTCAATGTCGAGATGGTTTGTCGGCTCATCTAAAATTAAAAAATTGATATCTTGATACATAAGTTGCGCAAGTCTTAATCTCATTTTTTCTCCACCGCTCAGTTGCGTTACTTTCTTAAACACCGCTGGACCATAAAATAAAAACTTAGCTAATATATGTCTCGCTTCTCCCTCTGTTACAGCTACATATTCCCTGAAAGCCTCTAATACATTACTCTTCATATTTCCGTACGCATGCTGTGATAAATAACCGATTTTCACACTACTACCAATTCGAATTTCTCCAGCGTCTGGTTTTATTTCTTCTAATAATAACTTTAGTAGCGTTGTCTTTCCTGTACCATTACGGCCAACGATCGCCGCACGCTCTTGAAAACGAACATGTAAATTCGCTTCGTTAAATAAAGGATGGCCAGCAAAACCTTTACTCACTTCTTTCATTAAAACAACGTCTTTCCCACTTCTCTCTTGCCCTTCAAACTGAAGTCCCATTTGTTTTCGTTCTAAAATAGGTTTCTTTAGTTTCTCTATACGTTCCAGTGCACGTTCCATACTTCTCGCTCTCTTATGCAATCCTTCATTCGGAGGATTCGCCTGATTTGCCCATTCACGTAGTCGCTTAATTGCTTCTTTCATTTTCTTTATTTTCTTTTGCTGTTCTTGATAAGCCTGAAACTCCTGAAGCAACCGTTCTTCCTTTTCGTCAACAAACTGAGAATAGTTCGTATGATACACGTGAATCTCTCCATCTTCTAAATCAAAAATCTTCGTTACAACTTCATCAAGGAAATAGCGATCATGTGAAATGACCATAACTGTTCCATTGTATTCTTTTAAAAATTGCTCTAGCCACTCTACGGCAAATAAGTCTAAATGATTGGTTGGTTCATCTAATAGAAGTAAATCTGGTTTCTGCAATAGCATGTATGCAAGGCTTACCTTTGTTTGTTCCCCACCACTTAACTCCAGAAATGACCGAGGAAATAGTTCTGTCACCTGTAGACCATTTGCTACCTTCATCATATTCGCTTCTATTTCATAACCACCAAGAAACGCAAACTTTTCTTGGATTACTCCGTACCTCTCCATTAATCTTTGTAAAGCAGACGGTTCCAGTTCTTCCGCCATATTTTTTTCTAAAGTACGCATTTCTCTTTCTAATTCCTTTTCTGCTTTAAAAGCGGAACTCAATACATCATATACAGTCATACCCTCATCAAATTTCGGAATTTGTGCCACATGACCAATACGTGTACCTTTCTTCATATGAATGGCCCCTGCATCCAAACTTTCCATTCCAGTTAGAAGCTGAAAGATTGTTGTCTTCCCACTACCGTTACGACCAACTAATCCAACACGTTCACCATTCTTTATTTCAAGCGATATATTTTCAAATATGATGTTTCCACCAAAAGATTTCGTTACATTATTTACACTACAAATTGTCATTTTCCGTACTCCTTTCAATATAAAAAACCATAAGAAAGAAACATTCCCCATGGTTTTCGGCATAGAAAAAGGAAGCCAAATAGCTCCCTTTTCACACGTTTATTAAAAATGGGTGAAGAGATTTCTATCGTTCAATAGCTACTATGCAATTGTTAAAAAAGGACAGACGTATCCCGTTAACAACTACATCATGAAAAATCGCACGACAAAAATAGATATAATCTAAAAATTTGGCACGTGCAGCTACAGAACGTTTCATCTCATTCACCTCTTTCGTACGGAATTTAATACTTACTTCTTTATTATACTTTCCCATTTCATGTTTGAATAGTCATTTTTCTGAAAATAATGAAGATAGACTAAACATTTCAATAAGTGACATCAAATCTTACAAAACTGTTATGTTCACGTAATGGAAAGCGATAGTACGAAAAGATGCCTCCCTATACAATAAAGATGTAAACAAGAGAGCCAAACAAAAGGAGGAAACGATCATGATGAAAGAAATCGTAAAAGCAATCTTTGAGGTATTAGTGAACGGACAAGCAGTTGTAAAAGAACTAAATGAACTATAAAAGGAGTGAAGGAATATGATGAACATGGTTAAAATGATTTTACACGCTCTAGTTGATGCAAAAGCAGTTAGCCAAGAATTAAACCAACAATAAAAAGGGGTAAATGAATATGAAGAAAGCCATTATTGTAATCGCAAGTACAGCAATTGCCTTATACACAATAAAAAATAGAAAAAAGAAGCACAATAAAAACACTCTATATTATCCATACACATTATTAAAGAAAAAATAAAAGACAAGGTACCCTATTGTAATGAGGATATCTTGTCTTTTATTTTTCCTATTCCTTTTAAAGGATTTCCTTCTCCTTTTCCCGAATGTATTAAGCGGGATTTTTACACATATTTTAAAGGGGCATATATACAAATGGATACACAACAACTATACTTTTTAAACGATATTGGCAAACAAAAACCAGAAAGCATTCGGAATAGAAGCGCTGCATGTCCTTTTTGTGACAGAGAAAATTTAACGGATATTTTAGCAACTGAGGGCTCAATTATTTGGCTGAAAAACAAATTCCCTACATTAAAAGATACATTTCAAACGGTGCTAATCGAAACCGATAATTGTAAAGACCACATTGCAACATATACAGAAGAACATATGAGATCGCTAATTCGTTTCTCCATTAAACATTGGTTAGACTTACAGAAGAATGAAGAATTCACATCTGTGATTTTATACAAAAATCACGGTCCATTCTCAGGCGGGAGTTTGCATCATGCACACATGCAGATTATCGGAATGAAATATGTAGACTATCTCGGTAACGTAGAACAGGACAACTTCCGAGGAGTCATTGTACAAAAAAACGAACGCATTGAACTCAATATTTCAGATCGTCCTATTATCGGTTTTACTGAATTTAATATCATTATTGCAGATATTGGATACATAGATGAACTGGCAAATTATATTCAGCAAACTGTACGTTACATACTGACAGATTTCCATAAAGGATGTAGTAGTTATAACTTATTCTTCTATTACTTAAACGGAAAAATCATTTGTAAAGTTGTTCCTAGGTTCGTCGTTTCACCATTATATGTAGGATATAAAATACCGCAAGTTTCTACAAAACTAAAAGACGTGAAAATACAACTCGCGCAGTACTTCACGAGCGAAAAAGATGCAATTATTCATAAAAAAACAGAGTAGGTATAGAAAACCTACTCTTTGATTACACCTTTATTTCGATAGTACACATCTTCTAATCCAATGTTATACTTCATGTTATTATCCGTCCACTCTGGCCCTAAATTTCCTGGCCATCCAGATGTATTTGCTACATATTTTAGTAATGCAAAATCAGTCAAACCTTTTTGCACCCCGCGCTTATATCCTTTCATTAAATGCGGCATTGCAATTTGCGCATTTGTGCGCGGATCTTTCAACTCTTCATCAGTTAAATGATCTGGTGCAAGCCCACCGCCACGGTGCAATTGAAACAGTCCGAATGAAGTTCCGTTATCTCCAATACTTCTTGGATTTAACCGGCTTTCATGTTCAGCAATTGTAAGAGGTATCCATTCTGGAAGATTGACTTTCTTTGCTTCCTCTATAATAATTTGTTTCATTTGTTTTGCTTCTTCTGAGTCAACATAGCTTGTCTCATTCACTAACTTGCCCATTCCTTCAGACTTTCCTTGGAAATATAAGTACACCCCAAGAACAACTAAAAATCCTACAAAGAATTTCTTCACTACCACTACCTCTTTCTCCGCTGAAATTTGTCCCCTTTCAGCCTTCCTCCCTTTACAATTACCCACATTCTATCATTCTCTTACCCTTTTATCATAGCAAATAACTATATATATTATCATCATGCTTTAGACCGATTTTGTGAAAAAACAGCTGGTAAATACGTGCAAAAATGTAACTTTCATAGACTACAACGTATTTTTTGTATATAATTTTAAATTGAACTCTACATATAGAATAGGAGCAGACCAAATGAAAAAGTGCATCATACTCTTGTTCAGCATTTTACTACTTATCCCTATCCACACCTCTGCACAAACATCATCAAAACCAAAAGTACTTGTTTTATACAGTACACAAGACGATAAAATTACAAATAATATTCAAATCCTTAATACTCAATTAGGACATTTTACAAACGATATAACTACGAAAAGTTTAAAAAAGGCTAATGAAATTACTAATTCATCTTCTTATACACATATTGTTTATATCGGTGAACAAAAAGAAGAGTTTCCTATTGAAACAAAGCAACTTCTAGAAAATTTCTCAGGCCCAATATTAGTTTTAGGACAAAATGTTGAACAATTATCTCATCGCTTTTCTTTCATTACCCTAAAGGCTGATGATATACGAGTTAATAAAATCGAATATCCAAGCCATAAGCTTAAAAACACTTTAGAAGAGGAACGATTGATTCAATCTTTTGATACAAATGGAACTGTTCTTGCTAACGCTGTAAGTTCAAATAGCAAGAACCCACTAATCGTTCAGCATGAAACATCTTATTACGTCGCAACGCCACACCTCTTTGACTGGATGTCTCATTACGTTGGTGAAATGTTATTTTCTTACTTTGGACAAAAGCCAACGACAAATAAAGTAGAGGCTTATTTGCGTCTTGAGGACGTTCATCCGGCCGCAGATATAAATCAATTAAAAGAAATTGCTGAATTACTAAAAGAGAAAAAGATTCCTTACATGATCACTGTTATTCCTGTATATAAAGATCCTGATACAGGTAAAACACTGCATTTAAAAGATAAACCCGAACTAGTCGATCTTTTACGCTCTATGCAAGATGATGGTGCAGCAATTATTATGCATGGTTATACGCATCAATTTTATGATAGTGAAACTGGGGAAGGTTTTGAATTTTGGGACGTAAAAACAGATCAACCAATTCGTCAACCGAAGCATGAAAAACCAAAAACAAAAGATGACTTCCCTAATATCGAAGCATATAATGCATATGTAAAAAAAGGGGAAGAGTTTGAAGAAAAGTATACGACCGATCATATTGAAAAAGGTATTCAAGAACTTGTAGATGCCAAACTATATCCTGTCGCATTTGAAGCACCTCATTACACGATGTCTCAAAAAGGATATGAAATATTATCAAGGTACTTTTCAACTTATGTAGGACAACTACAGTTAAGTGATACAACTTGGAAATCCATGCACTCACCATTCTATACAAGTACCCCATCATTTTTACACGGAATGAAATTAATGCCTGAAACAGTTGGCTTTATTGAAGAAGATAAGCCACATGCTATTGCAAAGATGAAAGAACGTGCTGTATCTGTTGCTAAATTATCCGATGGAGTTATTGGTGCATTCTATCATCCTTACTTAGGTGTGAAACCATTAAAAGAAGTATTAAAGGATCTAGAAAGCATTCCAAATATAGAATGGATTGATTTACAAAAAGAAGCAAATGAAGTGAAAATGCAAGATATTCATATTACTACTAATAAAGACGGCATTCACGTTGACAAACCAACAAGCGCAAGCGATGTAATGGATTATATAAAACAATATGGATTCTTCCTTATACTTGGTTTCTTCATCATTGTCTTTCTATTGTTATTAAGACGTGGGAAAAAATTAGAATCTTAATACAAAACCACCAAGCATTTTGCTTGGTGGTTTTTTTAACTTAAACTAAAACGTGGCATGTTATTAATAACCCATTGATTATTTTCATAATAAAAAGGATAAGAGTAACGCTCCTATCCTTTCAAATAAAATTGAATCGTATTTTCATATATCGTTTTCGCAACCTTATTAACAGATACGTTTTTTATAACACTAATTTCCTTTAATACCTCTCGAATCATTCTCGGATGCGTCATAACATCCTCATGAAATTCCCACGGTCCATCTGTTTCTACCATCATATATTCAAGTGGATAATACGAAACAATTTTTCTAATTTTTTCCTTATGTAAAACATCTGGTGTGATAGAAATATAATAACCGTTCCTCATCATCCGTTTCATTGTTGTTTCACTTCCTTTAAACCAATGAAAGTGTGCACGTGAAACTTTATATTTCTCTAGTAAATCACATACAATATCAGCATCTTCATACACTGCATGCAATATAATGGGTAAATCATATTTACTAGCTAGTTCAACAAATCGTTGTAACACTGATATATATGAATTGATAGTAATACGCTCATCTTCTTTTCTTAAATAATACGGTAAGCCTACTTCACCAATCGCAACTATGTCTTCTACATGCTCTTTAATTAATTTATAAATTTGCTCACATTCTTCTTTATGAATCGGTTGCTCCGGATGAAAACCTATCGCTGGATGTACAAAAGGATATCGCTTTGCTAAAGATAAAGTTTCTTTACATGATTGATAATTCATAGATACCGCGATAAGCCCCTGTATCTCTTTACTATGTTCCACATCTTTAAGTAATCTACTTTTTTCTTCATCCTTATATTGGTCAACATGTATATGACTATCAATCCATTTCATCTTTATTCCCCCATAAAAAAAACAAGAAAGGATCTCCCTTCTTGTTTTATCATCTATATTATTTAACAATTAAGTTTGTTATGATATCAAATAATCCAATACATACTACGGCAACAGTAAAGTAGCTACAGAAATCTTTAATTGGAAACTTCACTACTTCTTCTTTACGCATCCCAATTTTCTCCCTTCTTACTATATCCCTAATTATTTTATCTATTTGTATCTATTATGCAAAAAATATGACAAATTTACTATCGAATTAACTTACGTAAACCTTACAATGTTGTAAGGTTTATAAAAAGAGCCTCATCTAAATACAGATGAGGGCTATTAAAAAGTAGTTGGTTTTTCATTCTTCATTAATATTACAAACAGAAAGTAATACAGTGAGACTTTCTAATTACACTATATGAAATTAACTATCTTTTAACCATCGAATTACATTACAGAAGACTTACATGTTTGTAAGCTATGTGTAATGTAATTCGATAGTTTCTCTTACCTACATCTCGTACAATAAAGTTAGAAAGCAAGCCAAATAAGAAGAACACTCACATAACCAAATTACATTGCTAGTAGCTACTCTTCTTATACCTTTCACTCATGCTACTACGATGTACCCCCTTCCCCTTTATATAATAAAAAGAGCCTTAGTCCATATAGACTAAGGTTCTTTTATGAACCTTAAAATACCCCTACCTAGTATTTTTATTTTCGACAAAAAATAGGTGGGGGTATAATCTGCTATCTCATCGTTAAAAGTTTACTCTTCGCATTAATAGGAATATTTACAGCTTCAATTTCTTCAATCGCCTCTCCGTAGCGTCCTTTTGCATACACCTTTAACGCTTCATCTCTCTTTAACATATGCTTAACAGTCTTCTTTATTTTTTGTTCTCTTCCACGTTCGTCAAATGCAATAAATTCATATTCATACCACTCATCACCAATATGCTGACCAATTGTATTCACGACCGTATAGTATTCTTTCGTCTTATAAAGTGGATTATATTTATCGATAACTGGTCCAAGTTTCGTAGGCAGTAACATTACTACTATCACTATCATCGCTATTATAGTAGCGATCATTTTTTTCTTCATAATCAATCTTCCTCCTCTGCAGGATATATATACATCCATTTTAAAAAGAAGGAATAAAATCTACTATTGAATCTCATTACATTACACTTACATTTTTGTAAGAATTAAAAAAGGTGAACGAATTTACTCGTTCACCTTTTAGCTCGCTTTAAAGCCACCGCCAAGTACATCACGTACATCATGAATAACAACGAAAGCACCTTCATCTACTCGACTAATAACCTGCTTTAACTTAACAAGCTCTTGTTTATTTATAACAACATATAACACTTCTTTATTTTTACCAGTATATCCGCCGCGTCCTTCTAATACAGTGACACCGCGTGTCATGTTTTTCGTAATAGTTTCACGGATTAAATCCGGTTGATTTGAAATGATTGTAACAGCTGTTTTTGTATCCATTCCTTCTACAATGAAATCAATCACTTTTGCTCCGATGAATACTGCAACAAGTGTGTACATTGCTTTTTCTTGCCCTATTATAAATACAGAACCAGCAATTACCACAATATCAATAATAAGTACGCCTTTACCAACGCTCCACCCTAAATATTGATTGGCTAACCGAGCTAAAATTGCCGATCCTCCTGATGTACCTCCAGCTTTGAACATACAGCCTAATCCGACACCGACAAATAAGCCAGCGAATAGAGCCGCTAATAACGTATCACTATTTACATGATACTCAATATGTTCCGTAACATATAAAAACAAGGATGTTTCTACAATCCCTAAAATTGTATAAACCATCGTTTTCTTATCAAAAAATTTATAACCAATAGCTAGTAAAATTGCATTTATAGCAAAGTTTACAATCCCCGGCGACCAATCAAATAAATAGTACGTAACAACCGTTAAACCAATAATTCCACCCTCTGATAAACGGTTTGGAATTGCAAAGTAATTAATACCAATTGCGAATAATAATGAACCAATTGTAATTAGTGTTATTTCCTTTATACGTTGATTAACCATAGTTCATACCTCCCCCCATTTGACATTGTATCACTATCTCCTAGAGGTTTAGAAGTTGTTTTTATTGCGCATTTTTACTCTTAAAGATCGGGATATTATGTTTAAACAAAGGGGTGATTAATTATTCATATTCGCTCTAACTGTACAGACAAATCGCTCCACATTCCCCTTCTGAATATACTTAGCTCGAATGGTTTCATGATTACAAGTACATTCGAAATGCGGACGAAAATCTATGCTATCTATATGCAAATATGAATAATCTTTAAATGTTGCAGGATAGTATGGAAATTTCCCATAAAAGAGAAGACGTCTAGTAGTAGCAGCAAAAATCCCATGTTGATACGATAGCGTAAAATTATCCTTCTCAAATATCCCTACGACAAAAGCCAAAATCTTTTCATCATCCTCTATATGCTTTTTCATACTCAATAAAAGTTCATTCATGCATATCCCTCCAAATACTATTCTTGAAAAGAATCCATGGATCATTACAGACCGGTGTAACTCCTTTATAAAGTATGAAACGCGTTTCCTGTCAAAGATATTTCAAAAAAATAATCCGTTATGCAATTTACACATAACGGATTAAAACTAAACGGTAGAGCGTTCCACAAGTTCATATGGAATTTCCACCTTTTCTTGTTTAGAACTTTCATCACGTATTTGCCTGTAAAACATTTCAAAGGCCTTTTTACCTATTTCCTTTAAATTTTGATCAATGGTTGTAAGTTGTAACACTTGCGAAATAGGTTGATTATCAAAGCCAATAATCGCTAAATCCTCAGGAACTTGAATACCTAATTTTTCAGCTTCTGTCATAACCCCAATCGCAACTTCATCTCCTGCTACTATTAATGCTTCGGGAAGATGCTGCATCCCCTTTAATTTATGAGCCACTTTCACACCATCTTCTAATGTAAAACATTCTGTGAAAATCCATTCTTCATTCACTTCTTCATCTATAGATTGCAATTGCTGTTTATAAACATCAAAACGTTTTTGACTACTCGGACCTAATTTCCTCCCCGTACAATAACCAATTTTTTTATAACTTTTCTCAATCAAATAATCCATTCCTAATTGAAAAGCTGCCGAATGATTCGTATATACACTTGAGATATTTGAAATATCATTATCTTCACAAGCAACGATTGTCCCATAGGAAGCATACGGCTCTATCGTTTCCCAATCATTCGCACGAGAACAAATAATAAGGCCATCCAATTGTTTTGTTTTTAACATATGTAAACTTTTCATTTCTTCTTTTTTATTATAATTCGTTTGGCAAAGTAGCACTCTGTAATTATGAGCTAACGCCACCTCCATCATCCCGCCCACCATCGCATCAAAACATGGATGATTAATATACGGTAAAATCACACCAACAATATTCGTTTTCCCTTTTGATAAATGAACGGCATTTGCGTTTTGTGAGTAATTCAACTTCTCAACTATCTCCATAACCGCTTTCCTTTTTTCTTCACTTACATATGGGTGATCATTCAACACTCTCGAAACAGTCGTAACTGAAACTCCCGCCATCTTTGCAATATCTTTAATATTGGCCATACACTCACCTCTATTTTTAACTTAATGAATTCCACGAACATATGTCAAACTTTCTCATCATTACACCTTCATTCGTTTTTCTTACAAAAGTGTAATTTTCCTGTAAGCTAATTCGATAGTTACTCTCCTCAATATTTCATACAATTAAGTCAGAAACAGGACAACAACTATTCGAAAGGGAGCGGATTCATATGATGAACAAAATGAAATCAAACAATTTTTTAAATACAATGGGCATGGTATTTTCCGCTCTAATCGATGCTAAAGCTGTTGCTTCTACATTAAACAAGTAAGGAGAATGTATGATGAATAACATCACTTTTAACAAATTAGATTTTTTAGGACTAGCTAGTGGCTCTCTTCTTCTTACTGCTTTTATTTACGCCGCTACGCTTGTATAACTTTTGTGTCCCCTTTCCCCTTTATTATAAATAGTAATAGAAAAGACGACCGTCTATGCCCGGTCGTCTTTTCTTACTTTTGATTTGATTGCAAAGTTTCCTTTAGCTCATCAAACTTCTCATTTAATTGATCTGTCATCATTTTCATAGCTGTTTTTCGATCTATTTGTTCTTCCGCATCAATTTGAATTGGGTCGCCAAAAATTAATTGTGCCTTTTTCCCTTTTATTAATTCTTTTACACTTGATGGACCAACATAAGCTGCCGGTACTAACGGGACATTAGAACGCAATGCAATCGTAACAGCCCCAGCTTTTAATGAAACGTCTTCTGTTGATCGTGTCCCACTCGGAAAAATCCCTACTACTTTCCCTTCTTTTAATAGGCGTGACGGAATTTTGAGTGTACTCGGTCCTGGATTCGCACGATCTACAGGGAATGCATTCACATTTTTAAAGAACCAATTTTTGAACTTCCCTTCAAATAACTCTTTTTTTGCCATGTAATGAATTTGGGTCGGGTACATCCCTGTAGCTAACATTAATACATCCATAAAACTTGTATGTGTACACGCAACAACATATGGGCCGCCTTCTGGTAACTTTTCTCTTCCTTGCACTTCTACTTTCCCAGCTGTTTTAAATATATATTTTAACAAAAATGTAATTGGTTTATACATTTGTTTCGTTCCTTTCTGAACATCCGAATTATAGTCATTCTCTTACAATGATTATAACACTAAGTTTTAGGAGTTGGTAATAAAAATAAGTATTAATTGTTAAATTTCAATTCTTACAAAAGTGTAATTTTCTTGTAAGCTAATTCGATAGTTACTTCCCCAAATATTTCATACAATTAAGTCAGAAAGAAACAACAACTATTCGAAAAGGAGCGGATTCATATGATGAACAAAATGAAATCAAACAATTTCTTAAACACAATGGGCATGGTATTTTCCGCTCTAATCGACGCAAAAGCTGTTGCTTCTACATTAAACAAGTAAGGAGAATTCATGATGAATAACATCACTTTTAACAAATTAGATTTTTTAGGATTAGCTAGCAGCTCTCTTCTTCTTACTGCTTTTATTTACGCTGCTACGCTTGTATAACTTTGTGTCCCCTTTCCCCTTTATATAGAAAAAGACGACCGTCTATGCCCGGTCGTCTTTTTACATTTTTCTTTCTTTTAACTCTTTTAAAAGCTGTATCATTTCAGCTTGTTGTTTTATCTTTTTACGACCATTTCGGTTAATTGCTGCAAGCTCGCAGGCAACTCCGACGGCGAAGAAAAACAATAAACTTTCTAACATGTGAAATCCTCCAATTGCCTATTAAACAGCTTGACGTAATTGCTCTTCTTGTAAAATTCGCTTGTTTATATTTTCTTCTTTTCTCTGACAAACGTTATTGCGAATAAGTGCTGCAATAACAAGTAAAGTCCCTATAATATCAAACATTGTTATTCGATATCCTTGCATCATCATAATAACTAAAGTCGTGATTGGTACAAAATTAATAAATAAAATCCCATTAATGGACGATAAAATTTTCACACCATAGTTCCAAGCAAGTAACGCTACGATACCTGGTAATGTCATCATAAACAATAAATCATATCTCACGATAGAAATCGTTCCCATACTCGGAACCGATACGTATCCAAACGATGTAATGATTACAGTTATAATACCTGTGACAGTCGTACCAAATACACACGTCAACGTAGAATAACGTAATGTTGACCAATCGCTACACGTTTGACCACCCATCGTATAAATAACCCAACCTACAACACCCACAAATATAAAGGCCAGCGAAAACACGTTATCTTTCAATGTTAAAAAGAAACTCATATCACCTTTCGTAATAACGAATATAGCTCCTACAAAAGCGATAATCATACTCGTTATCATATACTTTTTCGGTTTTACATGCTTATAGCCCCATAGAATACAAATAGAAATCATCGGCATAAGTGCTTCCATAATGGAGGCTACCATCACGCCTGATTTTCCCATTAACATTTGACCTAAAAATATAAGTACATTATATACCGTAAACGCCATCGTTCCGAAAAAGACGAGTAACTTTCCTCTTCCCTCTAAACGAAATGCCTGCTTTCCTTCTTTCGCTAACAACAATACAATCAGTACGATCGCCACCGCTCCATAGCGAATAAGCGAAAAATAAAATGGATCTATGTATTCTAGCGCATGATCAGCAACCGGAAACATTGCTCCCCACGACATACTTGCAATTAAACACGCTAAAGCCCCTATTATCATTTGACCTTTTTTCACCACAATCCCCCACTTCTTTCTATTTGCACAAAGAGAATTGTAAAAGAAAAAATATATCACGTAAAATGATTCAAAATGATGTTAACTATCACTTATAATGATAGTTAACATCAAGGAGGAGCATAAAATGGAATTAAGAGACTTACAAATCTTCCGAAGCGTTGCCGAACAAGGCAGTGTAAGTAGCGCAGCAAAGGTATTAAACTATGTACAATCAAATGTCACCGCGCGTATTAAACAACTAGAAAATGAACTGAAAACACCGCTCTTTTATCGTCATAAACGAGGCATGACTTTAACAGCTGAAGGAAGAAAAATGCTCGTTTATGTTAATAAAATTTTGCAAGATGTTGACGAGCTAAAACAAGTATTTTTAGATAGTGAAACACCGTCTGGTATATTAAAAATTGGCACAGTCGAAACAGTAAGTACATTACCTACCATTTTATCTTCTTACTATAAAAGCTATCCGAATGTCGATTTATCATTACAAGCGGGTCTAACAGAAGCATTGATTAGAGAAGTACTTGATCATCAATTAGATGGTGCCTTTATATCAGGGCCTATTAAACATCCACTAATTGAACAATACGATGTTAGTACAGAAAAATTAATGCTTGTAACACAAAATAAAGCTTTTCATATAGAAGAATTTACAACAACGCCCCTACTCGTTTTTAACCAAGGATGTGGATACCGTTCCAAACTAGAACGATGGCTTAAAGATGAAGGTTTGCTCCCAAAAAGAATTATGGAATTTAATATATTAGAGACAATATTAAACAGTGTTGCACTCGGCCTTGGAATTACACTCGTACCACAGTCTGCTG
This sequence comes from Bacillus sp. AY3-1, assembly GCF_008368785.1. NCBI lineage: Bacteria > Bacillati > Bacillota > Bacilli > Caryophanales > Bacillaceae > Bacillus > Bacillus sp. AY3-1. The sequence continues at coordinate 50,281 of NZ_QORZ01000029.1, read as the reverse complement.
TCCACCATCTTTCTAAAGCTGGTAAAGTACATTGTCATGCAATCCCTGAAAAATATGGTAGTATTTCAACGGTTTTCATACGCCGCAAAGATAGCTATATGACGAATTCAATGCGTAGCTTTTTAAAAATAATTGAAGAGCACCACCACATTAATATGCTTTAAGGGACATTCTTACACGAATGTCTTTTTTTCTTACAAAAGTGTAAGTCTTACGTAAGCTAATTCGATAGTTGCAGGCGATCATATTTCCTATAATTAAGACATACAGCAGGGCAACGACAATTCGAAAAGGAGCGGATACGCATGATGAACAAAATGAAATCAAACAAATTTTTAAATACAATGGGCATGGTGCTATCCGCACTTGTCGATGCAAAAGCTGTTGCAACTACATTAAACAAATAAGGAGAGATTATAATGAACAACATTACTTTCAACAAATCAGACTTTATCGGACTTGCAAGTGGAGCTACTCTTCTTACGGCCTTCATTTATACACTTGCTCAAAGTCTTGTTTAATACTTTGTTTCCCCAAACCCCTTTATATATAGAAAAAGCTGCTTGTCTTATAGACAAGCAGCTTTTTAGTTTGTTTCATATATAATTTGACCTATTTTCGTCATATCGTATCCGCCAATCGCTTTTAATTCATTATGAAATTCTTCCGATTGCAAAATATCTTTCACGACTTCGATCAGCTCTTCATTTTCTTTATTCTTCAAAATCACTAAATCATACTGTTCTTTCATGATTGGAATAAAGTCTACATTTACAATCTGTGAAAACTTTTCTGAACCTACTCCTACATCAGCTTTTCCATTTGCGACTTGCGTGGCAACACCAAGGTGATTTGATTCTTCCCATTCATATCCACTAATACGTTCTTTATTTAACTTTTGAATTCGCAATTGTTCATCCACTAATACCCTAATACCTGAACCTTTTTCTCGATTTACAAATCGTATAGATGATTGAGATAAATCATCCCATGTTTTTATATTTTTCGGATTTCCCTTTTGCACATAAAACCCAACGTTCCTTGCTAATAAATTAATCATCGTACATGGTTGTCCAACTAAAATACGTTTTACATATGGAACATTATATGTCCCCGTTTCGCCATCAAACAAATGAAGACTAACAATACTTCCTTCTCCTTGATACATTTTTATTAAACTCGTTAAACTACCTTGATATGCCCGTAATATATTTGAACCTATCAGGCGATTTTCTATACGTTTTGCCAACATATCTAACGTTAGTTCTTGTCCGCTAATAATACATGTATCCAAGCCCCTACTATCTTCGCTCTTTACAGGAGTCCCTTGTATTTTCCCTGTTTTCATTTGCTTTATATATTGTTCTAAATCCGTTGCATCAATGCGCATCTGTCTACCAATTCTATAAGAAGGTAGTTCTCCTTTTTTAATTAGATCGTATACAGTTAATTTTGATACTTTTAATCGCTTCGCTACTTCTTCCGTTGTGTAGGAATGATGATCCATAGACGATTCCTCACTTTCTTCCTTCATTGTAACAAAGAAAAGAATATTTCTCCTATATTAAAAAACAACTACATCGTTCAAATTATATTCAATTATAACTAGTTATATCTATTTATAATTAGTTATAATTAAACATGTCAAAACGAAAGGGGATTTTTTTATGAACAAGTTTACATTACGATCCATCGGAGCACTTATACTTTCTTTTCTTCTTATATTTAGTGCTGCATGTACAAGCGGCGAAAAGAAAGAGAAATCAACTGCTAAAGAAGGAAAAGCAGTAGAACTTACTATATCAGCTGCTGCAAGCTTACAAGATGCACTAAAAGAAATTGAAACAAAATATAAAGAAAAAGAACCTAATATTAAACTTTCTTTTAACTTCGGTGCTTCTGGTGCACTTCAACAACAAATTGAACAAGGCGCGCCTGCTGATTTATTCTTCTCAGCAGCCGAAGATAAATTCCAAACCCTTGTTAAAAAAGGATTCATTAATAAAAAAGAAGGGAAAAATCTTCTTGGAAATGAACTTGTTCTAGTTGTCCCAAAAGATAGTTCTCTTACGAAAATTCAAGATTTAAAAGATGAAAAAATTAAGAAAGTCGCACTTGGTACACCTGAATCTGTACCCGCGGGAAAATACGCAAAGGCTTCTCTCACGCATGAAAATCTTTGGAATGACATTCAAAATAAAATCGTATTTACAAAAGATGTTCGCCAAGTGTTAACATATGTAGAAACAGGTAATGTCGATGCTGGTATTGTATACAAAACAGATGCTCTTATTTCAAACAAAGTAAAGATTGGTGAGACAGCAGCAGCTACTTCTCATGAGCCAATTCACTATCCTTTAGGTGTTATAAAAGAATCTAAGCACAAGAAAGAGGCGACTTCATTTTATGAGTATTTGCAGTCAAAAGATGCACAATCTATCTTTAAAAAATATGGATTTACAGTCCTGTCATAATTGCCATGAGCTTTGATGCTATTTTGTCACCAATCTTTCTATCTATACGAGTAGCTGCATGCGCCACCATTATCGTTACAATTTTAGGGACGATTATCGGACGGGCGTTAGCACGCTCCTCATGGAGATATAAAGTACTATTAGAAACTATTTTCTTATTACCAATGGTACTTCCACCAACTGTAATCGGCTTTTTTCTCATTATCATTTTTGGAAATAATAGTCCCATTGGAATGTGGATAGAATCAATATTTCAGCAGTCCATTATGTTCACATCTACTGCTGCAATCATCGCTTCTACAGTTGTTGCATTTCCGCTCATGTACCAATCAGCAAAAACAGGATTTTCTATTGCGAATATACAAATTGAAGAAAGTGCTCGTGACCTTGGTGCCAGTGAATATCAAGTTTTTCTACACGTCACACTTCCGCTTGCATTTCCCGCCTTACTAAGCGGAATGATTTTGAGCTTTGTTCGTGCGCTCGGTGAGTTTGGTGCTACACTCATGTTTGCTGGGAACATTCCTGGTAAAACACAGACTATCCCAACTGCAATTTATATGGCGATTGATGCAAGTAATATGCAACTCGCTTGGACACTAGTAGTTATCACTATTAGTATGTCACTCCTATTTCTGCTATGTATTCAGCTTATTAATAAAAGAATTACTAACTCTTAAAGCAGCTTTTTCGAAGCTGCTTCTTTATTTCTTAGGAAATAAAAATATACCATCGGGAAATAACTGAATTTTACCTTTTATTAAAATATACATTTTATTTGAATTCACTTTCTAAAATAGGCAATTTCCTGTTATTATATGGAGGTGTTTCAAAAAATGAAGAAATGAAAACGCATTTATATCGTGAATTCTTCATCCTGTTTTAGCGATCGGTAATCTTCTACTCTAGTAGTGGGGCATTACCGATCGTTAGAACGATATGTAATTATATTGGTATAGAAAACCGAAGGGAGTCTTGTAATGGACATTTTATTAGCGCTTCTTCCTGCAATTGCATGGGGAAACATCTTATTAGTAAGCGTAAAAATGGGCGGTGGTGCATATAGCCAAACGGTAGGTATGACAATCGGTGCTCTATTCTTCGCAACAATTATGTATGTATTTACTCAACCAGCTTTAACAATGACAGTCTTAATTGTTGGTTTTATTTCAGGTTTATTCTGGGCATTAGGACAAGTAAACCAATTAAAAACAGTTGAAAAACTAGGTGTTTCAACTACTGTAACAATTTCTACTGGTATGCAACTTGTTGCAACTTCTATCTTTGGGGTTATCGCTTTCCGTGAGTGGACTACTACAACAACGATTGTTCTGGGAACGATTGCAATCCTATTAATCGTAGTTGGTGTTGTATTCACATCACTAGATGACAAAGAAAATGCACAGCCACCAGGACAATTGAAAAAAGGACTTCTTACTTTAATTGTTTCTACTTTCGGCTACCTTGTATATGTAATTATTATTCGTTGGTATAATATCGATGGTTGGTCTGCTATTTTACCACAAGCAGTTGGTATGTTTGTTGGTGCGGTTGTATTGACATCTAAACATAAACCATTTAACAAATATGCAATCCGTAATGCTTTATCTGGTTTACTATGGGGAACTGGAAACTTATTCTTACTTCTTTCATTACCACGTGTCGGAGTAGCAACAAGCTTCCCATTATCTCAAACTGGAATCGTTATCTCAACATTCGGTGCGATTGTCTTCTTAGGTGAAAAGAAAACAAAACGTCAATTGATCTTTATTGCACTAGGTAGTGTTTTAATTATCGGCGGTGCTGTATTGTTAGGTATGACAAAAGAATAAACTTATAATCTATTAATCCCTGAAGCAGTTATGCTTCAGGGATTTTTTATTACAACTATTTTTTAAGTATAATAATTTTTATAACCTTATTTATATTAACCCTCCTCCTTCCATTTCCATCCTTTTCACAATAAGTCTTTTCTTTTTACAAAATTCTCTTAAAGATGGTATCGTTTTTTATAACATATCTTCACTAGAAAGGAATAAAGGATATGCTAACTAAACATCGAATTCTATTTATTGGTGCTGGTCGTATGGCAGAAGCTATATTTTCCGGATTACTTAAAACAAGCAAAGAATACATCGAAGAAATTATCGTTTCTAACCGAAGCAACGTAGAAAAGCTAAAGGAATTACAAGGGCGATATAATGTATCTACTACAACAGATTGGAAACAGCATGTTTCATCTGTTGATACGATTGTTTTAGCAATGCCGCCTTCTGCACATGAAGAATTATTAGCAGAATTATCTCCGTTACTATCGAATCAACTTGTCGTAACGGTAGCTGCTGGCATTGGTCCATCTTATTTAGAAGAAAGACTTCCCGAGGGGACACCTGTTGCTTGGATTATGCCAAATACAGCTGCTGAAATTGGCAAGTCTATCTCCTTATATACAACGGGACAATCAGTAAACGAGATGCATCAGGAAACCTTGCAACTCCTTTTAAGAGGCATTGGTACTTCGCAACTTTGTACTGAAGAAGAAGTTCATCAGCTTACTGCAGTTACTGGAAGTGCACCAGCTTTCCTTTATTACTTTGCTGAAAGCTTAATTGAAGCAACAAAAAGTTATGGAGTCGATGAAGCAACTGCAAAATACCTTGTCATTCAAATGATTTCTGGCTCTGCTTCTATGCTTGAACAAACGCAAGATCCAGCTAACCTCCGCGAACAAGTAACAACACCAGGTGGTTCCACAGCTGAAGGTCTCAAAGCTTTATATGAATATAATTTTTCAGAGGCAATTCAAAAAGCAGTAGAAGCAACAAACAAAAAAGCTAGGGGGAAATAATATGAATTTAACAAGTTTAAAAGACTATACTACATTACATAACGGTGTAAAAATGCCTTGGTTCGGTTTAGGTGTTTTTAAAGTAGAAGATGGTTCAGAAGTAATTGAATCTGTAAAGGCAGCAATTAAAAATGGCTACCGCAGCATCGATACTGCAGCAATCTATCAAAACGAAGAAGGCGTTGGACAAGCGATCCGTGAAGCAGGTGTTTCACGTGAAGAATTATTTATTACATCAAAAGTATGGAATAGCGATCAAGGATATGAAACAACACTTCAAGCATTTGAAACTACATTAGAAAAATTAGGTCTAGAATATTTAGATTTATATTTAGTACATTGGCCTGTAAAAGGGAAATATACTGAATCATGGAAAGCGTTAGAAAAACTTTATAAAGATGGCCGTGTTCGTGCTATCGGTGTGAGTAATTTCCACATTCACCACTTACAAGACGTATTTGAAATCGCTGAAATTAAGCCAATGGTCAATCAAGTGGAATACCACCCACGTTTAGCACAAGAAGAATTACACGCTTTCTGTAAAGAACATAACATCCAGCTTGAAGCTTGGTCACCATTAATGCAGGGACAACTACTGGATAACTCCACATTACAAGACATTGCGACAAAATATAATAAATCAACTGCACAAATTATTTTACGCTGGGATTTACAAAATGAAGTTGTAACAATCCCTAAATCTATTAAAGAACATCGCATTATTGAAAATGCAAATATATTCGATTTTGAATTAAGTGCTGATGACATGAAAGCAATTCAAGCTCTAAATGAAGATCGTCGCGTTGGTCCAGATCCAGATAACTTTGACTTCTAGTAGAAAAACCACTGCCATATGCAGTGGTTTTTCTCGTTAAATAAAACTGAAAATTTAAACTATATTCCAATTGGTTGACACTTCATCATCCAAGGTGTAAGATTTTGAATTATCAAAGAAACACAAAAATTAATAAAATTTATTCGTTTACTCATTGTATCAAGAGAGGTGGAGGGACTGGCCCTTTGAAACCTCGGCAACAGGTTCATTTTGAATACTGTGCCACTTCCTGCAAGCATTGTGCTTGAAAGATAGAATGAGGGACTTCGTTTATATACGGGTGCATAACTTGTACGTAAAAATCCCTCTTTCTCAATATGAAAAGAGGGATTTTTTATTTTTCATTTCCCTCATCATCATCCAAACTTAATTATTTAGGAGGAAAATCAAATGAAAAAGAAGTTTGTACCCGGTATTGCATCAGTTGTAGGAGTAAGTATTTTATTAACTGGTTGCGGTAGTTATAAAAACGAAGCAAGCGGAGCAAATGCAAAAGACGAGGCGCCTAGTAAACAGGTTTTAAACTTATCTTCACCTACTGAAATACGAACAATGGATACAGCTCGTGCTACAGATACCGATTCTGGTCAAGTAATGAGAAACGTATTTGAAGGTTTGTATAATCTTGGTGAAGGTAACAAACCTGTCCCTGGCGTTGCAAAATCTCATGAAGTAAGTGGCGATAAAACGAAATACACATTCCACCTACGAGATTCAAAATGGTCAAACGGCACTCCTGTCACAGCAAAAGATTTTGTCTTCGCTTGGCAAAGAGCTGTTGATCCAGCAACAGCCTCTGAATATGCATTTCTATTCTTTGATATTAAAAACGCAACAAAAATTAACAACAAAGAACTTCCAGCCGATCAACTTGGTGTAAAAGCAATTGATGACCATACGTTTGAGGTAGAATTGGAACGTCCTGTTCCGTACTTTATAAGCTTAACAGCGTTCCCAACATTTCTACCAATTAACGAGGAATTCTTTAAAGCACAAGGTGATAAGTATGCGTTAGAAGACAATACAATTTTGTACAACGGAGCTTTTACACTAAGCGATTGGAAGCATGAGCAAAGCTTTAAATTTAAGAAAAACCCTACCTATTGGGATAAAGATACTGTCAAACTGGAAGAAATCAATTTTAACGTCGTAAAAGAAAAATCTACAGAAGTAAATTTATTCGAGTCAAAACAATTAGATCGTATCAAACTAACATCTGACTTCGTTGATAAATATAAAAAGGATGCTAACTTTAAAGAACGGCCAAACGTAGGGGTACAGTTTCTACGTATGAATCAACAAAACAAAGTACTTCAAAACGTTTCTGCACGCCAAGCAATCGATCAAACAATTGATCGAAAATCTTTTGTAAATACGTTATTAAATGACGGCTCCACACCAACCTCTAGTCTCGTGCCGAAAAACTTTGCAAAAGGACCTGACGGAACAGACTTCCGTACTGCAAACGGCGATTTAACAAAGGTTGATACAAAATCTGCTCAAGAATTATGGAAAAAGGCAAAACAAGAACTTGGGTCTGAAAAAATAACATTAGAACTATTAATAAGTGACGGTGACCTTGAAAAGAAAACTGGTGAGTTCTTAAAAGGACAATTAGAAAAGAATTTAGATGGCTTAACAGTAAATATAAAGCCGCAACCACGTAAACAACAAGTTTCACTTTTATTAAAAGGTGACTACGAAATTGGAATTGACGGCTGGAGCCCTGACTTTGCAGATCCAATTACATTCCTTGAGCTATTTACAACGAATAACCCTTACAACTTAGATCATTACTCTAATGAGGAGTTCGATGAAACAATAGCAAAAGTGAAAACAACTTTAGCCGGTGATGAAAAAGCTCGCTGGGAAGCATTACTAGCATCCGAGAAAATATTATTTAAAGACTCTGTTATCGCTCCTCTTTACCAAAAAGGCGAATCTTATTTAGAACGTTCTTATGTGAAAGGAATTGTGCAAGTAGACTTTGCAGGTCAATTAAACTTCAAATGGGCCAAAATTGAAAAATAAAGCGAAACTTTAATCAGTTGGGTTTTCTTCATCCCCCACTGATTATTAGCCCACACCAATTGTTTTTTTAGCAAAACATATTAAAAGCAGATTCCCTAATGCGAGGAAATCTGCTTTTTTAATATATTATTCTAAGAAATTAACAATCTATTTTTATTATTGACATATAGTTCTTTCTAGTGTTAATATTCTAAATAATCAAAGAAACAAAATATTTCACCATCAAAATATAACGTCTACTACGTTGAAACATATAACGATAGATTATAGCTCAACATGTATATACATATAGAACACCTGATTACCTACATACACATATCTATAATAGGTTTTCTCTTCTTCTATAGCTACACTTCAAAACGTGGACATTACGACGTTACGAACAACACATTTAGGGAGGAACGAACAATGAAGAAAAAAGTTGTACCTGTTGTTGCATCTGTTTTAGGGGCAAGTCTATTACTAACTGCTTGCGGAGGAGATAAAGATCATGCAAGCGGAGCGAAAGCAAATGATAAAGCAAATGATAAACAGGCAATTAACTTATCATTCGCTTCAGAAATTCCAACAATGGATGTTGCAAAAGCAACGGATGGGGAATCCATGAGCGTAATGCGCAATGTTTTTGAAGGTTTATATGCAATGGGAGAAGATAACAAACCAATTCCTGGTGTTGCTGAGTCGGTTGACCTTAGTCCCGATAAAACAAAATATACATTCCACCTGCGTGATTCAAAATGGTCAAACGGTACTCCAGTTACAGCAAAGGACTTTGTCTTCGCTTGGCAACGTGCCGTAAATCCTGATACAGCAGCTGAATATGCATTCTTATTCTTCGATATACAGAATGCGAAACAAATAAGCCAGAAACAATTGCCAATTGATCAACTAGGTGTCAAAGCTCTTGATGATAAAACGTTAGAAGTACAACTAGACCGTCCTGTTCCCTACTTCTTAAGCTTAACAACATTCTCAACATTCTTACCAATTAATGAAGATTACTTAAAATCTCAGGGCGATAAATATGGTTTAGAAACAAATCATTTAATTTACAACGGTGCTTTCATATTAGATAACTGGAAACACGAGCAAAGCTTCCAATTGAAGAAGAACCCTAACTATTGGGATGCTAAAACTGTAAAATTAGAAGCAATCAACTTCAATGTCGTTAAAGATAAATCTACAGAAGTTAACTTATACGATTCAGGACAAATTGATCGCGTTGCTTTAACTGCGGAGTTTGTTGATAAATATAAGAGCGATCCAAACTTCAAAGACCGCGCTGAAGTTGGCATTCAATTCTTACGACTCAATCAAAAAAATGAAACATTAAAAAATCAACATGCACGCCTTGCTATTAACGGAGCAATGAATAAAAAAGCATACGTAGAAACAATTTTAAATAACGGTGCTGTTCCAGCTGAAGGAATAGTACCTGCGAAATTCGCGAAAAGCCCAGAAGGCACTGACTTCCGTAAAGAAAATGGAAACCTAGTCAAAGATGATGTGAAAACAGCAAAAGAAAACTGGAAAAAAGCGAAACAAGAACTTGGTACTGACAAAGTAACAATCGAACTATTAACAAGTGATAATGCCTTAGCTAAAAAGACTGGTGAATATTTAAAAGGTGAGCTAGAAAAGAATCTAGATGGATTAACAGTGACGTTAAAACCACAACCACGTAAACAACAGCTGAAACTACTATTAAGTGGTGACTATGAAATCGGTATTGATGGCTGGGGCCCTGACTTCGCTGATCCAATTACATTCTTAGATTTATTTACAACAGATAGTGCTTATAACTTCGATAAATACTCTAACAAAGAGTACGATGCGCTCATTCATAAAGTGAAAACAGATTTAGCTGGCGATGAAAAGGCTCGCTTTGAAGCAATGAAGCAAGCTGAAAAAATCCTATTACAAGACGGTGCTGTCGCTCCTTTATACCAACAAGGTCGTTCTTACCTACAACGCGGATTTATTAAAGGGCTTGTAACAACTGACTTCGGCGGTGAGTTTAACTACAAGTGGACAGAAGTTGCAAAATAATAAAGTAAAAAAGGTATCCAATCGCAGGATACCTTTTTTATTTTATACTTCTTTAACTACATGACTTCTTCTCTTTACTATTCCTTTTATAGATACAGTAATTACTGCTACCAATTGTGTAACGAATATAATGACTAATAATAAAATAATATTTTTCTCTAAACTTACTCCCCCAAATATTATTGTATAATAGCCATTCGCTGCATATGTTGCGGGAAATAATTCACCGATTGTTTCATATGTTTTAGAAAGCATCTCATGTGGTACAATTACACCCGAACTTACAAGTTGTAATGATAGTGAAATTATATTAAAGATCATACCTGCATTTCCGAAAACAGTTATGAACATTTGTGTTAATGAAAGAAAGGCGAAGAAAACTACTGTCAATAATCCTCTTCCCCTTCTTTTTGCATCGAACTAAAACTCATCATAAATATAAACATAAACATCAAATATGTTCTCCACGTCAAAGAAGGTATATGCTCTGACCACAGATAGCTAATGAAATAGTTAATTCCCATAATACAAGACGATACTACTAAACTAATACATATTAGTTTTACATATTTGAGCATATCTTTTCTCCTTACTTTTCTATCTCTTCAAATTGCAGATTTACCGGCTCTTCTAGGAGTGTTTCATAAAAGTTTTCAGCCAAATCTGTTGAAGGAATTTTTTCATCCACTTCATCAAATCGAATACTATCTAGCCACACACAACCTTCTCCTGATAATAAAACACCAAATGCAATACCAAGCGCTTCTTCTTTTATATCTAATACAACCGAGTACGATTGCCAGTTATTCGTATTTTTAATTGGGCGATTTTGCATGTTATCCATAGCGAGTGGTTCTGTATCTTTTCCGTCTACTCTCATCCACAATCCCGCCCAATCTCTTACGTTCTCACTCTTAACAAATGCTGTTAAACGTAATCTTTTACCTACATATTTATCCGCTCGGAACATTTGCATTAATGTTGTAAATCCTCCATGTGTAACATTCTCTTTTGCCTTTATGTATGCAGATACTTTTCCTTGATGGGCAACTTCATAGTCTAAACCCATCTCATATTCAGCAGGATGACTTCCACTTAAGATCCATCCTTTCGGTATACCTTTTTGCATTGAAACACCCTCTCTTTCTATATAAAATGACTGGAAGTACTTTCGATATTTCTTCGGTGGCAATTGAAACATTCTTTTAAAAGCTCTCGTAAATGCCTCTTGTGAGGAAAAGCCGTATTGTACTGCAATATCAATAACAGCCCTCTCCGTTGACACTAAGGCTTGCGCAGCATGAGTTAACCTTCTCTTTCGAATATAATCCGTTACACTCATCCCAACATATCTTTGAAAGATGCGATGAAAATGGTACATCGATACTGCACTGTGAGACGCCACTCTTTCCGTTGTAAGCTCCTCATGTAAATGCTCCTCTATATATTCAATTGCTTTTTTTATCATCTCTTTATATTCTTCATGCATTTTAGTACCTCCTCACAACCTTAATTTACCATATACATACAAATCATTTTTGATTTAAATTGCGGATTAAACTTTGTGGCTACAAGTTAATAATTTATTTTCAACACATACATAATTACATGATTTTGGGAAAAACTTGTATAGAACGAATTTACATAAGGAGGAATTTATAATGAGAATTTTACTATCAGTTTTATTAGCTCTTATGCTAGTACCTGTATTAACAGGATGTAAAGCTCCTGCAAAAGAAGATACAACTTCTAATAAGAAAACTACTGAAGAAGCAAAAAATGAAGCTCCTGCTGATTTAAAACTTAACTTCAATGAATTTAGTTTAGATGCAGACTATCAAGATACGAAGAAAGACTACGAGGCTGATTATAAGAATGTAGCAGCTGATAAGAAAATGGAAGCAAAACTTGAAGACCATAAATCAAATGCAAAGTTTACAGGTGACGAGGCTATTACAAAATTAAGCCCACTTCTACAAGAATTAAAATTTGATAAAGATACTCCTGACCAAGAAGTAATCGATCAAGTAGTAAATGTGTTCAAACTTGATAAAGACTACCAAAAATTTGATTTAGAAGTTGTCTTCTCTGATGGAACGAAAAAAGAATATAAAAGAGAAATAAAATAAAGAAGTAGGCGGTTGCCTACTTCTTTATTTTTGCATATCTTAGTTCTGGGCTAGACCCGATAATGAATTGGACGCCAGATACTGATGATTTTTGTAAATACGAAGCACTTGGGAAAATAATTGGGATCAATGGTGTATCATCAAACATAATATCTTCTGCTTTATGCAATAAATCAAAACGCTTATCTTCATTTTGTTCAACTTCTGCTTCTTTGATTAGAGCGTCAAATTCTTTATTATGCCATTTTGCATAGTTGTTTGGACCATCACCTGCATATAAATCTAGTTTAGTAATTGGGTCTAATAAAGAACCGCCCCATCCCATATAAGCTAATTGGAAATCACTTTGCTTATATGTATCAATGTAGCTCTTCCACTCTTTATTTTCTAATTTAATATCTACGCCAAGATTTTTCTTAAACATTTCTTGCATTGCTTCTGCTACTTTTTTATGTTGTGTATCTGTAGTGAACTTTAATGTTACTTCAGGTAATGTAGACCACCCTTGCTCTTTCATACCTTCTTCTAGTAATTTTTTCGCTTCCGCTGGATCGAATTTAACGTAATCACCTTTTTCTTTACGGAAATCACGACCACCTTGTGTTTTTGCTCCTTCTGGAACGAATGCATATGCTTCTTCTGCATTATTTTTATACAATTTTTCAACAATAAACTTACGATCAACCGCTAATGAAAATGCCTTACGTACTTTCTCATTTGTAAAAGGCTCTTTTTCTACGTTAAACGAATAAATATAAGATGAGAACCCTGCAACACGCTTATATTCTTTGTTTCCTTTTTCTTTCTCAATCATTTCTTGTGGTAAACCACTTAGTAAATCTAATTCTTTTGATTTGTATAATTGGTACGCTGTTTTAGAATCTGGAATAATACGAAACTCAATTTCTTTTAATGTTACCTTTTTATCATAGTATTCTTTATTTTTTTGTACTGTAATTGCTTGGTTATGCTTCCATTCTTTTAACGTGAATGGTCCATTTGTAATTAACTCTTTTGGATCTGTTTTTAATTTGTTGTTATCATCAATTGATTTTTTAGATAATGGAATAAATAATGAACTCGCTAATTTTTGTTTAATAGAAGCAACTGGGTGCTCAAGTGTTACCTTTAATGTTTGAGGATCAACGACTTGAATACCAACTTGTCCTTCTTCACCTTTTCCAGTATTATATGCCTCTGCTCCTTTAATAAAATACATTTCTGTCGCATTCATAGAACCTGTTTTCGGGTTTAATAATCGCTTCCATGCGAACTCAAAATCATTTGCTGTAATAGGCGAACCATCTGACCATTTAATATCTTTCTTTAAATGAATTGTATATTCAGTTCCATCAGCATTTACTTCTTCTTTCTCTGCTAATTCATTTTGATATTTCCCATCACTATCTTGCGTATATAAACTTGAAAACAACTGTCCAATTATGTAACCTGACGTGCTATCTGTCGCAATGGCAGAATCAAGCGTATAAGGATCACTGCTAATATTCGTTACTAATCGATCTCCTTCTCCCTTACCAGCACTCGCCTTTTGTGTGTCTTTCTTATTACCGCAAGCGACAGAAGTAATTGCTAATATGGTCATAATGACAAATAATAAAAACTTCTTCATTTTACATTCCCCTTTAACCTGAAATTTTTGGTGTTGATGCTAATAATGTTTTTGTATAAGAATGTTGAGGATTACGGAACACTTCATCCGTATTTCCAAATTCAACAAGTTCTCCTTTATATAAGACAGCCACTTTTTCACATAAATAGTGAACCATCGGTAAATCATGTGCGATAAATAAATATGTATAGCCTTGTTCCTTTTGAATTTTTTGCAGTAAATGCACAATTTGAATTTGCAATGAAACATCTAATGCTGAAATTGGTTCATCAAGGATTAATACTTCTGGCTCACATAATAGCGCTCTTGCAATAGCAATACGTTGACGTTGTCCTCCGCTAAATTCGTGTGGATATCGATCAATATATCGTCTATCTAATCCAACACGCTCTAGTGCATCACCTGCGACTTTATCTTTCAATCCTTTATCGCCTAAACCGAATGAAATATAGCCTTCTGTTACGATATCGCGTACTTTCCAGCGCGGATTTAATGCAGCTGTGGAATCTTGAAAAATGAATTGTACTTTCTGCAAGAAATCTCGCTTATGAGCTGACTTCAACTTGTGAACAACTTGACCGTTATAATCAATTTGACCAGACGTTGGGCTCTCGATCCCAGCTATGAGCTTACCAAGTGTTGTCTTTCCTGAACCACTTTCTCCAATAATTCCGAGCGTCGTTCCTTTCGGGATAGAAAGTGATATATCTTTTAGCGCTATGATTTCTTTCTTTTTACTTCCATACGTTTTCGTTACTTGCTTTACAGTAATTAAATCTGTCGTCATGAAGCATTCACCTTCTCTTTTGATTTTGCTTCGTTATGCTCAAGAACATGCTGCCAGCAATGTGAGCTATGCTCCCCAGAATATGTTGTTCTCTCTGGAAAACGATGAATACATTCTTTGATTGCTACCGGGCAACGATTGACAAAAGGACAACCAAAGCTATTTAACGTTTCAATTGATGGTGTTGTTCCCTCAATTGCCCTAAGTACCTTTTCAGAATCATCCATATTCGGAATTGCCTGTAATAAGCTTTTCGTATATGGGTGCTTAGGTGAACCTATCACTTCTTGTATCGTCCCTTTTTCAACAACACGTCCCCCGTACATCACAACTACTCGATCTGCTACTTCACGTACAAGTGCCAAATCGTGTGTAATTAATAAAATACTCGTATTTTGTTTTTCTTTTCGCTCTTTTAATAACCCCATAATTTGCTTTTGAATCGTTACATCTAATGCAGTTGTAGGCTCATCTGCAATAACGAGCTTTGGATGACAAGCAAACGCAATTGCTAAACAAATACGTTGCCTCATACCTCCGCTTAATTGATGTGGGTACTGTTCAAAACGTTTCTCTGCTTCATGTATCCCTAAATCCGTTAATAAATTAATCGCAATTTCTTTTGCTTCTCTTTTCGACTTTTTCTCATGTTGCAAAATCACCTCTGTAATTTGCCTTCCTACTTTCATCGTCGGATTTAAAGAGGACAGAGGGTCTTGAAAGATAAACGAAATGTCTTTCCCTCGAATTTGATTCCATTCTGATTCTTGTAAATTCGTTAATCCTTGAGATTGGAAAGAGATGCTTCCGTCATCGATGTGAATAGATTCTTGATTTAATCCGACAATAGATTGTGCTGTAACACTTTTTCCTGAACCACTTTCTCCTACAAGTGCAACGATTTCACCTTCGTTAATAGAAAAGGAAACATGCTTCACAATTGCTTGCTTACTATTCTCTTTTTCAACGGCCAATGTTACGTTTTCTAAAGATAAGATTTGTGCCATGTTTTTTCTCCTTTCGATTCCGTTTGACGATTTTTGGATCAATTGCATCTTGCAAACCATCACCAATTGCATTAAATGCGAACATGATGAGTGCAATCATGATTGCTGGGAAGAATAGTTGCCACCATTCTCCGCTTAGTAACGTCCCAAGTGCATCGTTCGTCATCGTGCCCCAGCTTGCCGCTGGTGATTGTACCCCAAGTCCGATAAAGCTTAAAAATGATTCTGAGAAAATAGCTGCGGGAATTGTAAATGATAAATTTACGATAATAATACCTGTTAAGTTCGGAATTAAATGCCCATATATAATCTTCATATGCGATGTACCTAATCGCTCTGCTGCAATAACAAATTCTCTTTGCTTTAAAGATAATACTTGTGCCCTAACGAGACGTGCCATGCCAATCCATCCTGTTAATGCAAGGGCAATAATAATTGTAAAAAGCCCTGGTTTCATAACGATTAATAATAAAATAACAATTAATAAATATGGGATACCGTATAACACTTCAATCCCTCGTACAATCCACTCATCAATTAACGTTCCAAGGCGACTACGTCCTCTCACATATCCACTAAAGCCCCCGATTAGTACACCTATTCCTATATCAAGAGCCGCTGCCACTAATCCAACTGTTAGTGAAATTTTCCCTCCAGCCCAGGTGCGCGCCCATATGTCCCTTCCTAAATCATCTGTTCCGAACCAATGCTCACTACTAGGTGGGAGGTTTGTTGCTTCTTTTACTTGTTCACTCGCAGTAAATGCCGTTAAACTTTCGCCAACCAGTGAGAAAATAATAATTAGTAATAACGTCACTGCCCCTAAAACTGCTATAGGGTTTGATATAAACTTGCGAAACACCTCCTTCTTTCGACTAATCGTTTGCTGATCTTTATTTATCGTTAATTCTTTTTTCTCCTCATTCGTTAATAACTGTTTATTGATTTCATAAGCTCCCATTTAAATGCCTCCCTCCTTACGTAATAGAACGAATACGCGGATCAACAATACGGTGAATAATATCTGTAATGAAAATACAAGAAATTAATAATGCACTATAGAAAATCGTTGTTCCCATAATGACCGGATAATCCCGGTTAAAAATACCATCTACAAAATATTTTCCTAGACCAGGAATGGAAAATATTTTTTCAATAACGAAAGTCCCTGTTAAAAGTCCAGCCATTAACGGTCCAACAAATGTAAGTACTGGAACAATCGCATTTCGAAGAGCATGTCTTATAATGATTTTCTTAATTGGTATGCCTTTCGCTCTCGCTAGCTTAATATAATCACTCTGCAAAACTTCAATCATATTAGAGCGAACAAATCTTGTAATAACCGCGATTGGTCCTAACGCTAATGCGAAGGATGGCAATACCGTATGTTCGAATGTGCCCCAAGACGCTACTGGTAAAAGTTCAAATTGAATAGCAAATACTTGTATAAATAGTGGTGCTAAAATAAAACTTGGAATAGAAATACCGAGAATCGCAAGTAAGCTCACACTATAATCAATTACTTTCCCATGATATAGGGCTGCAAATGTACCTGCTGCAATTCCGACTAACAATGAAATAACAAGTGCTTGTAAACCAATAATCGCTGATGGACCAAATCCTGTCGTTATAATTTCTGATACACCTTGACCTGTCGATTGAACAGATTCACCAAAATCAAAATGAACTACGCCATCTAAATAAGCAACATATTGATTCCATAACGGTTCATCAAGGTGATACTTCGCTCTCATGTTTTGTATCACTTCTTCAGGAAAGATTTTCGCATCTGATGAAAATGGATCCCCTGGAATGATATGCATAATCAAAAATGTTACTGTCGTAATGACCCATAGCGTGAACACCATAACCGATAGTTTTTTAATAACATACACTTCAATAACCCCCTAAACGAATGTATTTACTTTGTTTTATTGACATATTTGTTCCTATTACTTTTCCGCTTCTTAAAACACAAAAAGCCTTGATCTTAAAAAATAAGATCAAGGCTTAATAAACGAAGGCCCATCACTTATCTTTCAAGACTTGCTTGCTGGAATTAGCACGGTGTTCCTGTTACAGAACCCGCTGCTGAGGTGTCATAGGGCCAGTCCCTCTACCTCTCTGGATAAGTAAATTGCTATATTATTATTTGGTTCAAATTGTATATTTTGAATTATAATTCTGAAAAAATGAAAAGTCAATCAAATTGGGTATATTTAGAAAAATCAGTTTTCATTCCTTTTATGGAAATTACAGTTTTCTCTTATAATAAAAAGAAATAATATTAAAGAAGTTATAAGATGGATCCCTTGCTTCTTGCTACTATAGGATTACCATTAACAATCGTTATACTTGTCATCATCGGGGTCTATAAAGTGAAACTTTAATCAGTGGGGGGCATCCCCCACTAATTATTAGTTGAACCAATCGGGCTTTTAGGGGCAGTGGATCCCCTACCTAACTTCTTTGCTTTCACTGAATTTTGAGGTGGGGGTCTTACTGCCCGGCAAATAGCGGGATAAACTCTTTATTAAAAAGAAACGTATCACTTCTTTTTATACTCCATTCGATAATATTACCAGACAAACAATCTCTGAATTTCACGAAAAACAAAATGTATTAGTATCCGAGGATGAAGACGGAGATGGTAAGAAGAAAAAATAACCTTGCGCGTACGCAAGGTTATTTTTTCGTTTCTGCTTGAAAACGTTTATAGTATGTTGATGCTGTTGCAAAGTTAATTTCTATATCACGAATCAATGATGAGTCTTCTTCTTTAGCTAACTTCTGTAATTTTTTCATTGCTTGTTCCGATTCATTCAAGAAACCAGCGTATACCTCATGTTCTTGCTCTTTCGACTTTGGAACACGAATTTCTTTACGTATATTATCAATATCTTCTAACATGCTAGTCGTTACCTTTTGCACATCTTCTTTATATGTAGCATTCGTTATTTCCTTACCGCCCTTTTCTTTTGCCACTTCAAATAACTGTAGTGCTTTATTAATTTCTTTATTCATTTTCATATCGTATTTTTCATGTACTGCACGGTATTCTTTCATCTCTTCTGTTTGCTCAGTAGATTGCTCTACCTTTTCTTTCGGTTCTTTCGTATCTTTATTTCCATTACATCCTGCTAGAAGGATCATACTTCCCATTACAGCAATACCCAAAACCTTCTTCATCTCTTCTTCTCCTTTTATCTACAGCTACTACTCATTATAGTTTCTTTTATCTCCACTTGTTATTATACCGAGAACATCCTACTTTTTACACTTAAGACGCTACCTTAATATACATGCCTACATTTTTGTCACAGTATCGTCACTTTATGCAAATAACTTTTGCATCACCTTACAAAGCTGTATGAGTTATTTCAAAGAAATGAAAAAAGAGCTGATTCAAAAATATTTGAATCAGCTCTTTTTTATAAATTAAGCCTCTAAATTTTGTCTTTGTTGCAGTTCAAACTGCTTTTCACTTCTTCTGGCCATAAATAGATAACATAACACAGCACCAATTTCACAAAGAGCTATTACAACCCCCATCGGTAATGCGGTGTTGCTTCCACCAATACCTACTAACGGTGCAACAAGTGCTCCTGAAATGAACTGTAATAAACCTAATAAAGCCGATGCCGTTCCTGCAGCTTGTTTCTGATTTCTCATCGCTAATGAGAACCCAGTTGTTGATACAACCCCGACACTTGATACAACAAGGAATAACGAGCATAAAACACCAATTAAACCTATTCCTAGTAAGATTGTCAGTAGTAAAGATAAACCACCAACGGCCGCAATAATAATACCGGAAACGAATAACGTTTTCTCATTCACTTTCCCTGCTAAACGGCCCGTAACCTGACTAGCAATAATAATACCGATACCGTTAATCGCAAAGAATAAGCTAAATTGCTGTGGTGATGCTCCGTATATGTTCTGCAACACAAATGGTGAGCCTGAAATGTAAGCAAACATCGCCGCCGTTACTAGCCCTTGTGATAATGCATATCCCATAAACAAACGATCTTTTAACAGTTTTCCATACGTCGCCAATGTCCCTGACAAACCACCTGTTTCTCTTTCTTCAGGAGGTAATGTTTCACGTAATACGAAAGTAGCTGATATTAACATGAATACACTAATTGCTCCGAGAACGATGAAGACACCGCGCCATGTTGTGAACTGTAGTAATTGTCCCCCAATAATCGGTGCCAAAATAGGTGCTGCTCCGTTTACTAACATGAGCAGTGAGAAAAACTTCGTCATTTCAGAACCTGAATACATGTCACGTACCATTGCACGTGATATAACAATCCCGGCCGATCCTGAAGCCCCTTGTAAGAAGCGCAATAACACTAAACTCCAAATAGATGGTGCAATAGCACAAAGTAAAGAAGAAGCAACATAAATAATAAGAGCGATAATAAGAGGTTTGCGCCTTCCGTAAATGTCACTAATTGAACCAACAAATAATTGTCCTACTGAAAGCCCAAGCAAACAAGCTGTCAATGTAAGCTGTGCAAGAGATGCGCCTGTTTGTAAATCATCTGTTAATTTTGGTAAAGAAGGCAAATACATATCAATAGATAATGGCCCAATCGCCGTAAGTGTCCCTAATACAAGAATCATCCATAACCTATTTGTCTTTACAGGTTTATATATTTCGTGATTAACTCCATTCACTTTTTCCGTTCACCCTTTCCGATAAATACTAAATCGTAACAATTATAGTTACAACATAAACATACGTCAAGTATAGTGCATTTTCCTGTTTCATACCGTAAAAAAAAGCGATAGAATTTCTATCGCTTTACTTTTTCAAATTGCTATTTGTAAATTTAGATACGGAAGACATCGCCTCTCCTGTATCTAAATATGTTATTTGAATTGGATCTCCCACTTCTGTAAACATAGCATATGGGAATTTCTTCACCGGTATCATAAATACTTTTTGTTCATTCTCTAACAGTACATACACAATTGTATTTTCACCTGATTTTTCTTTATATACACGTTGTACAACGCCTTCTTTTTGTGCTTCTTTACCATTTGAAGTCGGTCTAAATGAATCTCCACTTCCGCTCAGCGCATTTTTATAATTCTCAAGCGCTTCTTTTTGCGTCGAACCTGTTGCAAATATTTTCGCATTAGAAGCATATATAACTGTATGAGCACGTACTAATCCCCCGTCATCAATAACAGGTACAATCCAAGAAGGTTTACCATACACGTTATAAATAACCGGCATCGTTCCATGCCATTTCTCTCTCTTAAAGGAATTATCCACTACTTCCGAAGCAGCTGAACCATCCATAATCCCCTTCACTTCTTTTCCGTTATAGTAATACAACTTACCTGTACGCGCATCGATAAGCGAGTAACCTAACGCAGAATCTACTCCCTTTTTTGGAGAGGTGAAATCAGTAAAGTAATATAACGTTCCATCCTTACCGAAAATTGGTGTAACTCCTTCTTTCGTTCCCCACTCAGTCGGAATCTTCATATCCGTTTGCGAGAATTTCGTATTCCAAAATCCGTGAATATATTTACCGAAGTATGTATTTAATGTAGATGCGGTCTCGTGATTTAATACACCATCAACAAATTTAGGCGCTTTTCCTTTATCATATCTTTTCACTTCACCTGTTTGTGCATCTACTACTACAACGCCCTCTACCTCAAATCCAGATCTTCCTGAAATAAATTCACCATACGTCATTGTATAATACGGTTTCCCTTTATCATCCACTTCAAATTTAGGTTTCCCTTTAAAGATTAGATTTGGTTCTGCTTGCCTTACAACACGCTCTAAATTATTCCCGAAGAACATGCTCGGCACATATTTCATTTTATAACCAAGATGCAGTTTCGCTTCCGCATCAGGATTCGTACCTGACATCGTTACGTACCCTGGAATTGTCTCAGCTTTACGTGCTTTAAAAAAGCCTGAAACTTCAATCGGTGCTACATATAAAGCCTCACCATTTACCATTTGTGGCGTTAATTCCCCTAGCTCAAAATAAGCTACTTTCGGAATATCCCCAAATACTTTTTTCATTTTATTCTCCGCTGTCTTTGGCGGCACTGTAAACGGTTGATCATTTTCAGTAAACGGCTCTGAAATATCTTTCTCGATCTTCACAACAGAATCATATTTTTTTTGCGTGATTACTATATCGTGTAAATAACCAAAATAGCCGTAACTTGCGAGTAAAACAAACATTAGAAGTCCCTTTAACGTACCTTCTAATTTCCCTATTTGATTTTGTGAAAATAAAACAAGCCCAATTAAAACTGCTACTGCAACAGCATAATGAGTAAGAATCGAATCTGCTCGATCATCGATTAGCCAAAGATATTCATAGATTGCAATACCTATCCAAAATAATACAGGAATAACTAAAATGGATGATTTCTTACCCTTTACAACCTTCTCATCCCCTTTCTTATCCACTGCTCGAAGTTTACTACCGCTTCTTGTCCATGGAATCAAAAACAAAGTGAGAATAGCTAAAATTAAAAATTTCATCAAAGGCAATGTCCCCTTTTCTTTTATTTTCCCTTTTAGTATAACAAATAAAGGGTATTCAGGTAAAAATGGGGATAATTATATTTTTTTACTACTTAATACAATCCCACTCACTACATATAAGATAGATGCAATATAAAAAATGGTGCCAATCGTAAAGAAATCTACTAAATATCCCGTTGCAATAATTGCTATTGCTCCTCCAATCGATGTCCACACATGATATTTTCCAATCTCATAACCAGCATTTTCTTGCACAACCTTTCGTGCTAACGACGTCTTCTCGGTATTACGCTGCACAGCACCTAAAACTCCCATTACAATTTGAAGAATATACACATGCCAGACTTCCGTGGCAATCGGGAAACAAAGCATTAATATTGCCATGGACCAAGCATATATAATTAATAATTTTTGATCGCCTACTCGATCAGACATCTTTCCTACTAATGGATATACAAGTGCTGAAGTTAAAGCAAATAAGCCATACGCCCAGCCAAACTGCGAGAAGCTATTCCCAACATTCCGAAGCAATAGAATGTAAAAAGGAAATACCATACTTCCCGCCATCATAATTATGCTTTGTGACGCTACAAATCTTCTATATGTCATTTCGTATACTCCCTATAAAATAAATTCACAAATCTCTCTTTTGGATCCGCTTCTTTTTTCTTCTGAAGAAATTCTTCTATACGAGGATATGCCCTCTTTAACTGCTCCTTCGTTGGATACGAATAGTACGGTAAATAATAACTACCATTATGTTTTAAAGTAACATCAATCATTTTCTGAATGACATCTTCTGTTTTCTTTATTTCACCCTCTGAGCGTCCTTGGTTAATTAACAGAACTAGCGCAAACATATCATCTTTCGCATAGGATAAAACTGCATTTTCATTCTTTTCCACATAACGAATCGTAATATTGAGCAAATTAAACTCTTCTTCATTTAATACGTTACGTAAATCATCTATGTATTCCGTGAAGAAATCTATAGGCACAAAGTATTCTTGTAACACTTCTGTTCTATTCGGATTTTCATATTCCATAAAGGCACTATCTGACCTCATAACATTATTTCGCGTCTCATACGCTCCATCTGTACGCTCAAAATAACTTCTTTGTATATCCCAAAATGTATTCTTTCCCCAATCGCTATAACGGGATAATCCGAGTAAAAATTTCGGTGCAGCTATAATAGTTTCCTCTTTTAATTCACTGTACTCTTCCCTCATATTTTGATTTTTCGCCAATGTATAATCTGTCACATACATCTCTTTTAAAAATGAATTGGGGGCAACAGAAATACGGGCTAAGTGCATACGAACATTTTCATCTCTTTTCACTTTATCTTTGAAATAAGATGTGTATTCTTTATAATCTATCATTCTCGTATGCATTTCATATAATTCATCATCAGTTAACTTTAATGTCACATCTAAAATGACACCAAATAACCCGTAACCACCTATGACATATGGAAATAGCTCTGCATTTTCTTCTCTACTTACATTACGTACCGTACCATCTGCCATTAACAATCTGAATGACTCTACTGTATCAATCAATGCTTCATGACGAATATCACGCCCATGTACATTCACACTTAATGAACCACCCACAGTAAAAATGTTTTGAGATTGCATTACTTGAACCGCAAGACCATATGGATTGATTTTCTGTTGAATGTCATTCCATGTGACACCGCTTTGCACCCTAATCCTCTTCTCTTCCGGATCAAATTCTAATATTTTATTATACCCCTTCATATCAAGCATCGTGCCGTTCGGATAATACGTCTGTCCTCCTTGGCTATGTTGCATACCTGCAATGGAAATTTTCTCTCCGGAAGTATTTGCATCTTTCACTACCTGTTTTAATGAACGTTCATCCTCAGCATTTTCAACACGTTTAATTTTCGTTGGAAGCAACTTTCCTACATCGCTCATAATAGGGTGCTTTAGTTGCTCTTTATATGTATTTACAGATGTTGCAAGCAACACTGTATAAGCCACAATGACCACCGCTATCTTTCTTTTTTTCAAATGACACTCTCCTCTTCTACAGTTTTCCCTCTTCATATTGTACCTATTTTCCTATGAAGAAAGTATACAAAAAAGAGGGCACCTTATTTTAGGTCCCCCTCATCAAAACTGTTACTTTGCTGCCGGCAATTGTATTGGGTCAAACTTTTCGTACGACGTATATTTTGCGTTCGTAATAATGTGTGCTTTATCCTTGCCGTTACTACTCATAATCATGTCTATCTTTGCTGATTCATATTTAAAATCTTTTGTAATGATATATTCTGCATCCACTTCTTCTATCTTCGCATTTTGTGCTTGTAACATTTTCTTCTGTGTTTCATCCATGCTAGTTAACATACTTTCTGTTTCTTGCCCTTTTAATGTAAATTTCAGTTTATATTTATCTCCGCTTTTCTCCATCTTCATTTTATCTAAAACTACTGCTGGTACTTCTAACTTATCTATAATATCTTGAGTCGCTTTCATTCCACCAGCGTTTAATTGCTCCTCTGGTACGGTTATAACTTCTCCTGTATTAGGGTTTTTTACCTCGCCAGCAACTTTACCATCCACAGTATACACTACAACATCTGTACCGGAAATATTCATTTCAGAACGAGAATTTTTTGTCTTTGGCTCCAATTGCATCTTAGCCTTTAATATATCCATCTCTGTTCCCTCAGCTTTTACCCCTACACCATATGTCATCGTTACATGCTCTTCATTTTTAAAAGCTTCGTTCGTTTTCTTGAAAACATCCTTCGCTGCTAATTCCTTTTCTTTTTGAACTGATTCTTTTTTCGGTTCATCCGTCTTTGCTGTTTTCTCATTACTACACCCTACCCCTAGACTGATTGCAAGTACTAAACTTGAAACAAAAATAATTTTTTTCATAATGTCGCCCCCTTTCTCAAAATAATATCACCTCCTTTCCTATGAAATCTATATAATTTTTAATCTATATTCGCTATATAGCGACATGTTTAATGAAGGTTTTAAATATGATGTAAATAACAACAACTCATTTCAGGAGGTCATTATGAAGGCGATCATTTGCACACAGTATGGACCACCTAACGTTCTTCAGCTTCAAAATATAGAGAAGCCTACACCTAAAAAGAACGAAGTATTAATTAAAATTCACGCAACAAGTGTATCGACTGGAGATTGTAGAATACGCGGTTTTAATAGTCCCCTCTTATTTTGGATTCCTATGCGGATCATATTAGGTTTCAGAAAACCGAGAAAACCTGTACTCGGCGTAGAGTTATCCGGTGAAATCGAAGAAATAGGAACAGATGTAACTCAATTTAAAAAAGGTGATCCAATTTTTGCATTAACAGAACTAAACCTCGGTGGTTACGCCGAATACACATGCGTACATGAAAGTGGATTAATAACATTAAAACCTACCAATGTGACGTATGAAGAAGCGGCAGTTATTTCTTTTGGCGGAACTTCAGCATTACATTTCCTGAGAAAGGGCCGTATAAAAAAAGGGCAACAAGTGCTCATATATGGCGCCTCCGGATCAGTAGGAACAGCTGCTGTACAACTTGCTAAATATTTCGGCGCGATCGTTACGGCTGTTTGTAGTAATTCAAATTTTGAACTCGTGCAATCTTTAGGAGCCGATAAAGTAATTGATTATACGAAAGAAGATTTTACTAAGCTGGGTGAACGCTACAATATTATATTTGATGCAGTTGGAAAACATAAAAAATCCCTTTGTGAAAAGGCATTAACACCTAATGGGAAATATGTATCTGTGAATGGAATGATGGCAAAAGTAAGTAAAGAAGATATGATTCTACTAAAAAAACTAACTGAAGCAGAACATTTAAAGCCTGTTATTGATAGAACTTACCGATTAGAAGAAATTGCTGAAGCTCATATATATGTAGAAAAAGGGCATAAAAAAGGTAATGTTTCGATTACCTTAAAATAAAATATATTCAGAAAATAACATTGACAATTCTTTTTGTAAGATTTACTATTAGTACCATATTAAAAAACTACATACACATACTCTTATCAAGAGTGGCGGAGGGACTGGCCCGATGATGCCCGGCAACCGAGCTTATGACGTATAAGCTAAGGTGCTAATTCCTGCAAAACGAGTTTTCGTTTTGGAAGATAAGAGAGGAACCTATTTCGTCTATTCGGCACCTCTCTTATTTTTGAGAGGTGCTTTTTATTTTGGAACGTATATGAAGGGGGAACTATAGATGAAAAAAGTATTATTGAGCATTGTAAGTGGAGCGGTATTATTGTTAGGTGCATGTGGTGCTAATTCTGATAAAGAGGTAAAAGCATTAGATGAGAAAAAGATTACTGTCGGTGTAACGGGTGGACCGCATGAACAAATTTTTGAAAAGGTAAAAGAAGTGGCAGCGAAAGACGATCTCGAAATTGATGTAAAAGTATTTAATGATTATGTAGCACCAAACGTATCCCTAGATGAAAAAAGTCTTGATGTAAATAGCTATCAAACGAAATCTTATTTAGACGTATTTAAAGCTGAACGTAATATGAAATTAACGGAAGTATTTTCAACAGTAACATTCCCTATGGGCGTATATTCTAAAAACATAAAAGATGTAAAAGATTTAAAAGAGGGCGACGCAATCGCTGTACCAAATGACCCAACGAATGAACTTCGAGCTTTAAAGCTATTTGAAAAAGCAGGTGTTTTAAAAGTGGATCCGAAGGCTACAGAAAAAGCGACTGCAAAAGATGTAATTGAAAACCCGAAAAATTTAAAGATTGTTGAATTAGAGGCATCTCAATTACCAACACAGCTAGGTGAAGTGAAAGCAGCTGCAATTAATACAAACTTTGCATTAGGTGCAAAATTAAGCCCTGCGAAAGATTCTATTTTCCGTGAAGGAAAAGATTCACCATATGTAAACTGGGTCGTTGTTCGTACTGAAAATAAAGATGATGCTGTTGTAAATAAATTAAAGAAAGCGTATCAATCTAAAGAAGTAAAAGAATTTATCGAGAAAAAATTTGATGGTTCAGTTTTACCATCTTGGTAGGAGCTGACGATAATGATTGAATTAAAAAATGTATCCAAAGTATTTACAACAAAAAAAGGGAACGTAGAAGCTCTTAAACCTACTTCCCTTCAAGTAAAAAAGGGCGAAGTATTTGGAATCATTGGATATAGTGGCGCTGGTAAAAGTACATTAATTCGATGTGTAAATTTATTAGAAAAACCAACGACAGGAACTATCATTGTAAACGGCCAAAACTTAACAACTTTATCAGCAAAAGAACTAGCAAAATCGAGACAAAAAATCGGAATGATTTTTCAAGGATTCAACTTACTTAAAACTGTGACAGTTTATGAAAATATCGCATTACCTTTACGTCTATCTGGTCTTCCCAAAAATGAAATTGAAAAAAGGGTAGAAAAGTATTTACGTATTGTCGATCTTTTTAATCGAAAAGATGCATATCCGAGCGAACTTTCTGGCGGCCAGAAGCAGCGTGTTGCCATTGCACGTGCACTATCACATGAACCGGAAGTGTTATTAAGCGACGAAGCAACGAGCGCTTTAGACCCAGAAACAACGGATTCTATTCTCGACCTATTACTAAAGATTAATGAAGAAATCGGGATTACAATTTTATTAATTACACATGAAATGAATGTCATCCAGCGTATATGTGACCGAGTTGCTGTTATGGAACATGGAGCAGTAGTCGAAAGCGGGACTGTGAAGGATATCTTCACAAACCCACAGCATACAACAACGAAAAAATTTGTAAACAGCGCCTTTGCAGCTAAAATTCCAGGAGAGGTACAAAAAGAACTACAAACTACCGGTGAAATTGTAACTCTCTCCTTTATAGGGAATGCTTCAGGAGAGCCAGCATTAGCTGTTGCTACAAAACGTTTCCAAGTGTATCCGAATATTTTATCCGGTAATATTACACAGTTAAAACATGAAGCATATGGGAAACTAGTCATTCATATGCAGGGTGAAAAAAATGAAGTAGACCGCGCTTTATCATTTTTACAAGAGCAAGGGATCATCGTAGAAGGAGGTAGAACAGACTATGGGAAACAGATCCTTTTTGGATGAATGGGGTAAAGTCATATGGGAAGCAACCATTCAAACATTTCAAATGACATCTATTTCACTATTCATCTCTATCCTTATTGCATTACCACTTGGCGTTACACTTGTTTTAACGAGACCTGGTGGACAGCACGAAAATAAAATCATTTATCCAATCCTTAATACAATTATTAATATAATTCGCTCTCTTCCATTTATCATTCTATTATTCTTCATTTTACCTTTTACAAAGTTTCTAATGGGAACATCCATTGGCGTGCAAGGAGTTATCGTACCACTTGTCGTATTCACAGCTCCTTATATTGCACGATTAATGGAGACAGCTTTATTAGAAGTAGATCGTGGTGTTATTGAAGCTTACCAAGCGATGGGCATTTCTACTATAAAAATCATTTGGCACGTTATGGTGAAAGAAGCTCGTCCCTCCCTTATACTTGGATTAACAATTGCAACGATTGGTTTAATCGGTGCAACAGCAATGGCTGGACTTGTAGGTGCTGGCGGTCTTGGTGATTTAGCATATCGATTCGGACATTTACGCTACGAACCTGAAGTAATGTATGCAACTGTCTTTATTTTAATTATCCTCGTTCAAGGGCTACAATCTTTAGGGAATGGTGTTGCACGAAGATTGAAGAAAGATTAAAAAAGAAGGTATCTCACCAGGGTGAGATACCTTCTTTTTATCTTTTAAATCCACCTTCAGAATGAATAACTTGTCCCGTAATCCATTCTGCTTCTTCACTTACTAAAAATGTAATGAGTCTTGCTGCATCCTTTGGCTCACCAATTCTACCAAAAGGAAACATCGGCTTTAATCCTTGCTTTATCTCTTCAGTCATCCATCCTGTACTAGTTGGACCTGGGTTAATTGCATTCACTGTTATTCCTAAATGAGCTACCTCAGCTGACAACGTACTAGTAAGAGCATCAATAGCTCCCTTCGTTGTTGCATATGCTAGTTCTCCTGCCATAGGTCCTTTAAATTGTCCCGATGTCATATTCACAATTCTACCACCAGATTTCTTATCAAACCCTTGGGCAAATTGACTACTTAACAACGTAGTCGCACGAACATTTACCATGTAGTGCTTATCTAATTCTTCAGCAGTCAAATTAGAGAAGTCATTATTTGTGGAATACGCTGCATTATTAATTAATATATGAGGGTAGCCCAGTTGTTCAGTAACTTTATGTATAAGCTCTTTCGGTGCACCATTCTGAGTTAAATCTAACTCCATACTCGATACTTTAACACCGCTTTTTAGTAACTCTTCTTTTAATTGTATTTGTTCACTTTGATCAACGCCCCAAGGCATCTCTTTATCGTAGGCTATCCAATACGTAAAAAATATATCGTATCCTGCTTCAGCTAATTCTTTACAAATTGCTGCGCCTATACCATCTAGACGACTTACACCTGTAACAACTGCTATTTTATTTTTTAATTGATTCATCATATACTCCTCCAATTTTAAAGGACGCATATTTTATATAAGAGATATGAATTTCCCTACGCATTAGCCTTACAAAAGGGATGTACAAGCCAAATATGCAGTCCTTGAATGATTTATAGACAGCTAAATAAGCCCTCACTTATGAGAGAAAAATTTATCTATCTAAATTTCGAATCATCACAAGTTCATCCACATATCGAGTCTTTATCCCCTCTCCATATATCTCCAAATTTTATTTTAGCATTAAAGATTTAATATTTCAAAAATAAAATAACCACTCCTATTTATAAAGTATCATGTACTATAAACCATAGTTAATAACTAATTTAAGTTTAAGTGTATACATTTACCATTACCTGTTCGTTGTATAAGTGTAGGGAGGAAAAATGATGGGAAAAGAAAATATATTGACCTCCTATCTTATCAATTTAGGAGAGGAAGTGTTCAAACTACTATTAGCGAAAGGAGCTATAAAGGAAGATGCAGAAGACATCATCCAAAATACTTTCTATAAAGTATACACATTGCTAGATGACTTAACCGAGAGTAACATTCGTCCGTGGTTTTTTAGAGTCGCATTAAATGAATACATTGATTTAAAACGAAGAAAAGAACAGCAAAATATCTACTTAACTGAAGAAATTTATTCAAAACTTCAATATACAGACCGAGAATTGGATGCAGTTTTAAATAAAGATGAGATTTTCTATTTATTAAAAGATATAAAACTAGAATACAAAGAAGCCTTCTTTTTAAAATATTACTACGATTTTACATACGAAGAAATCGCTCTAATACTAGATATTCAAGTAAACAGCGTCAAACAAAAGTTACAGCGTGCACGTAAAGCAATTCACTCAAAAATAGGAGGAACACCTTAATGGATACTTCTTTAAAAGATGCATTAAAAAAGGCTAAAAGAAAACAGTTACTTAA
Source organism: Bacillus sp. AY3-1 (assembly GCF_008368785.1). NCBI lineage: Bacteria > Bacillati > Bacillota > Bacilli > Caryophanales > Bacillaceae > Bacillus > Bacillus sp. AY3-1. The sequence goes on along the minus strand of NZ_QORZ01000029.1, from coordinate 19,445 downwards.
AATCATCATTACCTCTATTATCGTTGTCATGGTGCTTATCCCTATCATTTATAAAGTTGGCAATTACTTTGCAGCGAAAAGCTCTACAAAGCTTCACGAACGACTCTTTTTACATAATGCAATTGCAGAGCCCAATGTCCATATTGATTCTCAAGTTACGAGTAATTCCTCTATGTTTGGTGGCAATATCGTATCTAATCGTTCTAAAAACATTAACGGTTACTTAGTGCGATGGAATACACTGACAAGCTCTTACGACTGGTTTCGTTCTAACATCGATTACAACGAGTTAATACCAGGTTCTTATTGGTCTAGTTCTAGTACCGAGTCTTACAATTATGATAAACAAACGAAAAATAAAGTTGCTACATTTTATAATCCAGCCATCAAGAAATATCATGATGGCGTCAAAAATGAATTAAGTGCAGTTTCAACAATGGATAACTATGTAGCAGAAGTTGCTATCTCTTTCGATAAAGCTTATACATTAAAAGAAATTCAAAAGAAACTACCAGATAACTTAAATATCGTATGGCTATATATGGTCTCACCTATTAAAGATGAAAGCAGAGGTCCTTCCGGTATGCCAGTTTACGGATTTAATCCAGAAAAATCCCCTGAAGAAGCATACAAAAGGTTCTTTGATTCACTTAAACAATTCGATGACGATGGATATGACGAAGATATCCAAAAGTTTTTAAAATCAAACAAGGACAAACCATTCGATCAAGTGAAAATTTTAGGTGTTATGCTAACTGGGAGAACGGAAAACTTTAAGGCGTTAGAAAACCAAGACTTTATTCGCGGTGCTTCTGTAGGGGTGACTGCACAAGTTGTTCCTTATATAAAGCCAGAGAAATAATACGGAATGCCCATATGAACTTAAAGAGCATACATGAACCTGTTTACTACGGGAGCTATCCATTACAATAGATAGCTCCTATCCTTGATTTATTGCTTAATTTTCAAAAATAAACTTCACAATATTGTATGTGCAATTTTATAAATAAAAAATCATAAATTTGTTCACATTATATCCATTGTGAATTTTTTCACAATGGATATATAATAAACGTGTAAATACAATATTGGAGGGATTTCAATGGTTATCAATTTTTTAAGAACTGATAAACGTGCTACTTTCATATTATTACTTTTACGGCTTTATATAGGATATACATGGCTCGCTGCTGGGATAGGCAAAGTCTTCGGACAATCTTTTGACGCAAGTGGTTTTCTAAAGGGTGCTATTGCTCAAGCATCAGGTGACCACCCTGCAGTACAAAGTTGGTGGGCAGATTTCCTTCAACATTTTGTCCTTCCAAACGCAGACCTATTTAGCTTTTTAGTTCAATGGGGAGAAATTTTAGTAGGTCTAGGTTTGATTTTAGGTGGATTAACAAAAACAGCTGCATTTTTCGGAATCATAATGAATCTTTCATTTTTATTAAGCGGAACTGTTAGTGTAAACCCAAACCTGCTTATTTTAACTATGTTCATTTTAGTTGCAGGGCAGAACGCTGGACGTATTGGATTAGATGGCTATGTTTTCCCTAAACTGTTCCGTAAAAACAACCACGGAACATATAAATTAAGTAAAACTGCATAGTAATAGTTCATAAAAGAGCCTTAATACAGGCTCTTTTTATTTGTATAAAACTTAAATCTTTAACAAACCACGAAAACCTCTGGCAGCATAATAAGAGTCTGCTCCATTGTGATACACGAAAACATGTCCGAAGCGATAATCGCAAAATAGAGCACCACCGAGTTCTCGAATATCTGAAGGTGTTTGTACCCAACTTGATGATTTCATGTCAAAATCCCCAAGTTGTTGCAATTCCCGATATTGTTCTTCCGTTAATAGTTCAATGCCCATAGCATTTGCAACATCAATAACGTTATTTTCTGGTTTATGTTTTTTTCTTGATTCTAACGCTTCAAGATCATAACAAAGACTTCTGCGGCCTTTAGGACTCTCCTTTGAACAATCATAGAAAGTATACTCGTCCTTCTCTTCATTATAACTAACAACATCCGGCTCACCGCCAGTTACTTCCATTTCATGAATTGACCACAATTTTTCAGTATTAGTAGCCAGCTTCGCTTCAATCTTAGCCCATTCAAGGCCTTCATGGCGGTTCATGTTTTTCTCAAAACGAGCTTGTAATACTTTTAGTAGTTCTTCACGTTGTTCTACAGATAACTCATTTTTATTCTCTGTCATATTAGTCCTCCGAATTACGTTTCCTTATAATCATTTACATTTTTTCAATACTGGTTTGCATGCAGTTTACAATAAATTATATAATTTGTTGTATCTCTTTTTCAACAATCTGACACGATTGCACAACGAAAAATCCCTGTGTGGATATCCATTATATAGTACTAAAATCTTTCGTACTATCCCCAAGAATATAGTGTGAAAACCACATCAAATTCTGCTTCATAATAGCTACATTCATTCCTGGCTGATTAGGACTATATGCCATTCCTTTAAATATAATTAACTCTGTATCGACTTCCATATCTCTTAACCCTTCATATACCTCATATGCATTTGTAATTGGAATTCTTGCATCCTTTTCCCCATGTTGAATTAAGGTAGGCGTACAGGCTGATTTAATATATGTCATTGGTGATGTTTTCCTATATATATCCGGATCATTCCATGGAGTATTTCCTAAATACATGCTAATAAAGTAAGGGATATCTGTATTTACATAATGGGTACTCCAGTTAGTGATTCCGCCCCCAACTGAAATAGCTTTAAATCTATCACTAAATGTAGAACAGAAAGCTGATATATATCCTCCGTTACTCCATCCCATAACTCCTACTCTATCCTTGTCTACCATCCCCTTTTCAACTAGTTCATCCACTCCAGATATAATATCATCATAATCAGCAATTCCTTGTTTTCTATAGTTTGCTTTTAAAAATTCATTACCATAACCAGAACTTCCTCTATAGTTTGGTTCTAAAACGATAAAGCCTTTTTCGATAAATTGTTCAATCGGATATTTCTCATTAAAACAGTCTGAAAATATCGGAAAGGATGCCCAAGCTGGACCACCATGGATTACTACTAATAAGGGATATTTTTTATTTGCGTCAAACTCTACTGGAGTTGATAGAACACCCTCTATTTCAAGACCATCACTACTTTGCCATGAGATGATTTCCCTATTACTTTTAAGCTTACCTTCGAAAAAGCTATTTTCATTCGTTATTTTTTTATAATCCAAATAGATTTCAAAGGTTTCATTTGTTATAGCCTTAGTATATGTTATATGATTTCCATCCCTTGTTATAGAGGCATCCATTATAAAGCTATCTACTTTTTCGCTTAACATTTCCACAGTGCCATCCTCACATAGCAAGCCAATAAGGTAATTCGTTTTATCCTGCCATCTAATTAAAATTCCTTTAGCTGCCCACTGTAATGGCATAACCGTACTATCAAAATTTGTTAAAGGTTGAATTACCTCTCCCGTATTCATATCATATACCTCTAATGTATTATCTTGTATATGATTTCTATAGTAATCCTTCTCTCTTATGCTTGCTGAGTAACATATTTTATCGCCCTCAGGAGAAAAGCAGACGCTCCCTCCTAACAACTTATCTATATTCATCTTTTGTAGTTCCCCAGCTTCAACATCTAATATGTATAGATCACCATTCATATAATCGTTTAGGCTTGGTGTAGCCATACATACAACCTTTTTCCCATCATTTGAAATATCAAAGTTATGTATATAAAATTCCTTACCGTCCGTTAGTTGATAAACACCGCTAACCTTCCGTTCCTGTTTATCATTTTGTTTCACTTTTTCTATTTCAATGTAGTATAAACAATTATTCCAATGTTCCTTACCTACATGATGGAAATCTCCATATAGTTCCTTACGTTTCTTTATCTCCTCACATTCTTTTGACTGTGCAATATAATAAAAACCTTTACCAGTAGGTTCCCATTTGAATATATTAACTCCTTCCTTCTCATCCGTAATTTGAACCTCACTACAACCGTCTATTGACTTAACAAAGATCTGATTTGTATTAGCTCCGTCACCGCCTGGGCTAAGGTATGCAATGCTCTTAGAATCTGGAGACCATAATGGATGTGTACTATCTATATCCCCAGTTGTTAGTGGATAACTCTGCCCTTTATCTTTTTCATATATCCATACATGATTTCTATACGTATTGTCTTCCCAGTTAGCTGTCTTCTTTACAAATGCTACGTTTTTGCCATCATCACTTATGTTTGTACTTGATAAGGCCGGTAATGAAATAATCTCTTTTATACTTAAATATGTTTTTGCTTTCACTTCCATATAATAAGCCCCCTTGTAATGACCATGAATCTATCGTCTCTTCTTGTCGTACGTAATAAAGGAAATTGTTCACGCATACTTAAAATGATAATGAAAAATTCAGATAAATAAAAGTAGTTCTATTCCAAATTTGATAAAATAAAACTTTAATCAATTTAGGTCTATCCACTTACTAATTTTAGATGTTCTTTTTCAACAGAAAAATCCCTTTAGATAATAATAATACTATCTAAAGAGGTACAAATTCGTAAATTTATTTTAAAAGCTACAACTATTGTTAGTTTGGAATAAAGTTTAATAAAAATGAAGTCACAAACCTTTATTTAACAGCAACAACAAAAACTCTATTTGAAAAAAAGATTGATCACCACTCACTTAGAATCTTTTACTTGAAGGAATAAAGCATCACATCTCTTTTATGAACATCGTTAAATTAAAATGAATTTTGACCATATCTGTAATTACTTGTAAAATATTATACATAGAAAGATATTTTAGAATAAACATAGAAGGGGTATGTTTTTTAGTGTTAAAGGGGCTAAAGTGCATCTATTTTATGTTTTTAGAGGGAGAATTGAAAAATCATATGAAGAATTTTAAAAAGAGCACAGGTAAAATTTTACTAGCATCCGGATTAGTAGTTTCTATGTCAGCTTGTAGTGTAACTAGTTTATTTGGAGACAAAGAAAAAACAAATGCTGAATCTGGTAAACAAGAAAGTAAGGAGACTAAAACAGAAGGAATAAGTTCAACTAAGTCAGAAGGTAAATCATCTGAAACAAAGGACAAATCAACTAACTCGAAAGAAGAAAGTAAAGATGTTAAGATGATTATGGTTTTACCTGAGGATTACCCACAACTTATGGTAGACATTGAAGAAGACTTATTAAGACGTCTAGATTACTATGATGCTTCTGTAAGGGATAATAAAAAGGGAAGTAAGTCAAATGAAGAGGTACGAGATAGTATTAAAGACTTAGATAAAGTATTTAATAAAATAGAGCGTATAGATGCACCAGAAAAATACAAGGAAGACCATAAGGAAATTGTAAAAGCTGTTCAAAAGTTAAAAGAGTCTTTCATAGAAGTAGCGAAGTTATTTGATTACTCTAAAACACTTAAAGATACGGATGATGCAATCATAGATAAAGCAAACAATAAATTAGATGAAGCAAAACGCATTTGGAAACCTGTATTTGATAAGTTAAAAGCGGAAGCTAAGGGTGGTTCAACAACTACTTCTACAACAAGTGGTACTAGTTCTTCTAACTCACCAAGTTTATCTAGTGGTAATACAGTTAAAACATACAGTGCCCAAGATAACACTGGTATATTCAAAGGAAAAATTGATACACCAGACGAGGATTCCGCTAAGTTTAAGAATGTACAGAACAACTATAAAGACGGTACAGAGCTTGTAGGTAATTGGGGTATTGATTACGGAGACGGAGTCAAAACTACGTTAGTCCTAAAAGCAGATAAGACATTTGAAACATATGCAAATGGTTCTTATCCAAATAAAGATAATTACTTAACAGGAACATACCAAGCAGACGTTTCTTCCCATCAGTTAACGCTAATGGTGGAAAAAGGAACTCAAAATGGTCAAGAAGTGAAATTGGAAAGACCTATTTATTCATCATATGAGGTTAAAAACTTAGATGGTAAAGCATTACAGATTTTCCACATAGACGAACAAGTAACAATTTGTTATGTAAAACAATAAATAACTAAAAAAAACTCTGTAAAATGATTTTTACAGAGTTTTTTTCTTAGTTTTAATTTATTATAAACGATCAGACTTTTTTATAAACTATCAAAATTTATTTCAAACGCATACAGCTGTTGGTTTGGAATAAAGTTTAAGCAGAAAGATTACGCAAACACAGATTATATAGTAAATAAGAAGCATCCATTTTGAAATAAGTTTGATCATTTTGTTCTCTGTAAATTTAAGTATCTTTCCTCCCATTATATTTAATAGAGCTAAGCATAATAACTATTAATCATTATATAAATATTTATGATAATATATAAACTAAGATTAAAAACGCAATGGAGGTTTACAATATGAAAAATATACAGGAATCCTTAAAAAAACCATTTATTAAATATCCATTAGCCATAATTTCAGCTATAGCCATAATAAAAACAGGCTATGATTTAGGCTCTTTTATAATAAAGTTAAAATACATTTAAATCATAAAAAAAGAAATTACTCTTTTGTTTAAAAAGAGTAATTTCTTTTTTTATCGCAACTTTCTTTGAAACATCGCGTCTTTTTTATAAACGCTATGATTTAGGCTCTTTTATAATAAAGTTAAAATACATTTAAATCATAAAAAAAGAAATTACTCTTTTGTTTAAAAAGAGTAATTTCTTTTTTTATCGCAACTTTCTTTGAAACATCGCGTCTTTTTTATAAACATCATAACTTTATTTAAAAACAACAAATAATGTAATTCTTCTTCATTGGCACTTAACTCTTACTCCCAATTTTCAAAGTTTGTTTTATGTAAGGATAGTTCATGTGATTCCGGCGATCCTATTTCTCATTTTATTCTGCAATTCTGTTAAATTAAATGCTGTCATTATATTAAACACAGTAGAAATAATTTTATCTTCTCTCCACAGGTTTATATATAATTCAATAAATCATTTTATATTGATATTCTATTTAAATATAATTTTCAAACCATCTTCATAAAGGCTCTCGTCATCAATATAAACTTATCTTAATAGAATCAAAATGTGACAATCACAATTATAAATTTAACTTTGTAAATATCTACATATAAGCCAATCTTTTTATACATATATTGGATAAATTACGGTAAGATATCATTGAATATTATAAAAATATTAATTTTTCCAATAACGGAGGCTTATTAAAATGGGGAAGGCAACAGCAACAGCAAAATCAAAGAAACTAGTAGGAATTGTGGCAACAGCAACATTAGCTACATCAATGATAGCAGGAACAAGTAACGCAAGTGCACAAACGACAGATTCATTAAAAGTTAGTGAACCAGTACAGGAAAGAGCAGAAGATAAGAAACTTACACTGTTTGTTCCTCCTCAAAATGTTGTTTTTGTAGGTGATACATTTGATCCTATGAAAGATGTATGGGCTAAAGATAAAAACGGTAAGGATATTACTTCAAGAGTAACTTATACAGGTGATGATAAAGTAGACTTAACTAAAATGGGAGATTATGAATTAACTTTTACCATTTCAGATGATGAGGGTAATACTGTTGTTCAAAAACAACGTGTAGTAGTTACATATAAGAACGTTGATAATACCGCTCCAATTATATTTATAAAACGTGATAAAATTACACTTAATATTGGTGATTCATTTGATCCGATGGAGGGTGTAAAGGGTTCAGATTCGGAAGAAGGAGATCTGACTCATAAAATAACTTATGATAATGGGCTAGATACAAGCAAGCCTGGTACTTACTATATAACGTATTACCTAATGGATTCTCAAGGGAAAATGGATCTAAAAACTAGAACTATAACAGTAATAGACCAGTCCCCAGTAATTACAACTCCAGATGAATTTGTAATTACTGAAGGTGAACAGTTTGATCCAATGGCTGGTGTTAAGGCCACTGACCCTGAGGATGGTGATATTACTTCTAAAGTAGAATATGAGTATTATACTGGCTCTGTAAATAAACCGGGTACTTATAAAGTGTATTATAAAGTGAAAGACTCTTTCGGAAACACAGCAAGTACAGTTGCTACGTTAATTGTAAGAGAGAAACTTAAACCGATAGATGAAGCACCAGAACTCAAAGTACCTACTGTAACCACAATTACTGAAGGTGATATATTTAACCCTATGACGGGAGTAGCTGCTACTGATAAAGAAGACGGTGACATTACTTCTAAAGTAACAGTTGATGGCAGCGTTGATGCTTCTAAACCGGGTACGTACGAATTAACTTATACTGTTTCAGATTCCAAAGGACATACCGTTACCGCTAAACAAACTGTAACTGTGAAGCAGAAAGTAGAAATAAAAAATGAAGCACCCGAATTAACTGTGCCATTTACTAGTACACTTCGTGTTGGTGAAAAATTTGATCCAATGGCTGGTGTATCTGCAACTGATAAGGAAGATGGTAATTTAACTAATAAAGTTAAATATAAAGGTAATGTGGATACATCTAAACCAGGTAAATATATTGTAGAATATTGGGTTGTTGATTCTAAGGGAGTTAATGCTACAGCTACACAATCCGTAATCGTGAAAGAAAATGAAGAAACTCCAGATATGGAACCGAAATTAACTGTACCTACTGGAGCAACGATTAATGTAGGGGATAAGTTTGATCCAATGGCCGGAGTTAAAGCTATTGATAATGAAGATGGCGACATTACTGATAAAGTAACCGTTGACGGCAGCGTTGATGCTTCTAAACCAGGTACGTACGAGTTAACTTATACTATTTCTGACTCTAAAGGACATACTGTTACCGCTAAACAAACTGTAACTGTAAAACAAAAAGTAGAGCCTACAGATGAAGTGCCAGTTTTAACGGTACCTACTGAAGCTACTATTAATGTAGAGGATAAATTCAACCCACTTGCTGGTGTTAAAGCTATCGATAATGAAGATGGCGACATTACTGATAAAGTAACCGTTGACGGCAGCGTTGATGCTTCTAAACCGGGTACGTACGAGTTAACTTATACTGTTTCTGACTCTAAAGGACATACTGTTACCGCTAAACAAACTGTAACTGTAAAACAAAAAGTAGAGCCTACAGATGAAGTGCCAGTTTTAACGGTACCTGCTGAAGCTACTATCAATGTAGGGGATAAATTCAACCCACTTACTGGTGTTAAAGCTATCGATAATGAAGATGGTGACATTACTGATAAAGTAACCGTTGACGGCAGCGTTGATGCTTCTAAACCGGGTACGTACGAGTTAACTTATACTGTTTCTGACTCTAAAGGACATACTGTTACCGCTAAACAAACTGTAACTGTAAAACAGAAAGTAGAGCCTACAGATGAAGCTCCAGTTTTAACGGTACCTGCTGAAATAATTATCAATGTGGGTGATAAATTCAACCCACTTGCTGGTGTTAAAGCTATCGATAATGAAGATGGTGATATTACTGATAAAGTAATTCATATGGGCGAAGTTGATACATCTAAAGCGGGAAATTTCGAAGTAAAGTTCCTAGTTCGTGATGCAAGTGGAAATGAAGTAACCGCAACACAAAAAGTTATTGTGAAAGACAAAGACACTGAAGACGGTTCTGATAATGACAATAACAACACTAATTCTGGAAACGTCTCTGACAATAATAATACTAGTAGCAATAACAATACTAGTAGTACTTTGGAAAACAAAAAAGATACCATTAAAGAGCTTCCAAAAACAGGTGCAAGTTCAAATAATGCAACAGCAGCAGGCATATTAGCAATCCTTGCAGGTATGTTAATTACTTTTGGTCGTAAATTTAAAAAAGTTATTAAATAATCTTTTCTAAATATTAAAAGCCATTATCACTATGAAGTGATAATGGCTTTTTTATTAATCCAAACTAATTTCTTCATTATTTTTTACAGCAATTATTAACCTACTAATCTCCTACTCAACTGTAACAGACTTAGCTAAGTTACGCGGCTTATCAACGTCACACTCGCGATGAAGTGCTGCGTAGTATGAGATAAGTTGGAATGGAATAACTGCTACTAGCGGTGCTAGTGCTTCGTGTACAGCTGGTAATACGAAGCTGTCACCTTCCATTTCTAAGCCTTTCATTGAGATGATACATGGGTTAGCTCCGCGTGCTACTACTTCTTTCACGTTACCACGAATTCCAAGGTTTACGTGCTCTTGTGTAGCAAGTGCGATAACTGGTGTACCATTTTCGATTAAGGCGATTGTACCGTGTTTTAATTCTCCTCCAGCAAATCCTTCTGCTTGGATGTAAGAGATTTCTTTTAGCTTTAACGCACCTTCTAATCCTACGTAGAAGTCTACGCTACGTCCGATGAAGAAACAGTTACGAGTTGTTGCTAAAAATTGTTTTGCTAATGCGTCCATTTCTTCTTTTTGATCACAAAGTTCTATCATTGCATTTGCTACAAGTCCTAATTCGTGTGTTAAATCGAAATCAAGAACTTCGCCTTTTGCTTTAGCAATGTCCGCAGCTAAAATTGAAAGTACTGCAAGTTGTGCTGTGTACGCTTTCGTTGATGCAACTGCGATTTCTGGTCCCGCGTATAACGGAAGTGTGTAATCAGCTTCACGAGAAAGTGTAGAACCAGGTACGTTTGTAATCGTTAATGCTTTATGCCCCATTTCATTTGTTTGCACAAGTACTGCACGGCTATCAGCTGTTTCACCACTTTGTGAAATATAAATGAAGAATGGTCTTTCTGTTAATAATGGCATGTTATAAGAGAATTCACTTGCTACATGCACTTCAACTGGCATTTTTGCAAACTTCTCGATAAATTGTTTTCCAACAAGACCTGCATGATAACTTGTTCCACATGCAATGATGTAAATACGATCGCTATCTAAAATCGCATTGCGGATGTCTGCATTCAGTTCAATCTCGCCATTTTCATCTTGATACTTTTGAATTATATTACGGATTACAAGTGGTTGCTCATCGATTTCTTTAAGCATGAAATGAGGGTATGTTCCTTTTTCAATATCACTTGCGTCTAATTCCGCTGTAAACGGTGCACGTTCAATCGTTTCACCTTGTAAGTTTTTAATTGTAATACTTTCTTTCGTTACGATTACGATTTCTTTATCCATTAATTCGATAAATTGATCTGTAACTTGTAACATCGCCATAGCGTCGCTCGCCACAACATTAAAGTTGTCACCAACACCTACTAATAGCGGGCTTTTGTTTTTAGCAACATAAATCATGTTTGGATTTTCAGCATCAAGTAATCCGATCGCATAAGAGCCATGTAAAAGAGATAGCGTATTACGGAACGCTTCTTCTACACTTAATCCTGTGCTCACTTGTTGTTCCATAAGCTGTACGATAATCTCTGTATCCGTTTCACTTACGAACGTTACATCTTGTAAATATTCTTTTTTCACTAATTCATAGTTTTCAATTACACCGTTATGAACTAGTGTAAAGCGTTTTGATGTACTTTGATGCGGATGCGCGTTTACTTTGCTTGGAACACCATGTGTAGCCCAGCGTGTGTGACCGATTCCCACGCTTGCTGCTACGTTCTCATCTACGATTTCGCGAAGTTTTGCAATACGACCTTTTTCTTTGTATACAACAACACCGTTTTCTGCTTGTACTGCAATACCTGCTGAATCATATCCACGATATTCTAGCTTTTCTAAACCTTTTAATAAAATTTCCTTTGCATCTTGCTCTCCAATAAATCCTACGATTCCACACATGTTTAGTCGCCGTTACAAATGCTTACATTGCTCTGCGAACATGTAACGACATAGTCCGATACCATTTTTATTTATACTAAAAAACGGATTACATATTGCTAGCCCTGTAAGCTTGTAACGGCTTTCACCTTCCTCTCGATTGGGTTTAAGTCCGTATATACTTATACAGCTAGTTTGTATCCGTTCCTTTTCTCTCATCACACTTTCACCTTTGTCCACTAAGTCACCTTAATGATTTAAGTAAAAGCTTGCGGTTGTGATGAACAACCGGGAGTCATCCGCCGAAATCTCGATAAACTCCACCTCGTCAACTACACTACTTGTAGTTCTGGCGCTTCTATAATTTACAATATTTCCTTTGAGAAAAAGAACAAGACCATCTTATAACAAACATAGATAAACCGTCAATGAAATTTTTTTCATCGTCTATAAAACATATGAAAAAGGAGCACTTCTTGTGCTCCCTTTTCATAAATTTATTGAATTATTCAGCGCCAACTTCAGCTTTCACAACTTCTACAATGCGATGTACATATGCGTCACACACTTCTTGTGTTGGTGCTTCTGCCATTACACGAATAAGTGGCTCTGTTCCAGATGGACGAACAAGAATGCGGCCATCACCGTTCATTTCTTCCTCTACAACACGAATAATATCTTTAATTTTTTCATTTTCTAATGCTAATTTTTTATCTGTTACACGAACGTTTACTAGTAATTGTGGGAATTTTGTCATCTCACCTGCAAGCTCAGATAATGGTTTTTTCGTCATTTTCATGATGTTCACCAATTGAAGTGCACTTAACATTCCATCACCAGTTGTAATGTAATCAAGTAAGATAATATGACCCGATTGTTCTCCACCTAAGTTGTAACCACCACGCTTCATCTCTTCCATTACGTAACGGTCACCAACTGCTGTTTTATCACTTGTGATATTGTTAGCTTCAAGTGCTTTGTAGAAACCTAAGTTACTCATAACAGTTGAAACGACTGTATTATGCTTTAATTGACCAGTTTCTTTCATGTACTTCGCACAAATAAACATAATTTGATCGCCATCAACGATGTTTCCTTTTTCATCTACAGCGATTAAACGGTCACCATCACCATCAAAGGCAAGACCGATATCAGCGCCTTTATCTTTTACTAATTTAGCTAATACTTCTGGATGCGTAGAACCTACTCCATCGTTAATGTTCATGCCGTTTGGTGAAGTTCCCATTGTTGAAATATCAGCCTCTAAATCCGCAAATAAGTATGGAGCTAAAGAAGACGTAGCACCATGCGCACAATCTAAAGCGATATGTAAACCAGAGAAATCTTCCTCTACAGTTTGTTTAATATATTGTAAATATTTTTGTCCGCCTTCAAAATAATCACTCACTTGTCCAAGATTCGTACCTGTTGGACGTGGTAGTTCATCAACTTCTTTGTCTAATAAAGCTTCGATTTCTGCTTCTTGCTCATCTGTTAATTTAAAACCGTCAGAACCGAAGAATTTGATTCCGTTATCCTGTACTGGATTATGAGATGCAGAAATCATAACACCTGCTTGTGCATCTAACGCTTTTGTTAAATAAGCAACACCTGGTGTAGAAATAACACCAAGGCGCATTACTTCTGCTCCAGTTGATAATAGACCTGCTACTAAAGCTCCTTCTAACATATGTCCTGATATACGTGTATCACGGCCGATAATTACTTTTGGACGATCTGTATCTTTTGTTAATACATAACCACCAAAACGTCCAATTTTGAACGCTAATTCAGGTGTTAACTCCTGGTTCGCAACCCCGCGTACTCCATCTGTACCAAAATATTTACCCATTATGATTCGCTCCTTTTTCTGGCTCTTTTTGATTATCTACTGTTGGCTCTTGACTAGTTTCTTTATCTTTATTTTGTTCCTGTTCCGTGTCAGGCTTAGGTTCAGGTTCAGGATTTTTTGGTTTTTCAGTTTGATTATCTTGGTTATTATTTGAATCTGGTTTTTCACCGTTACCCTGTACTTCTTTATCTGGATTTTCTTTCTTCACAATTGTGACTTTGGCACTTTTTTGCTTTGGCTCTATTGAAATATTACCAGGACCGCTCACTTGAATAGAAACATCCTTCGTCCCCGGAGATACATTTTGCAGATTAATGGCTGCTGTTATTTGAGCAGCTGTTATTTTATCTACTATACTTGTTTCTCCTGAAATATCAACGCTTATCTTCCCATCTTGCGGTGAAAGTAGCTGGGCCGTAACATCTTTAGAAAGTCCATTTTTTTGAATTGATATACCATCAATCGTTCTTGTTTTCGTTTGTTTTGTTTTTTGCACTCCTACCGAAACCTTCACTTGATTCGGTTTTGCACTTGTTACACCCTTTGGCAATAAAACAGAGGTATCGAATGTTGTAGACTCTGTCAATTGACTAAGATCTACTTCGACCCCCTCTATCGATTGTATATTATCCAAGATATCTTTTGGACCTGCTATTGTTACTTCTCTCGGCTCAATGCTAATATTTGTAACGGCCAATCCTTCTGGTAAACTCCCCTTTTTCGTATACGTTACAGGAACAGTTTTTTCAGTATTATTGGCCGTAGCTTGCGTCGCCACATTCAATGTTACACTAATTTTAGATGGACTCGTTCTTACATTTAAACGTTTTCCTTCTCTATTGTATAATGTAACTTCGGCTGTTTTTGTAACAGTTTTATTAACACCTTTTAAATCAATATACGCCTTAGCAGATGAAATACTTTCAATTTCTTCTTTCGTCCCAACTACCTCAACAGTATCAGGTTTAATGTTTGATTTTTCAAGAGTTGAACCCGCTGGCATTTGATCCTCATTTGATAATTTTAAGTCTACATGAACGTATTTTCTCGCTTTTTCATGTAGAGTAATTTTAATTGTTGATGGCTGAACTGTTCCTTTCACATCATCTGGAAGCCCGTTCGTTTTCAAAGAAACTTCATAAGTTCCTTTTTCGCTATCTCTCAAATCAACTGGTATATCAAATTGTTTTTTCGCTTTTGCTGTAGCAACTGCTGCTTTTGGGCCCTCTAACTTCACCTTAACGCCCTCTGACGGAATACCACTTACAATATATTTCTCTTCATCATACTTAAGATTAATGGCATAATTAGTTAAGGTTTCTTTCGCATCATTTGCGAAAGGTATTATCCCCGATGTCGTATTTTTTTCAGTTAAAGTCGCTGACATAAAAAGCATACACGCCAATAGTAATGAGATCCCTTTTAAAAACCAATGATTCTCCATTAACTTATCCATGACGCTTTCTCCTCCAATTCCATAAAGACGAAGAAGTCGTTTTTTCGCTCGCACTAAATTCAGCTAACAACATATCTTTCAGTTGTTCTGTCTTCAAATCACGATGCAACTTACCATTTTTCGTTAAAGAAATTTGGCCAGTTTCTTCCGACACAACTACTGTAATACTATCAGTAACTTCACTAACTCCCATTGCAGCGCGATGCCTAGTTCCTAGTTCCTTAGAGATAAACGGACTTTCCGATAACGGAAGATAACACGCTGCTGCTTTAATGGTACTTCCTTGCATAATAACCGCTCCATCGTGAAGAGGTGTATTAGGAATGAAAATATTAATAAGTAATTCCGATGATACGTGTGCATTTAGCGGAATACCTGTTTCCACATAATCACCCATACCAGTCTCTTTTGACAAAGTAATTAATGCACCAATTCTACGTTTCCCCATATATTCCGTTGCTTTCGCTATCGCTGTTGCAACGATTTCAGGTTCATCATCCTCATGAGTTCCAACACGCGAAAATAAACTCCCGCGTCCTAGCTGCTCAAGTGCTCTTCGCAATTCTGGCTGGAAAATAATAATAACGGCTAAAAATCCCCACGTTAATACTTGCTCAGTTAGCCAATAAAGCGTATGCAATTCAAGGAAAATACTGATCATCCGAACGACAATAATAACTGTAATCCCTTTTAAAAGTTGAACAGCTTTCGTCCCTCGGATTATGAGAATTAGCTTATATATAATAAACCATACAACGGCAATATCTAATACCGTACTAAGATATTTCAAAATGGTCGTATCTTCAAAAGGCATGCTAACCCTTCCTCCTACTTACGAGCAATTCTATCCATATATTGAAATATTGTTTTATGCTCTATCTGTATGTATTTCCAACAACTAGTTAATTATACCATACATGAAACAAACGACAATTACAAACAACCCCCCTTTAGTCTAAATTGGCAAGATGTCAAACATTATTATTGTACAGTATAATATAAATCATTATTATACGCTTATTTTCAAATAAAAAAAGCAACTTCTCAGTTGCTTTTCTTACATTTATTTTAGTTTTTCACCGAATAAAGAACCCATTAAAGCAACTGCCGTTGTTGCCGTTCTGTTTCGCTCATCTAAAATGGTATTTACTTCAACAAACTCAGCAGATGTGACAATATCAGCTTCCGCTAACATTTCCATTGCTAAATGGCTTTCACGATAAGATAGGCCACCAATTACAGGCGTTCCAACTCCTGGTGCATCATGAGGATCAAGACCATCTAAATCTAATGATAAATGTACACCATCAGTATGAGATAAATAAGCGATTGTTTCTTCCATAACAGCCGTCATACCCATACGATCAATCTCGTGCATCGAGAATACTTTAATACCTTCCTCGCGAATAAAGTCTTTTTCTCCTTCATCTAATGCACGTGCACCGATAATTACAACATTCTCTTTTTTCACCTTTGGATATGCCCCGTATAAATCTACAAGCGTTTGATGTCCATACCCTAAACTTGCTGCAAGTGACATGCCATGAATATTTCCAGATGGTGAAGTTTCTTCTGTATTTAAGTCACCATGTGCATCGTACCAAATAACACCTAAATTTTTATAATGTTTCGCAACACCAGCTAATGTACCAATTGCGATACTATGGTCACCACCTAATACAAGTGGAAAACGTCCCTCTTCTATAATATGATCCACCTTACTTGCTAATTCGTTACATACAGTTGCAACTTGTGTAAGGTTTCTTAAGTTTGTATTTACATCTACTTCTTTTTCTCTCTCTATACATATATCTCCTATATCTTTAACGTCATATCCAATTTCTTCAATTCTTTCAATTACGCCTGCATAACGGATTGCACTCGGCCCCATATCTACCCCGCGACGCATCTGTCCTAAATCCATTGGAACTCCAATAACTGAGATTTCTTTTTTCATAGATAGTATCCCCCTTTTATGCCTTCACTAAATATTTTAAATCTTTTATATAGTCTGACTCAACTCGACATTTTTCTGTATGGATATACAAATTATTCACTTATATTCGCTTTAAAAACCAAATTTCAAGACTATTCTATGTATAAAGTTAACTTAATGAAACAACTACCATCATTATTATTAAATAATAATAAAAAACACTCCTACATTTAGAAGTGTTTTTCTGATGCTATTTTCCATACTGTGGCAATATTCTTTGCTGTCATTTCGATATTCTCTTCCGCTACTTTATATGCCTCTTCTAATGTCATAGGACTCGCTGTAATACTAAATACTGCATCGATTCCTTTTTCATGAACAGCTGAATAATTCGGAGATACAGATCCTCCAATAGCAATGACAGGAATACGAAAATGCTTTGCACGCTCCGCAACACCTACAGGGGCCTTTCCATATGCTGTTTGTTCATCTATTCTTCCTTCGCCAGTTATAATTAAATCTGCACCTTCTATATGCTTATTAAAATTTGTATAGTCTAATACAATTTCAATTCCTCTCCGCAAGCTTCCCTTTAACACTGCAATAACAGCTGCTCCCATTCCTCCTGCGGCTCCTGCGCCAGGTATTTCAGATACGTCGCAAGATAAGTATTGTTTAAGGATATTCGCATAATGCTTTAAATTCTCATCCAGCTCTTTCATCATCTCTGCATTCGCACCCTTTTGCCTCCCAAATACGAAAGATGCTCCCCTTATTCCAACTAACGGATTATCTACATCACATGCTGCTTCTATCTTTATATGCATTAAGCGTGCATCCATGCATGAAAAATCAATAGCGACAATCGAATGTAATGTTCCTCCAGATGGCTCTATTACTTCCCCTTTTCCATTTATAAACCTGACTCCTAAAGCTGACAACATACCAGCTCCGCCATCATTTGTAGCACTTCCGCCAAGTCCTAAAATAATGTGCTCAGCTCCTTCGTCTAGCGCATGTAGTATAAGTTCTCCTGTTCCTTTAGTCGTTGTAATAAGTGGGTTTCGCTTTTTAACCGGAACATGTTGTAATCCTGATGCTGCTGCCATTTCAATAAACGCTGTCTTTTTATCTTTAGACATACCGTAAAAGGCTTGTACACGTTCTCTAAGCGGTCCTGTCACATGAAGGGGTATCATTCTTCCATCTGTAGCATCCACAAGTGAATCAACCGTTCCTTCACCTCCATCTCCAATTGGTATTTTTACGTACTCTGCTTTAGGAAAAATTGCTCCAAATCCTCTTTCAATAGCTTCACATACTTTTATAGCTTTTAAGCTTTCTTTATATGAATCAGATGCAATAACAACTTTCACAATTATCCCCATCCTTTATTTTCGCGTTTTCTCCATTTTAAATGACAAATATGAAACTGTTATCTAGTTTTCAAAGAACATACCATTTGCTATTTAAAATAGCTTTTTGGTGGAGCCTAGCGGGATCGAACCGCTGACCTCCTGCGTGCAAGGCAGGCGCTCTCCCAGCTGAGCTAAGGCCCCAAAAGTTGTATGGTGGGCCTAAATGGACTCGAACCATCGACCCCAACCTTGGCAAGGTTGTATTCTACCACTGAACTACTTCCGCGAAAATGGTGAGCCATGAAGGATTCGAACCTTCGACCCTCTGATTAAAAGTCAGATGCTCTACCAACTGAGCTAATGGCTCGTAAATGGCTGGGCTAGCTGGATTCGAACCAGCGCATGACGGAGTCAAAGTCCGTTGCCTTACCGCTTGGCTATAGCCCATTAATATTTACTAGTATGGTTATCTTTTCAAAAAAATAAACCCTCTCAGGTTATTTTTAAAAAAATGGTGGAGGGGGGCAGATTCGAACTGCCGAACCCGAAGGAGCGGATTTACAGTCCGCCGCGTTTAGCCACTTCGCTACCCCTCCGACATTTAAAATATATATGGTGGAGGATGACGGGATCGAACCGCCGACCCCCTGCTTGTAAGGCAGGTGCTCTCCCAGCTGAGCTAATCCTCCAAAAGTGGTGACCCGTACGGGATTCGAACCCGTGTTACCGCCGTGAAAGGGCGGTGTCTTAACCACTTGACCAACGGGCCAAAAATTTTAAAACTCTTCCCAAGCTTCCAACCGGGCTTGAACCGGTGACCTCTTCCTTACCATGGAAGTGCTCTACCAGCTGAGCTATGGAAGCATAATGGCTCCGCAGGTAGGACTCGAACCTACGACCGATCGGTTAACAGCCGATAGCACTACCACTGAGCTACTGCGGATTAATAATTGCTTGGCGACGTCCTACTCTCACAGGGACAAGGTCCCAACTACCATCGGCGCTAGAGAGCTTAACTTCCGTGTTCGGTATGGGAACGGGTGTGACCTCTCTGCCATCATCACCAAACTATGAAGGCATATTCCTTCAAAACTAGAT